>CALARU010000175.1 GCA_937888715.1 uncultured Planctomycetaceae bacterium | reverse complement strand
CTTCCCGGATTTTCGACTGCAGAAAAAATCACCAGCGTTTCAGGCAGAGGCGTTGGCATGGATGTTGTAAAAAACAACATCGAAAAAATTGGTGGCATGATTGATATTCAAAGCGAAGTGAATAAAGGCACAACGATCCACCTGCGTATTCCTCTTACTCTTGCTATTATCAAGGCTCTTAGCATTACCGCTGCAGGCCAAAGTTTTACCATCCCACAAACCCATATCACCGAATTACTCAGGATTAAGGATGATAGTAAAATTGGTGGCATCGAGTATGTGCATGAGACTCCCGTATTCAGATTTCGTGGCAAACTAATTCCCTTGATTAACCTTGCTGAACTTTTACAAATCAAAGGAAAGTCTGAGACTCAATCGCAACCCAATCATTTGGTAATTTTGCAAGCGGAAGATCGGCAGTTTGGCCTCTTGGTGGATTCCGTCAAGGATACCAATGAAATTGTGGTTAAGCCTCTTCCTTCAAGGCTGAAAAGCGTTGGTTGTTTTGCTGGGGTGACCATCATGGGCGATGGGTTGGTACAACTTATCCTTGATGTTTCCGGGGTTGCTAGGTTGGGCAGAGTTCTGCCAAAAATCCGCGATCTTGGTATCAAAGATCTTTCATTACAAGATGAAATTCAGGCTGATAAACAAACTGCAGGCGAGGGACTTCTTTTGGTCTGTGCCGGGGGCGAAAGCCAGATTGCAATTCCCTTAGAGCAAGTGGTCAGACTGGAAGAATTCAGACCTAATCAATTGGAAAAGACAGGCGAAATGCATTTGGTTCAATATCGGGAAGGCATCATACCAATCTACAATCTGGGAAATATTTTGGGTATCAAAAGTAGCGTAGAGATCCAGGATACAACCCAAAAAATTCAGGTCGTCGTTCATAAGATTGCGGGAAAGTACGTGGGCCTGGCAGTTGAGAAAATTCTCGATACTGTTTATGAATCGATAAAAATCAATGGTGATAGTACGGGGCAGGGAATTAAAAAAACAGGGGTTGTTAGCGGGAAAATCACCGAATTTGTTGACCTTGGAGTGCTTTTAGCCCATATAGTTAAAAAATCGGAGGTCGTTTCTTGAGCAAGGAACTTTCTTACGCCACCTTTACCATTGATGGTAAACTATTTGGAATTCTCATTGAGGATGTGCAGGAAATACTGCGCCCTCTTGAAGTAACTCAAGTGCCTTTGGCTTCCTTGGCGTTTAACGGGCTTATTAATCTTCGAGGCAATATTGTCCTTGCGGTTAGGATGCGCCAACAACTTGGTTTGCCTACCATGGAGGCCAAGTTTTGCATGAATATAATTCTTAAGCTTCGAGATGAATTTTACAGTTTGCAAGTTGATTCGGTGGCAGATGTTGTTGTGGTGCAAAAGGATGATTTTGAAATCCCGCCTGAAACACTCCCCATGGAAATTAGGCGATTCATCACTGGCACCTACAAGGTTGAAAACAAGTTATTACATATTTTGGACATTGAGCAAATCCTTGAGGATAAATCTTTGTCTCTTAAAGAAAAACAAAGTGAGATTGTAGTATGAGCATTCTGCAAAGGCTTCTTCTTATTTCTGCAAGTTTTCTGCTCCCGATTTCTGTGTTGCTCTATTTCACAGTCGATGGCATTCAGGATCGGATTAATTTTGCAGTCCTTGAAATACAAGGGAATAGCTTTCAAAGACCACTGGAGAAAATACTTCGCTCCTTGCTGGTTCATAAGACTGCTGCCCTTTCAGTTCTTGAGGGTGATCCTACTGCCTTAACAACTGCAACCAAGGAAGAGGTAAGCTTGGATTCTGCTATTCGAAATCTTGAAGTACTTGAAAAATCTTTTGGCACCATTTTGCAATTCACCCAGGATGGCCTTGCTAAGAGAAAAAGAGAAGAAGCTAAGATTGATAATTTCTCGCGAAAATGGGATCAATGCAGGAAGTTTTGGCAGACTATGACCCCCGGGGCTTGCAAAAACGAGCATGATAATCTGATCAAGATTGTTCGTATGATGATTACTCATTTGGGCGATACCTCCAATCTTATTCTTGATCCGGATCTGGATTCCTTTTACTTGATGGATGTAAGCGTTGTTGCGTTGCCTAGTGCCCAAGAACGAATTTCAACTTTGGTTACCATCTATAATTCTCTGATTAAAAATGGTGCAAATGATCAGGAGGACAAGTTAGCTCTTGCGATCCAAAACGCCCTATTCCAACAAAGTGATTTGGATAGGATTTTCTCGAGCATCGATACCGCACTTAATGAAGACAATAATTTTTACGGTAAGTCGGAGTCTTTGCAAAAGAACATCAGTGTGCCTTTGGAGAAATTTAAGAAGTCTACGGGTAACTTTACCAAGCTTCTTTTATCACTTAAGGCGGAACAACTTAATAAAGGTGACCCAAAAATTCTAGAAGCAAGCAATGAAGCTCTGGAAGATTCTTTTGGCCTTTGGGATACCTGCTCTGCGGAACTTCAAGTGTTGTTGGAATTGAGAATTCTCAAGTTTCAGAATGATAGGCTTTCTTCTTTAATGCTTTCAGCATTGGCCTTGGTTATTTCTTTCTTTCTTGTTTGGTACATAGGACGAGGGTTAAATAATTCGTTTATTCAAATATCAGGCAATTCTAAAAAATTGATCACATCTTCTAATAATCAGAAATTGGTTAGCAAGAGCATGGTTGCCAATGCGACCGAAACTTCTGCCCAAGCGAATGCTATTGCAAGTGCTGCAGAAGAAGTCAGTGTGAATATTCAATCCGTTGCAAGCGCAGCAGAGGAAATAGGCGCAACAATCCGAGAAATAGCGAAACAATCGCAGCAAGCAGCCCAGGTTGCAAACGAAGCAGTTAGCATTGCTGAAACAGGTAACAAGGCGGTTCTCAGGTTGGGCGAAAATAGTAATATCATTGGCAATGTAATTAAAGTTATCACCTCGATTGCAGAGCAGACGAATCTGCTGGCATTAAATGCGAGTATCGAAGCTGCCCGAGCAGGCGAGTTTGGCAAAGGTTTTGCAGTGGTAGCTAGCGAAGTAAAAGAACTTGCCAAGGAAACAGCCAAGGCGACGGAAGATATTCGAACGAAAATAGAGGGGATTCAATCAGACACCCGGGAAGCGGTAAGTTCCAACGAGAAGACCCGAAATATCATCAGCAAAATTCATGAGATTCAAAGTACGATTGCGGGAGCGGTGGAAGAGCAAGCTGCTACTACGAGAGAGATCACCAGAAATGCAGCGGATGCAGCCACGGGCAGTTCGGAAATCGCCAAGAATATTTCGGGGCTAGCAGAAGCTGCCCGAAGTACTTCCAAGGGCGCAACTGAATTAGAAACAGCAGCATTGGGATTGGATGCCATGGCTTCTGAGTTGGAAACAATCGTAAAAACTTTCCAGATAAAGGCGTAGGATTTCAACAGAAAAAAAATAGGGTTCGACCCTGAAAAATAACGAAAGATAAAGCGAGGGATTATCATGAGTATTCTGCAAAGGCTTCTTCTAATTTCTGCCAGTTTTTTACTTCCAATTTCTGTTCTTTTGTATTTTGCAATCGATGGAATACAGGACCGGATTGATTTTGCAGAACTTGAAAAGCAAGGGAACATCTACCAGAGGCCACTGGAAAAAATCTTGAAAGCGCTTTTGATTCACAAAAATGCTTCAGTTACAGTTCTCCTCGGCGATGTTGCTTCGAATGCAATTGTTACCAAAGAGCAAGGGGTATTAGATTCTGCACTACGAACATTGGAAGGTATGGATAAGGAACTAGCCTCGGTTTTGCAGTTCACCCAGGATGGCCTTGCCAAGAGAAAAAGAGATGATGCTAAGATTGATAATCTTGCTAAAAAATGGGATCAACTACGAAAGTCTTGGCAGACATTGTCGGTGGATGTTTGCAAGGCTGAACATGATAACCTAATTAAAATAATTCGCACCATGATCATCCATTTGGGCGATACCTCCAATCTTATTTTAGATCCGGATTTGGATTCATTTTATCTGATGGATGTTAGCTTGGTTGCTTTACCACAAGCGCAAGAAAGAATTTCTACTTTGCTTTCGCTCTACGGTGCAAATGTTAAAAGCGGTTCCAAGAATGAAGATGATAAAACAGCAATGACTGCTCAGTTAACTCTTTTTTCACAGAGTGATTTAGATAGAATTTTTACAAGTATTGAAACTTCATTGAATGAAGATAATAATTTTTATGGGAAGTCAGAATCCCTGCAAAAAAATCTACCTGCCCCCACCGAAAAGCTTAAGAAAAATACAGAAAACTTTGTGAAATTGCTTTCTGGCCTCAGCCCCGAGCAACTGAACAAAGCCGACCCAAAAATTCTGGAGGCGGGCAATGATTGCCTTGAGGATTCATTCACCCTCTGGGATGTCTGCTCTATTGAACTTGAAGAATTACTTAACAAAAGAATAGCGAAGTTTAAGTACGATAGGTTTTATTCGATATTGCTTTCGGCACTTGCACTTTCAGTATCATTTGCTCTTGTTTGGTATATTGGCAAGGGGATTACCGTGCCTATTCGCACCAGCAGTGCAAGGCTCGATAAACTTGCCAAGGGCGATCTTGCCTCAGTCGTTGATGTCCTAGGGCAGGGAGAATTGGGAGCAATGTCGCAATCCCTTTCCAAAGCGGTTTCGGGTATGAATAATGCCATCGTTTTAATTTCAGTCAATGCTCAAAAATTGATCCATTCCTCTACCAACCAAAGGCAGGTCAGTCGGAGTATGGTTTCCAATGCAACCGAAACTTCTGCCCAAGCCAATGCCATTGCTACCGCCGCCGAGGAAGTTAGTGTAAATATTCAATCAGTTGCAGGGGCAGCCGAGGAAATGGGCGCAACCATCAGGGAAATCGCCAAGCAGGCGCAGCAAGCAGCTCAGGTTGCAAACGAAGCGGTTACCATTGCAGAAACTGGAAATAAGGCAGTGCTTAGGTTGGGCGAAAATAGCAATATTATTGGTAATGTAATTAAAGTTATCACTTCGATTGCAGAGCAGACGAATCTGCTTGCATTAAATGCGAGTATCGAAGCTGCCCGAGCAGGCGAGTTTGGCAAAGGTTTTGCAGTGGTAGCTAGCGAAGTAAAAGAACTTGCCAAGGAAACATCCAAGGCGACTGAAGATATTCGAACCAAAATTGAAGGGATTCAGTCGGATACCCGGGAAGCAGTAAGCGCCAACGAGAAGACCCGAAATATCATTAGCAAAATTTATGAGATTCAAAATACGATTGCTGGAGCGGTGGAAGAGCAGGCAGCTACTACGAGAGAGATAACCAGAAATGTTGCGGATGCAGCAACCGGCAGTACCGAAATTGCCAAGAATATTACAGGGCTTGCCGAAGCTGCCCAGAGCACTTCTAAGGGTGCAACGGAGTTAGAGAAAGCTGCAATGGGCTTAGATTCGATGGCCACGGAGTTGGAGCAATTGGTAAAAACATTTCAAACCAAGGCTTTGTAATCTTTGCTGAATAAGGATTGATAAAGCTTTAATGAATTTTTTGGTAATGGCTGTTATTAAACCTATAATGTTAATTGCCATCAATTATATGTTGGCAATTAACATTCTTGTATTAGTGGAATAAATGATGCCTTTAATTCGTGTGCTCATTGTTGATGATTCTTCAGTAGTACGCAGAACATTAAAAACAGTGCTTTTATCTGATCCGGATTTTTCCCTAGTGGGTGCAGGTTCTGATGGCAAAGAAGGACTAGAGCTGGCTTTAAAATTAAATCCAGACCTGGTGATTCTTGATGTGGATATGCCGAGGATGAATGGGCTTGAGGTTCTCGCTGAACTTAAAAAGAAAAATCCCGAATTACCTGTCGTTATGTTTAGTTCTTTGGTGCAAAAAGGCAGCCTTATTACCCTTGATGCAATTTCCCTGGGTGCGGATGATTATTTCTGCAAACCTTCCACAGGGTCAGCAGAAGAAACCATTGAACTGTTGAAAAAAGAGTTGTTGCCTCGCCTGAAAGCTGTTTTTAAAAAGAACCAGTCCAGCAGTGGGGTTTATAATTTGCCTCAAGCTGCAAAAAAAGTACTCAAAGAAAGTATAAAATCCGTCACGCCTAAAATCTTAGCAATTGGAGTGTCTGCGGGCGGCCCAGAAGCTCTTAAAGTATTGCTGATGGCACTGCCACCTTTACCAGTTCCCGCGGTCATCACCCAACATATGCCAGCAGGTTTTACCAAAAGCCTGGCCGACCATTTAAACAGCCAAACCAGGCATCCTGTTACCGAAGCCGTAGATGGGGATACCCTTGTTGCAGGAAAGTTTTTGCTTGCCCCCGGGGATTATCACATGGTGCTAGAACCATGCCTAGCAGGAAATAAAGTGCGATTAAATCAGACCCCCCCAGAAAATTATTGCAGGCCCGCAGTTGATCCGATGTTACGGTCGGTTGCTAAAATTTATGGAGCCTCTGCTCTGACGGTTATTTTAACAGGTATGGGGCAGGATGGCCTTGAGGGGTGCAAGGTAATTCATAAAGCGGGTGGAAAAATTCTGGTTCAAGATCAGGCCACCAGCGTTGTTTGGGGAATGCCAGGCAGTGTTTATAAAGAAGGATTGGCAGAAGAAGCACTTTCCATTCATGATCTTTCGTCAGCAATCATGGTTCGATTGAATCAAAAATAAACTCTTTAAAATTTGAATATCTGGATCATTAAATGCAATTTGATAGCGCAGGTATTACCCAGGAAAACTATCGTATTTTTGTTGATTTTCTCAAAATCAAGCTTGGCCATGATTTGGGCGATGGTAAGGAATATTTGATTGAAAATAGGTTAAATCCGGTTTGTGAAGCTCAGAAAATTGCGAATGTAAATGAGCTTGCAAGGGAAATAAAAATCAATCCTTATTCTGCCTTGGGGAATCTGGTTGTGGAGAACATGACCATCCAGGAAACGAGTTTTTTCAGGGGCCCCAGAGTCTTTGACAATTTGAGGAAAAACATCATTCCAAAATTGATCAACGAAAATGTTTATTCCCACACCATTAAAATTTGGTGCGCATGTTGTTCCACAGGCCAGGAACCTTATTCAATCATGATGCTGCTGATGCAGGATTTTCCGCAACTGGAAAATTGGAACATCACCCTTCTTGCGACAGATGTTTCTGAAAATGCGCTTACCAAGGCGCGATCTGGAATCTACTCCAGATTTGAAGTCATTCGCGGGCTTTCCACTGACCTTAAAGAAAAATATTTTCTCGAAACCCCGGACAATCAGTATCAAATTCGTTATGGCTTGCGCCAAAAAATTAAGTTTCAGCAGGTCAATTTGCTGGAAGGATTCTATGCACTTGGTGGCCCATTCGATATTATTCTTCTTCGAAATGCTCTTATTTATTTCGCCCCTGAAGTCATCACGGGGATTTTTCAGAAACTCCGAGGCGCAATCAAGGACACCGGTTTCCTCATTCTGGGCGAATCTGAATCCATCATGGGAAAAACTACCATGTTCAACCTTCCAATTGAAGGAACGGATTACTTTACACCCACCCCACTTCCCTAATTCTTTGGGATTTGAAATGGAGAAGCCCTTCGGATTTTGGATGCCCTCCAAAGAGCAAATTGCACTTGCTGTCAACAAACAAATTCCTGATGTCATAGCGCCAGGAATCAAGCTGTTGTTTTGTGGAATCAATCCGGGTTTGTATACCGCTGCAATTGAAAAACATTTTGGCAGGCCAGGAAACAGGTTCTGGCCCGCACTATTTGCAGGGGGCTTTACCCTTCGACTTTATTCCCCCTTTGAACAACACCTTCTTTTGATTGATAATCTCGGTATTACGAACCTGGTGAACCGTGCAACTGCCCGAGCTGATGAAGTCGGGGATAACGAACTTCTAAAAGGGGCAGAGTTACTTGCAGAAAAAATAGCAAGGTATAAGCCGGAAGCTGTTGCAATTCTTGGCATCACCACTTATCGTACTGCATTCAAGAAACCCAAGGCTAAATTGGGGCTTCAAGAAGATAAAATTTACGGCTCTAAGCTTTGGGTGCTACCCAATCCAAGCGGATTGAATGCACATTTTCAAATCAAGGAACTGGGATTGTTATTCGCCCAATTAAAAACTGGTGTTTTTGGTCTGTAGATGTAAAGATAACTAAAAGGAGATTTTGATGAACGAAAGTAAAATTGCTGACGAATTGATTGCATTGAACCAGAAGCTTTTGGATAGCATCGCTAACGCTGACTGGAAAACCTACAAAAATCTGTGTGATGCAAAAATCACAGCGATCGAACCTGAAGCACCAGGGCAGGTGGTTGAAGGCCTCGATTTTCACAAATATTATTTTGATCTAGGGTCTTCTAAAACCAAAGTGCAAACCACGATGTGCCACCCTGTGGTACATCATAAGGGCGATATGGCAGTGATTGCTTATGTACGATTGGTGCAAAAATTGAATGCAAATGGATCCCCCATAACTGCAGCATCTGCGGAAACCAGAGTTTGGGAATGCAAGGACGGGAAATGGCTGCATGTGCATTTTCATCGTACTCCTCTTGTTTGATAAGCAGGGGTTCTCAAGGATCTAAAGGTGTTCTGTCATGTTCAAAATCCAGATAAAAAACACCACTCAAGATGCTTCATTCGAGCATTTGGAAGGTAAATTGTTTGGAGGCCGAGCGCCTTCAGGTGCGGGAAATGCCCTGATTATAAAAGACCCTTCTGTTTCCCGTACGCATTTTTGTATTGAAGCTGGGCAGGGTGGTAATTTCCTGCTCAGTAATATCAGTTCGGGAAATACCATTGTTTTTGAAGATGGCAAAAGCTTGCCTCCCGGGTCTACTGCTGAGTTTTCAACCCCCAATCATTTTGTTATTGGCGGTACCAGTATTTTTATCCAGTCTGGAAACCATGGTAATCCTTCAGATTTTTTCAGCAGAGAAAAAAAAGCCACCACCGTCTTTTATTCCCCCAACAAACCAGAAATTCAGAAATCTCCCCCCGTCATCAATTTTGAATTCCCTTCTAATTCGCGTTTCCTTGATAATCAATCCAACCCCATAAATTTAGAAAATCAATCTGCCCCCGTAGTCATTGGTAAAATTCTCAAGGCACTCGAAAATATTAATAAATTGCAAGCTGAATTATCTGTGGGGGAGCATTACAACAATCAGATAGCCAAGCAGCTTGTAGAAATGGCGGACCTTGATATTGGTATGGTTCTGCTGCTTACAAATGATAAGTGGGTTATTTCCGGATGTTATACCTCTAATGAAAATGTTTCAGTTCGCTACAGCACAACGCTGGTTAAAAATGTGGTGGAGCAAAAGAAAACCTTCTATCAGGATTTATCCAACCTTGAAGAAAAAGGTCAGTCTTTGGTAAACCTTGAGGCGGCAGTCATTTCGCCTATTTTGGATTTTCATGACAATATCATTGGTGCACTGTATGGCGCACGCAGCAAAAATATTATTGCAAAAGGTGGGATCACAAGCCTCGATGCGCAATTGGTGCAAATGCTTGCAAGTACTGTGGGGGCAGGGATTGTTCGGGATAAGGCTACTAAATCCAAGGCTCAATTCGAACAATTCTTTTGCTCTGAGTTAGCTAAAGAATTGGATAGAAACCCCAACTTATTAGCTGGAAAAGAGCAGGAAATAACCGCAATGTTTTCTGATATGCGAGGGTTTACCGCCCTTTCTAACATTCTAAAGCCCGCTGATATTTGCATGCTTCTTCAAGATATCATGGAGCATCTTAGCGAACAAATTCAAATTGAAGGTGGCGTTATTGTTGATTATGCAGGAGATGGAATTCTTGCAATGTGGAATGCCCCTGTTGAACAACCAGATCATGTGGAGAGGGCTTGTAAAGCTGCACTTGCAATGCAAAAGGGGTTCCCTGATGTCTGTAAAAAATGGAGCCATCTGCTGGGTGATTTCCCCATCGGACTGGGAATTGGTATTAATACCGGTGTTGCATTGGTTGGGAATACGGGGAGCAAAAGAAAATTTAAATACGGGCCTATGGGCCTTACCGTAAATCTTGCAAGCCGATTAGAAGCTTCCACCAAATTACTGGGTTTGCCTTTGGTTATCAGTGCAGCTTCTAAAGCAAAACTTCCAGAAAATTATCCCACACGAAGATTAGGGCAGGCGATGTTCCCGGGCGTTTCTTTGCCTGTGGAAATTTTTGAATGTAAGGATTTATCCGCAAGCAGTGAATGGCAAGAAAATAAAACCCTTTACGAGACAGCACTGCAGCATTTTGAGGCTAAATCTTTTGGGCACGCAATTAAAACTCTGACCCCTTTGATCGAAAAACATGGTCAAGGGAAGCTAATTGATAGCCCCTCGCTTAAATTGATCCGAAAATCTTTAGAAGGTCTGGAATCAACTTCGGGAGAGTTTTCGTCCATACTTTGGTCTATGACCAAATAAGTTTGCTTCTCCAGTTTCTCCAAACTCAAACCCAGACTTCCCATCTTTACCCAATTTAATTAGTTTTTCAAATCATTCAGTTCTTAAGCCCTTTTAACCGATATATCTTATGTATCTTTTGCGTTGGATTATTTCCTTTCAGGTTTTTTATGCTGAAGGCTTTAGCGATATTTCGAAGTCTCTTCCTTTGCTTGTTTATTCTAGCGGGCTCGGGTTGCCTTTATAATGTACATGAATTGATGGATCATTCGATTTGCGAACGCTCGAAAGAAGTGATCGATTTAGAGCCGCTGACTCATTTCGAAAAAAAATCTGAGATGCCTAAAGCGAACCCAGAAATTAAGTCTAACAAAGAAAAAGCAGTTGATAATAAAATTGATGGAAGTTTGGAATTTGCTAGATACGAAGCAGGTCCGAATTCCTCAAAAGATCGTTTAGTTGTACCCGCCGACCTTCCGGGTGCTCAAGAATCACCTATAAAACTTCCTAAATTCACCAAAGAAAATATGGCTCAGAGAAAAGAAATTCTCGCCAAGCTGTATCCCCCCCTTCCTGTTATGTCTCCGGAACCAGAATTGGCATTAGGGCCCGATGGTAAACCTTACTCCCTTTCAGATCTGCAGAAAATTGCACTTACCTCAAGTCCAAAAATCAAACAGGCAGTTGCAGCAGTTGCAGCAGCAAGAGGCGCAGCTATTCAAGCAGGCCTTTATCCTAACCCGGATTTTGGTTACGAAGGTGATACCATGCAAACCATGGGCACTGCAGGATACCAGGGTGGTTATATTCAGCAAACCATTGTTACTGCAAGCAAGTTGCCTACTGCAAGGCAGGCTGCTTTGATGGATGTTCGAATCACTGAACTTTCGCTGCGAAAAGCTGAAACAGATCTTTCTAGAGAAGTACGCAATGGGTACTTTGCAGTTTTAGTTGCGGATCAGAATATTCGAGTATCGAAAGCCTTGGCGAATCTTTCTGGTGAGGTGTACGAAACAATAATCGAGCAAGTTAATAAAGGTGGGTTTGCAGCACCTTACGAACCATTTCAAATTCGAGTGCTGGCATTGCAAGCGTATGGGCAGCTTGTTCAAGCTAGAAATCGTTATACCAGTGCTTGGAAACAGTTGACTGCAGCCATGGGTGTACCAGGCCTTCCGCTTTCTCAACTTGCAGGTAATATTAATATTCCTATTCCGGTTTATAAATATGATGAGTGTGTCAAGCGGGTTACCTTGTTGCATACTAGTGTAGCAACAGCAGAATTTGATTTGTTAAAGGCTCAGGCATTATTAAAGCTTGCTCAGATAACTCCAATTCCAGATGTGACAGTGCGAATACTGATGCAAAAAGATTTTACCGCACCACCCTATCCGTTGTCGCCTTCTGTGCAGGTTGGCATGCCTGTGCCCATCTGGAATCGTAATCAGGGAAATATATTGCAGGCAGAAAGTCAGATGGTTTCAGCTTCTGAAGCTAAGCATAAAGCCCGCAATCAACTCACTTCAGATCTTGCGGAAGCTTTTGAACGCTATGAAAACAGCAGGGTTTTGCTTGGATATTATCGTGATCAAATACTTCCTGATCAGATTCGAACCTATCGTGGTTTGTTTGAAAGATTTCATTCGGATATTAAAGTGGCTGATAGCGATACCCTTACTTTTGCAGATGTGGTTAACGCCCAGAACATTCTTTCAGCAAGCGTTGTGCAGTATCTTCAAGTTTTAGGGGTCATGTGGATATCTGTGGTGGATATCGCAAATTTATTGCAAACAGATGATCTTTTTCAGATCGCAGGAGAAAAAGTTTCTACTGAATGGATCAATAGTTCGGAAGCTTTGGAACAATTGATCATGCTGCCATGCAAACACCAATGTTCGCCAATCGGTGACCAGAAATACCTTGGGGTGGATGGAAAATGGGCACCAGCAACCAAGTCTGAAAAAGAAATGGGAGGCAAGGCTTTAGAAGAGAAATCAATCCCAGCATTAAATACTAAGCCCTTGCCTGCACCAAAGCCTGTAGATAAAAAACCTGATCAACTTTTAAAGTAACGATTAAAACAATCGATGGTGTGATTCGCAGCCTTGGAAGAATCGGGCCAAGGCAATGCCTCTGCTGATACAAACCCTTGGTAGTTAATTTCTTTTAAGACCCCTGCGATAGGTTTAAAATCAGTGTGGCCCAACCCCGCAGGTTTTCGGTTGGAGTCTGCAAGGTGCACATGCCCGATCATTGCCCAACATTTTCTGAGTGAGTCAGCAATGTTTGTTTCTTCAATGTTCATGTGAAACAAATCACATAAAAGCTTAAGGGAATCACTTTGTCCCACCTTGGAAATTAATGACATTCCTTCTTCAACTGTTCGAATTAGATTGGATTCATAACGGTTGAGAGGTTCAAAAAGTAAAATTGTTCCCACACTTTTTGCTTTTTGCGAAAGGTATACCAATGCTTCCTCTAGATAAGCATGGGCCTGAACCTGATCCACTGATTCGCAATGCCTGCCTTGAAGCGAACCAATAATTGCTGGTGCTCCGTGGGGTGCGCCAGCTTCTATCATGCGTGCGATAAAATCTTTGGCTTGGTTGCGGATTTTTTCATCTGGAGAAGTTAAAGTCCATTTATGGAGGACCCACCCGCCTCCGGTTCCTAAAGCTGCAATTTTTAAGCCATGATCGGTAGCGATTTTCGCAGCTTCAGATTTAGCCAAGGCTTCTGGCCCTGGTGCGAATATTTCGATGCCTGTAAATCCAAGAGTTTTGGCTTCTTTGCAAGCTCCTTGAACATCTGCCCAATAAACAAATGGCCCACCCCGCGCTTCATTTACAAGGCTTATGGTTACGCTTGATTTCATCACTTTTAATAATCCTTAAATTGGGCTACAAGTAAAGGTACGATTTATGCTAAGTTTTTAACACGATGATGCGTTACAGAATACTCGATAGAAAGAAAGAAATCATGGCTAATTTAAAGATTGCAGCAACTGTTCTATTTAGCGCAACCCTGTTTTTAAACTCAGTAGTTTTTGCGCAACAGGATGTACAGGAAATCATCAAGAAAGCTGTTGAAGCCCAAGGGGGCAAAGAAGCGCTTACCAAGGCTCAGCAATTCAAGCGCACTAGTTCTGGAACCATTTTTTTTGGCCAAGCTCAAAACTTTACCGATGAATTGATTGCTGCTTTGCCCGGGAAAATCAAACTAGATATAAAGCTTGATACCAAGGAAAATCTTCTTATGTGCCTGGAGGGGGAAGCCGGGTGGAGCATTGCAAGTGGATTTCCTATCGATCTATCGAAGGAAAAAATCGTGGAACTCAAGGAAGAATCTTATTTCCTTCAAGTAACTAATCTTGTATCTCTTTTGGAGCCCAGTTCGACACTGACCTCGCTGGGGGAATCTAAACTTATGAATAAATCGGTCATGGGAGTTAAGGTTTCTCTTGCAGGTGGGTCCGAAGTCTCATTGTATTTTGATAAGGAAACCAATCTTCTAACCAAGGCGGAACGAAAAGCAAAGCAAGCGGGGGTCGAGATACTCAAGGGAGTGCAATATTCAGACTATCAAACTTTTGGGGCTGTCAAGTTTGCAACAAAAGAAACGCATTTTCTCGGGGGCAACAAATTCGTGGAGAATAAAAACATCTCTTATACAATCCTGGAAAAGGTTGATGCTTCCGTTTTCAAAAAACCAGGGAAGTAGGTTATTTGTTAGGAAGAATATAGGGGTTGGCACTAGGGGGGTTATCTTTCAACCCGCTACCAGGCCTGACCACTCCACCCAGCCCGATTGATTCCGGATGCCTTGCAATCTTATCTGTGAAAATTTCAACATCCTTTAAAACGCGTTCAATCTTTGGTGTCATGCGGGTTACTGCGCCGATAGCGTTATCCAGATTGTTGTAAATCCCTGGGTCGGTTAAAAACCTTTTGATTGTGCCATCTGCTTGGCCAATAACTCTTACAAGTTCTCGTATATCTGAAATAGTGAAAACGCTTTTCTCAAGAATTTCGTCAATGTTCTTTGCCAGCGATTCGCTTCTATTTGCAAAAGGCTTGATCAATACGGAAATATCATTGATCATTTCTTCAACCACGGAGAATTGGTCGTTGACTTTTTTCACCAATGATTTTAATTCCTTCATCATTTCGTCTGTATTCTTGGCAAGTTGGTCGATGTCTTCGGTGCCTTTGCGTACATTCTTAAGGATTGAACTCACTTGTTTTTGATTTTCATCATTTAAGATGTTTCCCAGTTTGTTTAAATCATCTGCAGCTACTTCAATAATTTTTACAATTTTGTCTTGGTTCGCTTGAATCAACAAGTCGACTCGCTCGCCAATGCGGTTATACTGCCTTGCAACAGCACTGTACTCGTCCAGAGTTTTTTTGACTTCGGGAACTACATCTTGAATTTTCTTTGCAGTGTTAGTGAATTCCTTTAGAGCTTCCTCTACTTTTGGGGCGATTTTTTCGAGCTTTTGAATTGACTTGCTCATCTCATTAAGTGTTTCTTGTGTACTAGGAACGATATCGGACGCCCGGTTTAAAAGGCTTGCAACATTCGCAGCTCGAACCCCTTCAATCGTTGTTCCAAGTGCGACTTCCTCGCGATTAGGATCTATCATGTCATCATCTTTGGGAATTAAATCGATGCTGCTATCGTTCCCTAAAAGCCCTGTCACTAAAGTAGGTTGTTCATATTTACGGATTTTGTACGATCGTTCGATGGTAAGATAAACAATAACTTGGCCGTTTTTATCATCAAGGGTGATGTGTGAGACTTGCCCAATACGAACCCCGGATCTTCTAACGGGGGCCCCTGCAGAAATCCCGGGCGCATCATTGAAACTAACCTGATATTGATTTACCGATTTAAATAATCCAGGGATACTGCCAAACATAATGACGAGCGTTCCCAGCAAAAGGAATCCACCTAGCACCAAAAGTCCAATCTGTACTTTCATTGTCTGATTGCTCATGATATTTCATCCCTATGCTCATGGTTTTCAGATTCTAACGTGCGTTCCTTGGCTTCGCCATGAATGAACTGTTGCACGCGGAGATCAGGGGTCTTAAAAAGTTCATCTGTCGTGCCATCAAAAATCAATTGTGGTTCATTAGGTTTCAATCTGGCGAGCGGATAAAACATGATTACCCGGTCTGCAACCTTGTGGACGGTACGCATTTCATGTGTAACCACAATGCTAGTAACAGGCATATTTTTGCGTGTTTGCAGAATCAGATCATTGATAACATCGGTCATGATGGGATCTAATCCGGTAGTAGGTTCATCATAAAGCATGACTTCAGGTTTAAGGATAAGGGCCCTTGCAAGGCCTATTCTTTTTTTCATGCCACCTGAAAGTTCCGCAGGTTTTTTTTCTAGAACACTTTCCTTCATGCCAACTTCTTTGACCCGCATCAGTACGAGCTTTTCGATTTCTTTTTCATTATAATTGGAATGAGCCCTTAAACCAAATGCGACATTATCAAAGACAGTAAGGCTGTCAAAAAGGGCAGCGCCTTGGAATAAAAATCCGAATCGAAGCCGTTGTTCATTTGTGCGTTTTTCATCAAGGGCGCACCAGTCTTGGCCGTCAAAAAGAACTTTTCCTGTTGAAGCCTGAAGCAGTGAAATCAAAAGTTTAAGGAGCACTGTTTTGCCACAACCGCTTTCCCCAATCACCACAAGAGTCTGTCCTTTGGGAATATTAAAGTTGATGTTTCGGAGAATATCCACGCCATTAAATGCCATGCCTGCATTTTGCAAGGAGAGGAAATTCGGATTGGAGGAGGAAGAATCCATTCGCAGCACGATCCTTATTTGGGTCCAAATGTTTTAATGGAATTATCAGGCCAAATGGCTTGATGTAAGTTATTGAAGAAAAGCGCCAAGAAAAAGTCGAGCACCAATATCGACATAAACGACCAGACGAATGCCGAGGTTGCAGCTTTGCCAACGCCTTCAGCACCTGCTCGCGAATTCATGCCGCGATGGCAAGAAATAAGAGAGATTGCAGCCCCGAAGAAAATGGGTTTGATCAAGCCAACCGAGAGATCCCAAATTTGAATATGTCCGCGCGAATTTTGCCAGTAGTGATATGGGTCTACCTTGAATATCTCCGTGCAGACCATGCTGCCCCCAAATACTCCCATGAAATTTGCCAATACCGTTAATATGGGAATCAATAATACGCATGCAAGTACCCTGGGTAAAACCAGATAATGCAATGGATTAACGCCCAGACAAATCAAAGCATCTACTTGTTCAGTGACCCGCATGGTCGCCAACTCCGCAGCCATCGAACTGCCAATTCTTCCTGCAAGCATTGTTGCAGCAAGCACCGGGCCAAGTTCTTTGATCACGGAAACATTGATGATCTGTCCGATTTGGGTAGCCATACCTAATGATTGAAACTGGGAAAAAACTTGGATAGCCATCACCATACCAATGAACATACCGGTAATAGCAACCACGGGAACGCTTTGCACACCAACTCTGAAGCAAATGGGAATCATGGTACCGGCTGAGGGTTTTTTAATAATGGTTGCAATGGAAAGAGCAGAAAAGGTAGTAAAATCTCCCAAGGCAGCAAAGGCCTGTGAGACTTTATTTAGAGCGGATTTAATTTCTTTTCTTAAAGGTTCAGACATCCTGCCTCCCAAAAGCTCCGGCAATCCATGCCGAAATACTATCGTATCTAGAAGATCGGCACAGTCAGGGCTTGTCTAAGCGTAGAAAAAGAGGGAGAGGAAAAAGCAGGACGAAGAAGGTGAAGGTTGTAGGGGTTATGCTGGTTATTCTGGGTTGTTAGAAAAAGGGGGTGTGTTGCCAGCGCCAAACTGGACCCAGATTTTTCGTTGTGGATCCCAGGCCAATCCGGAGAAGTTAGCGGGGTTGGAGGTTCCGGAAGGTGTGGAAGTAAAGTTTCCATGGAAGTTGCGCTTATTCTTTAACATCATGAGTTCTTGCCTGCCTGCAATAAAGACAAAGAATGCGAGTAAAATAAGAATGTAGTTGGAGGAAAAGAGCCCAAGGAAGACGAGAAAGATGGCGCCCAAATTGCCCAGGGTTACAGAAATTACCGTAGCATTGGAAAAGCCTACCGCAAGGTTAAGCAAAGCCCTGAGCACCCGCCCGCCATCCATGGGGAAAATGGGAAGTAGATTAAAAATTAAGAGTCCGAGGTTAGAAATCATGAGCATTTTCAAGTAATGATTTAAGCTGCCTGAAAGAGAGTTAGGGGGAGTAAGATTTTCGAAATCAAAAGGAGCTGCAGAAAAATTAAAGCAGATGGGTAAAAGCAGAAGAAAGATTAGCAAATTAACTGCAGGCCCTGCGAGAGAGATCACCAGTTCTTCAAAAGGATCTTCACTCATTCTTTCAAGGCGTGCGACTCCTCCCATGGGATAAATAGTTATATCACGGGTTTGGATACCAAAAATTCGGGCAGCAAAAGCATGTCCAAATTCATGAAGGATGACACAGAAAAAAACCGCAAAAAGTAGCAGAACTTCTAAAATACTATGAAATAAAGATGCCTCTTTAAGATTCGAAAAGAGATAAAAAATAGGTAGCAACCAAAAGGCTGGATGGATGTAAACACTTATGCCAAATGGTGATCCGAGTTTGATAGAGGTAAACATGATATTATTATTGCAAAACTACAGCGTACAGGCGGAATAATTTTTAAAAAAACCATCAGAAATATCGTTTTTATGTGAACTTTTTCTCCTCTCAGACTAATAAGATTATGTGTAAGCAAAGATGCAAGGCTTGTGCAGGTCCGGAACCCTGCTTAAGTTCTATTTCTGGTAGATCACCAACTTAGGTGGCTAACAGGGGTACATCAATAGCTTAAAGCTTAAAATCTAGGAGGCGGTACCCAAAAGGGAAGTTCTGGCCGTTCTCTCTTCCTTTAACATTAGGGAGGGCCTAGTCATGAAGCGCAATCCAGGAAAAAAACGGAAGCAGCAGCTAATTCAAGTTTGGTCTTATGATCAAACTATAAAAGCTCTGCCTTACCTTCTTGAAGTTATACGCTCGCTGCGAGAAAACTACTTGGCAATGCAGTTTGCCAACCACCGTTTAAACAAGATTGGTCAGCGCCTAGGGCGCCCAGATCGATCTGCGTTCATCGCAAAGCAAGAAGCCCAGATGGATTCTGAAACTGCGAGCTCAAAATGCAATCAGGATGTTGCGGAGCTCGAGAGTATGGGCATGTTTGTGGCTTCGCCTGCAAATGGAGTGGTTGCGATCCCTTTCATCGAGGAGGAACAACTGGCTTGGTTTATCTTGGAACTTTATCATGAAGATCATGTGGTAGGATGGCGCTATCAATCCGATCCACTGGATACCCGCAGGTCTATATTGCCAAAGCATAAAGGCACTACTTGATTCTGCGTGAGACGCAAACAAAAAGCCTTTGCAGGGTGATCCTTGCAAAGGCTTTTTTTCTATTTGTGAGGTTAATGTAACAAGTCGCCTAGGAAGATTCCAGCGATGGAAAAGTAAATAACGATTCCTGTAACATCGACAAAAGTTGCAACGAAAGGGCTTGATGCAATGCCCGGGTCAACACCAAAGCGGTCAAATACAAGTGGTAACATGGAACCAACCACGGTTCCCCACAAGCATATTCCTGCCACCGAAAAACCAATCACTGCTGCAAGTTTCCAGCGATCAACGGAGGGCGTGATCAACGAACAACCCTTGGGGAATTCGTAAACAAGCTGCCCATCTTGGAGGGTGGGTTCCTTTAATTTTGAAGCTTCAGGCAGTCGGATTTTTTCGGACTTATGGCTATGAATGACTTGTTCGGTATCTGGGATGATCTCATAGATGCCCTCTTTATTAAGGGCCAAAGGTGTACTTGGTGCAACCTTTACCTTGAAGGATTCATGCCTAGGGTGAGAACTTCCGCGGATATGGTCGGGGGTTAGGGCAGCCCTGATGAAACCAATGCCCCCAAGGGTCAGGCCCAGTGCTAGGCCCATTAGAAGTTCATGTTTGAAAATGCGAAACCAGTTCTTACGGTTCACTTCATTAAGCGCCATGGCTCGGGTGATCAAAGTCGCTGCTTGCGACCCAGAGTTTCCACCCGTGGAAATGCAAAGGGGAACAAATAAACTCAACACCACCACTTGGGCAATGGCATCTTCAAAATAAGCCAATGCTGTAAAGGTGAATAATTCTGCAAGGAACAAGCAAGAAAGCCAGACAGATCTTTTTCGCCAAACAAGAGTGAAGCTTGCATCTAGGTAGCTATCTTTCATGGGTTCCATACCACCCATACGATGCACATCTTCAGTCGCAGCAGAAACCACAGCATCCATTGCATCATCATGCGTCACAATACCTACCAGCTTGGCCTCCTTGTCGACGACGGGGATGGCAAGAAGATCATAACGCGCCATCGATTGGGCAACCCTATCTTTGGGATCGGTTACTTTGACAGTAACGATCTGGGTTTCCATGATATCTGCAAGAATATCTTTTCTGGGGGCGAGGATTAGGGTTCTTAAAGAAACCACACCTTGCAGCCTGCGATTTTCATCAACGAGATAAACATAATAAATCGTCTCGCGATCAGGGGCCTGCAATCTTAATCGCTCTAAAGATTCTTCCACAGTAATGTTGGCGGGAAGCCAAGCATAATCTGTGGTCATGATAGCGCCCGCGGTATCTTCGGGGAAATTTACTAGAGAAGCGATATCTCTGCGTTCTGCATCATCGATCAACCTTAAAATGGCCTCGGTTACCGCAGGATCTAAGTGCCTAAGAAGAGCAGCGCGATCATCATGCGACATGCGCTCGATAAGTTTTGCCATATGAGGCCTGCCCACTCCCTTCACTAGTCGAACTTGTTCTTCGGTGGGGAGGTATGAAAAAATCTCGGCTTGGTTGTCGATCGGGGTTTCTTGAAGAAAGCGCCAAGTATCTTCAACCTTGAAGTTCCCATCCAAAGCCTCTGCAATGGTTGCAGGGTGCAAAGCTTCGGAAAATTCCCGCATGGTTTCGGGGTCATTGCTTCTGATGCAATGCTCTATTTCAGGAGTAAAAAGGGGGTGAGGCATATTTTATTCCCGTTTATTATGACGGCCTTTTCAGGCGGAGGTATTTATAATTATGTTATCAATCAATCTGGTATTACCCAACTTTAATGCAACAGCAATTAAAACTATACCGTTCATTTTTTCCAGAACTTCCAGCGAATCTGCATTCACTATTTCTACATAATCGACCACGCCATTTGGTATGGCTTCAAGTCGCTTTAACAAATCTAGGCGATATTGTGCACTTGATTCATGTTTTCTTAAAGCTACATCTTCCTTTAATAAACATAAACCTTTGTAGATCAAAGGTGCAACGGACCTTTGTTCGTTTGAAAGATAGCGATTGCGCGAACTCATCGCTAAGCCATCAGCTTCCCTTAGTGTTGGGCAAATCACCACTTCGATAGGTAAATCAAGATCACGAGCCATTCTTTTGATCACCAATGCCTGCTGGGCATCTTTTTGGCCCAGATAGGCAGCATCGGGTTGTACCTGGCCGAATAATTTCATTACCACCGTGGTAACACCTTTGAAATGGCCCGGCCTACTTTTGCCACACAAGTTGTTGGTAAGCCCATTCACCTCTACAACAGTTGAAAAACCTGTGGGATACATTTCTTCGACAGAAGGAATAAAGACAAGGTTCACCCCGGCATCGGTGCAAAGTTTGAGGTCATCCTGCAAAGGCCGTGGATAGCGGTGAAAATCTTCGTTAGGGCCGAACTGCATCGGGTTGACAAAGATTGAAAACACAACAAAATCGCAGTGCTTTTTAGCTTCGTGGACCAAGCTGATATGCCCTTCATGGAGGGCACCCATAGTAGGGACAAATCCAATTTTGCTACCCGATTTCTTGGCGCAAGACACGAGAGTTCGTAATTGTTCAATTGTGGTCGCAGTTTGCATCTCAGCCATTCATTTTCTCCAGAACTAACCTGAGGTAGGATTTGGGTTGTACTTGTTTCAATCCCAATTCCTCTGAGAGTTTTTGCACTACTGCAATCGCCCGTGCAGAGTCTTGTTCTTCTGCCACAATTTCAACTTCTACATGTAGCCCGAGGGTTTCCACTTCATCAAGGCTGAAGGCGATGTCAAAGCCCTCAACGTTTAAACTATAGGTTCTTCTTCTTTTGCTTACCCTTGCAACAAACTTGTAGCCCAAAGCTAGGAATACTTTAAGGTGATCCTGAAACCCGAACTCTCCCGCAGGGATGGGCACTTCGATTTCTTCACGCATTTTAACTTTGGAATCTAGCTTTGGCCCCTTATAGGTAAGAAAGTTCGAATCACCTATTCTTCGGATACGAAACGCTTCGCCAGTCTTTGCAAAATCTCGATCGGGAGCATTTAGATAATGATCCACTTCGTACTCTTCTTTTGCTAACTGCACATTTCTTAAAGCTAATTTCTTCTCAAGTTCTTGAAATGATGTTACTTCAAACTTTTGTTCAATTTCAAGCATGGGTTTATTTTCCTTACTACTGAGTTATTTCACTCTTTCCTTTGTACAATAAAAGTGTCTTTTTATGCAACCAGGTAACTCATAAGAGGTTCTAGTTATGTCGAAACTTCACAAGGTGTGCAAAGTCAGCGAACTTCCCGAAGGCCAGGTTCATACCATCGAAGTTGAAGAAAAGTATGTGGGAATCTATCATCAGCAAGGAAAATACTTTGCAATCGATGATTTTTGCCCACACATGGGCGCTTCCCTTAGTGGTGGCCATGTAGAAGATGGCACGGTTACCTGCCCATGGCATGCTTGGCGTTTCCGCTTATGCGATGGTGCTTGGGCCGATAACCCAAGATTAAAAGTTGGTTGCTACAATGTGTCTGTGGTGGATGATGAGATTTTTCTAGAGACCCCCGCAAACAACCAACCCAAATAGTAAGAACTTAGTTGGAATTAACATTAGATAACGACCTATGATATTGATAAGGAGAAAATCATGACTGTAAAAATCGCTTGGCAGTACCATCGCAAAGGGTGAACAACCTGTAAAAAAGCTCAGGAGTTTCTTGAGCCTATCAGCCATACCATTACCGAAACTATTGATGCCTCTAAAACCAAAATCGGTTTGAAAGAGGCTTTGGCCCTCGCCCAAAAAGCTAGCACCATCATTGCTGCTAAGGGCAGTAAAATTACCACTCTGGATTTGAAAAAAGATAAGCCAAGCAATGAAGATATTGCTGCGTTAATGATGGGCCCAACAGGCAACTTACGGGCGCCCACCCTTTTGGTAGGTAGCACCCTTTACATTGGATTTAATGAAGAAGCGTACAAGAAGTTCTGTTCCTAGGTTGCAATTTTTGTCATGTCGAAAAGGTTGGTAGCTTGCGGCCCTAGGAATCCTTCGTAGCGCAATAGTTTTCCCGTTCCTAAATCCTTGAATGTATCCCGTTGTGCCAACTCGAAGTAGGCGTAAGTCCACGGGATCTTTGTCATCTTCCCATTTTCCAAAACAGGTACATCAATTAAAACAGCTTCAGTCGCAGTCTGCCTTAGCTTGCTGCCCCTTACCCCTTCGATTTCTTTTTTCATTGGAACACCCGCTTTCAAAAGCGCATCGGTAGTTTTTTCTATGTCATCCAATGCGGGCACCTTATGCGAGTTGATCAACGAAGTAAAATGATTCACATTGTAGCCATGCACCAAAACCCATGCAGCGTACTGGGAATCGAGATTAAGTTCGAGTAGGTCGGATTTTTCGGGTATATGCCAGGGCAGTTCGTGGAAGAATTCAACCGCTTCCTCTAAAAGAGAAGCTCTCGAGGATTCCGATTTTGTTTTAAGGTGATGAAGGTCTGTGAGGAAAGATTCTGGAAGGTTGGTGCGATGTGTTTTAAGTGCGCCATGGATGATGTGCTTGGAGGAGGGTTTCAATTCCCAAGTGCGTAATTCGGAGATGAAAACTTTGGGGAAAGAGGGTTGCGGGTGTTGGAAATAAATAGCACTTAAGTGTTTGTCTTCAAAGTTATAACAATCCGCCCCTCGGTAGCCCAAAGCTTCAAAAATGCGCGAGATTGAGGAGATACCCGCAAGGGGGTTTTGGCTGCAGAAAGTTCGGAGGGCAATATGATCGTTAAAGAACGATGCGCCAGCTTCGTGAATTAATGTTTCGTAGTTATTCACATAGCTAACCCGGGATCGGAACTTTTCCCACAACCGATCGAAGAGGTTCAAAATAAATCGCTCTGAAGCATTTTTAGAATGTAGGGCATGGTGTGGACCTAGAGGAATTTGTGTCATGGGGCCTCCGAGAATCTTAGAAATTGGGCTAGTCGCTGTGGCTCTCTAATTTATTTTACACCTTTTCAGACTCAATAGGTGCAATGAAGTATAGAATTAATCAGACAAATTAATGCTTGATGTAAGTCCCCCCAAGGAGACCCCGCCATGACTTACCAAGAGTTGGTTCAAATTCCGATGATAAAAACTATGCTTCCGGGGCCGATTGCAAGTCGGATTATTGCTCAGGATGAGGAATACACCTCGCCTTCCTACACAAGATTTTATCCCCTTGTAGTTAGGCGCGGAAAGGGCGCAATCATAGAAGATGTGGATGGGAACTTGTTCCTTGACTTCACCTCTGGAATTGCGGTTTGTTCTACGGGCCATTGTCATCCACGAATTGTGGATGCTATTAAAAAGCAATCAGAACTTCTGTTGCATATGTCCGGAACAGATTTTTATTACGCCCCCCAGGCAGACCTTGCGAAAAAGCTTGCTCTTTTAGCTCCTGGAACTTCCCCGAAAAAAGTATTCTTCGCAAACTCAGGTACCGAAAGTGTGGAAGCAGCTTTTAAACTTGCACGCTATCACACCAAACGAAAACAAATTATTTCGTTCTTTGGTGGATTCCATGGCAGAACTATGGGCTCGCTTTCGCTGACAGCAAGCAAGACTATTCAACGCAAGGGGTTTGGTCCCCTGATACCTGGCGTTAGCCATGCACCTTTTGGAAATTGTTACCGATGCCCGGTGAACATGACGTTTGGAACTTGCGGAATTGCTTGTGTCGAAAGCATTGAAAAACAATTGTTCAGGCACACGGTGTCGCCTGATGAAGTAGCTGCATTTGTTGTTGAACCTATCCAAGGAGAGGGCGGTTATGTGGTGCCTCCGTTGGAGTTTCATCGTGATTTGAAGGCCCTTGCAGAGAAACATGGCATACTTTATATCGCCGATGAGGTGCAATCGGGGATGGGTCGCACGGGAAAAATGTTTGCCATAGAGCATTTTGGGATCGAGCCAGACATCATCTGCCTGGCAAAGGGGATAGCCTCGGGCTTGCCTTTGGGCGCAATGATTGCAAAGTCGGAAATAATGGATTGGCCCAAAGGTTCGCATGCAAGTACTTTTGGAGGCAACCCCGTGGCATGCGTTGCTGCGTTAGAAACCATTACGTTATTGGAAGAGGGGTTAATGGATAACGCTCAACACGTGGGAGAATTCTTGTTTGAATTATTGCTTGCCCTTAAAGATAAACATGGGTTGATAGGGGATGTGCGGGGCAAAGGCTTGATGCTTGCTATTGATTTGGTAAAAAACCGCGAAAGCAAAGAACCAGCAGGCGTGGAAAGAGATGCGATTGTTCAGGCCTGCTTTAAAAAAGGTTTGTTGTTATTGGGATGCGGGTTGAGTGGCATTCGCTTCTGTCCGCCTTTGATAATCAAAGATCATGAAGCAGCTACTGCGGTTAAAATTCTTGATGAAGTTTTGTCTGAATTAAAAGGATAGATTAATGATCACAGAGCTGCTGGAAAAATTTTGTATTCATCACACTCATAGTGGTGTTTATGCAGGTGATTGGATCACCAAGCCTGAAGGGGTGGAATTTGATTCGGTAAATCCTTCAGATGGAAAATGTATTGCCACTATTATGAGTGGTACGAAAAATAATTATGAACAAGTGATGGGGATGGCAGAGGAAGGATTTAAGAAATGGCGTGGCGTTCCTGCACCCGAGAGAGGGGAGATCATTAGGCAGATTGGAATAGCACTGCGAAAAAACAAAAAAGATCTAGGTTTGCTCATCACTTTAGAAACGGGAAAAATCCTTTGCGAGGGGCAGGGCGAAGTTCAGGAAATGATCGACATGTGCGACTTTGCTACCGGCCTTTCTAGGCAATTGCATGGACTTACCATTGCAAGTGAAAGAAGGGATCACAGGCTTTTTGAACAATGGCACCCACTGGGCGTTGTTGGAATTATCAGCGCATTTAATTTCCCCGCCGCTGTATGGGCTTGGAATGCAATTCTTGCAGCAATATGTGGCGATACATCTGTTTGGAAACCCTCGAATCATTCGCCAATTACTTCTATTGCTGTTATTAACATTGTTGCATCAGTCATGAAATCAAACGGTTATGGGAGTGTTTTCTCGTTGTGCATAAGTGAGTGGCATCATGCAGCAGAATGGATTGCCGACGATAAAAGAATCCCTCTGGTAAGCGCGACAGGAAGTTGTGAGATGGGTAAGGTTATTGGTGCAAAAGTGGGTCAGAGGCTAGGACGAAGCTTACTGGAGTTGGGCGGGAACAATGCTGCAATTATTTCGCCGAGTGCGAATGTGGATCTCGCACTTAAGGGTGTTGTGTTCGCTGCGGTGGGTACTGCAGGGCAGAGGTGTACCACGCTACGAAGGTTGTTTGTACATAACTCCATCGAAAACATGTTTCTGGAAAAGCTGTGCAATGCCTATGGTAGCGTAACAATTGGGAACCCATGGCAAGAAGGGGTGTTGATGGGCCCGCTGATATCGGCGGATGCGGTTGAAAAAATGATGCTTGCCATTGAAGAAGCAAAGATGCAGGGCGCAAAAGTTTTGGCGGGAGGTAACAGAATTCTTGGAAATGGGAACTTTGTTGAACCGACAATCATACTTGCCAGTCCTGAAATGCCAATCATCCAACAGGAAACCTTTGCTCCCATTCTTTATGTAATGCCTTATCATCATTTGGCGGATGCCATCCAATTTAACAATGAAGTCCCACAGGGGCTATCCTCAGCAATTTTCACTGATAAGGTGGGCGAGGCTGAGCAGTTCTTAAGTTATCGGGGCAGTGATTGCGGAATTGCGAATGTTAATATAGGAACCTCTGGTGCAGAAATTGGGGGTGCCTTTGGGGGCGAGAAAGAAACAGGCGGTGGCAGAGAGTCTGGTAGTGATTGCTGGAAAGCTTATATGCGCAGGCAAACCTGTACCATTAATGGAGGCGATCAACTTCCCTTAGCACAGGGGATTCACTTTGATTTATAAAAGCTTCAAGAGCCAGAGTTGCACCTTTCTTGTTAGATAAGGCTCGTGTTGTACTCATTTCTTTTTAAACTCTTTGCAAATAATTCGGGATTTAGGAACTTCCATAGGGTTGCAAAACTGCTATAGTTAGGTACGACTTCTATAGGTGGAACTTTAATGTTTCTTAAGAAAATAAGAAAAGTTTTATAAAAAGAAGGTGAAAAGAGGCCACCTATTCCACCAAGGCTTCCTATACTCCTAAAAATTTGGAAATGTTCGTCTGTATTTTGTGAATATTATAAGGTATGGTCCCGCCCCATCAAGGTGCAGGAAGCTCCTTGTTAAATGGCAAATAAAGCCAAGAGCTAGTGAACGGAAGGGAATCTGTATGGTTGTTGGAAACAAATGGCAAATCGCTTCTGCAATGCTCGGTATTTTATTCATCAATGGTTGCGGCCAGATGATGGCACAGCGCAATGGCACAGGCAGCAATGTTGCAATGCAACGGCCTGCAGTGCGCATGAGAGCAGTGAGTGCAGAACCCGGTCCTGAATTACGCATTCCTGCAGCATCCAATCAAAACACAGGTGCACCTGCACCAACCGAGGTTGCTTTAGTTCCTCTTCCTCCGATTCCAAAGTATAATCAAAATACTTTAAATGTGGTACGAACCAATAATGCTGTGGCCAATAACATTCCTGAAAACCCCACTAATCAAGTTGCACTTGGCTCTTCTAATATTGCGAAGGCCAATAACTTGGTATCACCTTTTGGTGTTTTGGGAGTAACTGAAAACAATAATACCAATCCAAAACCTGCCGAGATGTCTACAGATCCAACTCGCAATCTTTACCATAAAACCATGGCAAGGCTTGCAACTTTGGACTCTTATGTTGTAAGACTGGTGCGTAAGGAAGTCATCAATAACAAGAAGAAGCCACAAGAAACTTTGCTGCTTAAGTATCGTAAAGCGCCTTTAAGTATTTATTTTAAATGGCTCGATAGCGAAGGCATTGGCCGAGAAGTTGTTTATGTTGAAGGCATGTACGAAAATAAAATTCATACACTTTTGGCCGGTGGGGATGTGCCTTTCATGCCCGCAGGAAAACGGATGGCATTTGCACCCGATAGTATTTTGGTAAGGAGTGCCAGTAGGCATAATATTAAAGATGCAGGATTTGTACCTTTAGTCGAAGGTTTGGGTCGTGCAATCATTGGCCAATCCAAAGGCGATATGCGTTTTGGTACGGTCAAATACACAGCAGCGAACAGAAGGCCAGAGTTTGGCTTTCCTGTCGAATCTTTAGAACACTTCATCCCAGTTGGTGTTGAAAAGGAATTGCCCAAGGGTGGCCGAAGGGTCGTTTGTTTTGATCCTCAATCTTCCCTGCCCATGCTGATCATCACATTTGATGAAAACAACCAGGAAGTTGAATATTACAAGTACGATCGCTTCCAGTTCCCGACCCGTTTGGATGAAAATGATTTTAATCCAGATTATTTGTGGTCGAAGCCTAAATTGGCAAGTGGCTCGAAACTTTAAGCATTCGGGCCCCTTTATTGTCTTAAAGGCGCTCTCTCGGGCGCCTTTTTTGTTGCCACTTTGTTTAGCATTTTTTCTGCCAATCTGACATAAACCACCACCGTTGGCAGACTTAGGATCACCCTAAACATACCCCTGTGAATTGGGCTATCCTTTTACTGTATATAGAGTTATGATTTATCTGTGAAGTTCCTATGGTGTGCGGTACATAATTTGCACATAATGACTACTAGAAACTTGGGTTTCTGGCTTGCCGTCTTTATTCAGACGGGGTCTTACAATTTTCTTTTCTTATGAGGTCAGTGGCATGCTTGCCACCAACCAGAATTATTCGATCTTGATTGCAGACGATGATACTCCGGCCCGAGAGGCACTGAGAGACATCGTCGAGCAAGAAGGATATCGCACGATTCTAGCTTCTTCAGGCGTAGAAGCGGTTGACCTTATTCAAGAAGTTCAAGTTCATTTAGTCCTGATTGATATGCATATGCCGAACCTTACTGGTTTGGAAACTCTGCATCTTGTTCGTCAGATTCATACAATGTTACCAGCGATCCTTGTCACCGGTGATCCAACAGAAACCGTGATGAGGCAGGCTCATCAAGCATCGGTCTACAGCGTCATACCCAAGCCTGTAAATCGTGGCATGGTGTTATATACAGTAATGAAGGCATTAACCCGGTTTTATGGCCGGTTAAAAAGTGGTGACTGATTCTTCTTTTTTGTTCCCTTTTTTGTTGTTGGTATTTTGAGGAGTGTTGTTGCAATGGCTTTGAAACCCCTGAATGATAAAATTGTTGTTAAACGACTTGAAGCAGAAGATAAATCTTCTGGTGGCATTCTTCTTCCTGATAGTGCCCGGGAAAAACCCAGACAAGGCAAAGTCCTTTCCGTAGGCGAAGGCACCGTTTTGGATAACGGCAAACGCGCCCCTTTCCAAATCAAGGAAGGCGATCGCGTTCTCTTTACCTCTTATGCAGGCAGTGAAGTTACTGTTGATGGCAATGAATACCTCATCATGAGCGAAGATGATATTCTTGCAATTGTAGGCTAAGAAGGCAGGCCAACCTATTCTGGGCACGAACTGTTTATTACAGTCCGTGCCTTTTTTCATTTCACTTCCTTTACTTTCGTTTACAATAAAATCAACGGTAAAATTAAGTGGTCATGCCTTTACAAAGGGGTTCAATCATGAAATCTAAGTATTTGGGCCTAGTTTTGATCGGTATCATTTTTTTCTTAAGCATTGCAAATGCCCAACCCACCCCTGCAGATTCTTGGAATTCTTCTGTGGATAAAGCGATTTCCTACCTCAGGAAAAACCAAGCCGAAGATGGTTCTTGGAGCTCTAAAGCCAGCCCTGGGATTACAGGCATTATTATTACTGGCCTTCTAAAAACAGGAAAACTTCCCTCAGATGATCCTATGATTGCCAAAGGCCTTACCTATATCGAAGGGCTTATCAATACTAAATCCGGACACATTGCGGGCCTCGACCCACGCGTTCAACTGCAAAATTATGTTACCTCGGTAAATGTGATGGCGCTTAGCGCTGCTAATAAAGATTCCTACAAAGCTGTGGTTGGTAATGCTGCAAAGTTTTTAAAACAGTTGCAATGGGATGAACCGGAAGGGAAAAACCCGAAGGATGATTATTACGGCGGCGCAGGATACGATAGTAAATCTCGCCCAGATCTTTCCAACACTGCTTTTTACCTTGAGGCACTGGTTGCTGCGGGAGTCGCCAAAGATGACCCTGCATTCAAAAAAGCAATGATCTTTGTCAGTAGGTGCCAAAATCTTAAAAGCGAAAATAATGATCAACCTTGGGCTGGAAAGATAAATGATGGCAGCTTTATTTATTCTGCTGCAGCGGGTGGTGCCGTGCGCAATGCGGATGGCCCAGAAAAAGATGGATCCATGCCCGGTTATGCCAGCATGACCTATGCGGGTATTAAAAGCATGATTTATTGCGGAGTTTCCAAAAACGACCCGAGAGTTAAGAAAGCCTATGAATGGGTTAGCAATAACTATAGTTTGGAATCCAACCCGGGTATGCCTCCTCAACGCGCTGCATGGGGCATTTTTTATTATTATAACACCATGGCAAAGGCATTGGATGCTCTCGAAATTAATGAAGTAAAAGATGCCAAGGGCGTTTCCCATATGTGGAAAGATGAACTTGCTCTTACTCTTGCTAAAAAACAATCTCCCGATGGTTCTTGGTCTAATCCCCAAGATCGTTGGATGGAAGGCGATCCAAACTTGGTAACAGGTTTTGCACTCATGGCCCTAAGTCATGCCAAACCTAAAAAATAACTTCTCTCTTGTTCTGTTGCTGCTGATTAGCTTTTTAATTAAAGCCGATCATTTGATTGCACACCCTTTGCTTTCTGAAAACCATGACCGTACCATCATCCTCCGCATTCTTAACAATACGGTACAGATGGATTACTTGCTGGAGGTTGATGAATTACGCGCTGCAAGAGATATTGCTTCCCTTCCCGAAGAACAGCGTTTGAAAATCCGCACCCGGGAACAGCTTCATTCTGTTTTTTCAGGGTATATGGCTGAGGTGCTGGGAGTTAATTTAATTGCGAAGGTGGATGGGAAAACCCTAACCTTTGTCTGCACTCAAAAAACAATTAGAGTTAATAATCACCTGCAATGTTTTTTTCGTTTCGAAGCGCCTTTTGAAGTTTCCCCCATACCTAACCACTCTTTTCAATTCCGTGAGGGCAATTACGCAGAAGATGATTTTTCTAAAGTGGAAATCTTGACCGCTCCAACAGACGCCTCAACTTTAAGTAATCTCAACCTACCTAGCCCGGATATTGTTGCTAAAAACCCCCTTGATCGGGGACCCGGTGAAGCGGAAAAGCTTCGCCTTGCAAGTTTTAATTTTTCCTTGGAAGCAAATGGCAACCCCTCTGATTCCATTGGCTTTTCCCCTTTACCCGCAGACCCCAATAAACATGCTGATGATTCCATGCTAAATCTCTTGCTTGATAACAAGAGCAACCGCTGGCTACTTTTTCTCTTCGCTCTGTTCTTTGGGGCTGCACATGCATTAACACCCGGGCATGGCAAAACTTTGGCAGCAGCTTACCTCGTTGGTGAAAAAGGCACCCTAGCCCATGCTTTTTTGCTTGGTGCAGTTACCACGATTTCTCATACAGGTGGTGTAATTCTTCTCGCACTTTTGCTCCCCAGCTTTTTTCCCAATGCTGCCCCAGCAGATGTGCAAACTGTGCTTGGTTTCTTTGGCGGCATCACCATTGCTGCACTTGGCGCTTGGTTGCTACTTCGTCGCATTCTGGGCCAAGCTGATCATTCTCATGGCCCCGGTTCTTCTCACCAACATAACGCCGATGGCTCTATTTCCATCAATACTCAGGATGCAGGGTGGAAAGGTATAGTAATTCTTGGAATTGCTGGCGGGATTGTTCCTTGCTGGGATGCAGTTGCAATGCTTCTTTTTGCATTAAGTGCAGGATTAGCAAGTATTGCGGTACCTTTACTTTTGGCTTTTAGCACCGGCATGGCTGGGGTTTTGGTCGCAGTGGGAATTGCAGTGGTTAAAACACGCGACATAATCAAAAAGCATGGGCCATCAGGAATATGGCTTGAAAGAATTTCGAAACTTCTGCCCATCATCAGCGCAGTGTTCGTAATTGTAATTGGTGTCTGGCTTTGCTCGGAAAGCCTCAAAGGCCAGACACCTCATTAGGATGATCTACAAAATCAGTTAATTCACTTAAAGTACACTTAGCTAGAAATAGCCAATGCCTTACTTAGCGGACGCTTCTGATTTCGTCTTCTGGTCCAACTTCAACAAAGTAGCTCGCTTCGATGAATCCAGCACTGGGAAGGAAATTATTGTTCGAGCTTTTCCAAACATTGACACGCCATTTATTTGCATACACATTGATCACCGAAATTTTCAATGGGTCTACTGGTTCGCCAACTTTGGCGAAAAGGTTGGCTAGCAAACTGCTTTCGGGTTGAACTTTTATTTTTGGAATCTCTACTTGGGTCATTGTTAAACTCCTACCTGTTTACTTCTTCAAATGTCTATTTAGTTAAACTTCCCGATTAATTGCTTTACGCTTATTAACAAGGATTCAGTTATACTCCTAGACCAATTTTAAAGAATGATTAATTGGAACCCACTCTAAATACATAATAGTCTTACTTTTAATTATTCGTCATCAGAAGTAAAATATTTCATCAAGATTGCAATAATTAAAAGAAAATTATGCTCGACACCCGGTTTAAAGGGGTGTTTTGCTTGCCTAGAGTTCCATTTTTCACAACTTGGCAACTATTGTGCTGCTGCGATTAATTGGAAATCAAGAAAACGCACAAGTTTAGCTAACTATTCTTAGCACATAGTAATCTTTCAACTTTTCTGGGAATGTCAATTAAGGCAATTTAGACACTAGTTTTTGCCTTGTTAAGAATAAATTAAAGATTTGATTGATGGGTCAGGAATCGCCCTATCCCAAGCTTATAAATTATCAGCCTTCTGAAAAGATTAATCCCCTTTGCATTGATCAAAAATCGGCAAACTTTTAGTGTTCAAGTTAGACCCAGATGATATTGTTCGACCGGTTTTTGGAATTCCTAAGAAGCGTTGCAAAAAGGAACCTTAAAACCCGGTAGCTGTGAAGAAATCTGGTACCTGCTTGCGAAAATGACCATCTGGAAATGCAATTACAAGCGCCAATAAATCGACGAAAAATTAATACTTGAAGAATCTCTTGACTTAGTAATGATCAGGCTTGAAAATGAAATTAGAAAGAAGGTGTTTTGTTTAATTCTTCAGGGTTATTCCCTTGTCGAAATTGCAGAGAAGTTAGGGGTTTCTAAAAGAACAAGTGAAAGATTCAAAAACAATATCAAAGAAATTCTTACCCTGCAAATTAATCAGGGGCTTCCAAAGAAATAAATGTCACAAATAACAGATTCAGATAACCCAGTCAGGCCGCCGTTGGGGCTTCCGCAAGGCAGTGTTCGTGCATTATTAACCCTGTTGATTCTTGGAGTTGTCATCAATGAAATGATGGCGGGCCGAGATATAGATATTTTGTGGAACGAAACCCTATTGATTGCACTTGCGCATTACTTTTCCAGGCGCAGATTTCTAAATATTCCACCCGAAGCTGTTCCACGATTGCAAAAAGAAGGCCTTCTGCCTCCAGAAACCAGGCCTCTTTACCTCCCCACAGGAGTTATCCGGGCACTGATTCTTTTAACTTTTGGTGTTGCTGGGTTTTTTCTACAGAAACAAGGCAGGTTGTTTGATCCCAAAGTGTTGCCTATCTTTGGCGCTGTAGGAGCTTATATCTCTGGTATGTTTATCGCCTATTTTGCAAAATGGGTCATGCGGCCTGGTGTAAATTCTTTGCTGGCCCGCTGGCAAGACATGCAAGCCATGCTGGTTCTGATTACCGTTGCAAGCACTGCAGCAATCTTTTTTATCCATGGGCCAGAAGGGCTGCCTAGCTGGCTTAGGCACGCATCACTCTTTTTAAGCCTGTACTATTTTGGCGCCCGTTAATCTTTCAAAGAGTATCCACTTCGGTGTTTCGTAAAACCAATGCAGCCTGCTCGGGCGGTACATGGTTGATGTAGAAACCAGTGCCCCATTCAAATCCAGCAACTCGGGTTAACCTTGGAATAATTTCCATATGCCAGTGATAGTGTGGCAATTGCGATGTGTTCAAGGCCCCCGTATGGATCATGTAGTTGTAGGCAGGGTTATCCAGAGCGATTTCTAATTTTAACAATATTGTTTTTAGAACGCCGGCCAATTCATCCAGTTCGCTCTTCGATGCGTTTTCATAATGGCTGTTATGCTGCTTGGGGATGATCCAAGTTTCAAAAGGAAATCTGCTGGCATAAGGAGCAATCACTAAAAAACTGGGTGAATCAAAGATGACTCTTTTATCTGCTCCAAGTTCTTGAGAGATGATATCGCAATAAATGCATCGCCCTCGGTACTTGTAAAATTCGAGAGCGCCATTCATTTCTTCGAAAACATTGACGGGGAGGATGGGTGTAACAATAAGCTGGCTGTGGGAATGTTCTAAAGAAGCACCAGCAGCAGCGCCTACATTCTTGAAAATCATGCCATAAACCATCCTGGAGTCCATTTTCAAATCCGCAAGCCTTTCGTGATAAGTCCAGAGGATTTCGCGGATGTAGCTTTCGGGAAGTCGAGCCATGCTCGTTTCGTGGAAGGGGCATTCGAGGATGACTTCATGGGCCCCGATACCATTCATGCAATCGTAAATGCCATCGCCTTTTTTTTGCAGATCGCCTTCGATTTGAAGAGCGGGAAATTTGTTGGGCACCACTCTGACCCGCCAGCCGGGTTGATCTGCATGGGTGTCTGGTTCCCTAAAAGAATAAATTTCGTTGGGGGTTTTATCTTCGTTACCCTCGCAAAAAGGGCAGTATCCCCCAGGTGCTAGCAGGGGTTCCGCAGATTGGGGCATGGGCCTGCGTGCCCTTTCGGTTGCAATAATCACCCATCGACCAACAATCGGATCTTTACGAAGCTCTGGCATTATTTTAAATCCCCGACATAGTGTTATTTAAGTTCATACCTGTTTTTACAATCAGACATCCCACATGATTTGTTCAAAATCTCGGGTGGGCCTGCTAAAGCTAATTAATCCTTCTCTGGGTGCCCGATCTCTACCCAGGCCATTTTCCAAAATCTCGACATAAAAAGAAATAATTTGATTTTCATTCACATCAAGTATTTCAAAAGGAATAGATAACTCCACTACTTTTTGCAATGCAATTTCTATGGATGCAGCTACTTCTTTTCCTGCAAGCAGATGAGTAAAAGAAATTTTTTCTTGGTTAGATATATCAATGATCACTTGGTGCCCTGCAGGTTCTAGAAACCCGATTTTAATCTGATGAAACTGCTTGAGTGCTTGCTTGGCATCTGCGGTGCAATCAATGCGGATGAATAATTTTTTGAGATTAAAACCAAAGTAGATGTCACGAAGCGGGCCTCGGGTGGTCATAGCCATGGTGCCTCGTTCACCCTGACAAGCATAATGCCCTGCGGTGAGCCATTCAAAAAATCGGGGCAGGCCATCGATACGAATTTCGAGGAAAGAGCGGGGCAGGGTATGGATATTGCGTGCCCCTTTTTTGCGAATGGGCCTATCGAGCTCGATGGGTGGAATATCACCCAGAAAAGCATAAACATTTTTCAGATGTCTGCGAAAGAGTTCATCGAAGAGCTCGTCTTGTGCGCAGGAATGGTCGTCCCCATACCACCAGAACCAATCGCTTCCTTGGGCGATGTAAATTTCGCGCCAGGCTTTTTGTAATAATTCGTTAAAGGAGAAAGCATCCTTGGTTTTGAGATACTCGCGTGCTTTATGAAGTAGATCCCATGCGGTGTTATCTTCTTCATGCCCGACCCAGATTGCAAAATTATGATTGATCCATGACCCTGCAAAAAGGTGATCCAGATTATTCGTAGGCGGATTATGCGCAAGGTAATCGCCCAGACGAACAGAATGAACATTAGGCGTTGAGGTGCACTTGCGATAAAGCGCACGGATAAAGTCGACGCCCCCGCCTGGGTAATGTTCCCAGCAATTTTCCCCATCCAAAATGACAGTAACCAATGCAGGTTTATCCGAGTTGATGGACTTACCAATTTCCGAAAGGGTGTGAAGAAAATCCTGCGCAGCGGCCTCAGGTTCGTTATGTTGATAACGAAAACCAATTAAATCGCTAAGGGCATGATCACGGAAAACAATGTTGATACCCTTGCCTGAATCATGAACCCTGTAAGCGGAATAAAGTTTGTGGGGGTTGCGAACATACCCATGGGAATCTCTACTTACATCGCCATGGGTTGATGCAGATAGTATTTCTTCATCGGTTGCAATCCAGCGAAATCCAAAACTTTCAGCAAGCGAGATAAAAGGCTGGCAGACACTGCCTTCGGAAGGCCACATCCCTGTGGGAGCAACACCAAAAATAGATTTATACTGATCAATTGCTTTTTGGAAATGAACTTTAGCATCATCCAAATAGCTGGCCTGATACGAAGGTAATTGAATTTGCGGAAGAGCCTCGCGGGCAAACTTCTTATCCAACAACAAGGGTACTATGGGATGAAAATAAGGAGTGGTGGTGATCTCAATCTGCCCATCATCCTGTAATTTTTTATGCAGAGGCAGGATCTTTTTTAGAATCTCTAGGTGCTTGTCTAAAAGAAGATGTTTTTCTTCCTCTGTAAATTGTTTTCCTTTGGTAACAAGACCGGAAAGAAAAGGATCTTGGGCAACTGCAATGGGATGCACCCAGGCAAGATTAAACCATACTTGCAAATCTCTGAGGTCTCTGGAATTAAAACGACGCAGCGCCTCTTGCCCCGAACATCGTCCCAACCCCCTTCGCTGGTATAACTCACCATAGCGTGGAAAAGCTAGAATCATGTGGTGGGGATTGGCCATGAAGAAATTGTCGAGCAAAAAAACAGCCTCGGCTTCTTCGAGATTGTCTGCGTTGATTCTGGAAACATCTAGGAATCGATCGGATCTGCCTTCTTCGGTGTATTGCAGAATTTGTTCGATAAGGCTAGGGACCAAATTGATGGAACAACGCATGGCGGGAAATTCCATGAGATGCAAAAGCATTCCGTAGTAATCTTTGACCCCATGAAGACGAACCCAAGGCATGGGGTTTTCGCCTGTTAAATCATCAGGATAATATGGCTGATGTTGATGCCATAAAAAAGCTAAGGAAACATCCGCCATGGTGGATCATGCCTCAGTAATGAAAGCACTAAGCTTGACTAGATATTATTGTATTATAAAGTTGTTGATAATTTTTGGCACTGCGGTTCCAGGACCAATCTTGAGTCATGGCGTTGCGTTGAATTTGAGCCCAATCCAGAGGATGATTTCGATAACAATCAATTGCCCTGTAAAGGCAATCATAAAGAGCAGCGGAACTGTAGGCATTGAAACTGAATCCCGTTGCAGAATTGTTTGCAAGGGAACCAGCATTGGCATCGGTGACAGTATCAGCAAGGCCGCCCGTGGCGCGTACAATGGGCAGAGTGCCATAGCGCATGCTGTAAAGTTGGTTGAGGCCCGAGGGTTCATAAAGGCTAGGCATAAGGAAGCAATCCGATCCAGCTTCAATTTTGTGTGCCATGGATTCACTGAAAGCGAAATTGAGTGCGACTCTGCCTGGGTAGGTGGCTTGTAATTGAACTAATGCATTTTGGTAGTAAGAATCTCCTTCACCCAAAACAACAAACTGAATTCCCAAATCCATCATGCGCCATGCGCTTTCAATCACCAGATCAATACCTTTTTGTTGAACAAGCCTTGCGACAAGTCCGACGATGGGGATAGTAGGATTTACTTCGAGTCCGAGTTCGTGCTGGAGTTTTTTTTTGCAGAGTGCTTTACCGGGTTGGATGTTGCCTGCGTCAAATTTTCCTGCAATCAATGGGTCGTTTGCTGGGTCCCAGACTTTGTAATCGATGCCATTGACGATGCCAGTAAGTTTGCTTGCAAGCACGGTAAGCACGCCTTGCAAGCCATACCCGTAATATGGGGTCTGGATTTCGCGGGCATAAGTAGGGCTGACGGTGCTGATGCGATCAGCGAAAACAATTCCCGCTTTAAGGAAGCTGAGGGTATCGTGGAACTCGAGTTGGTTGAGATTAAATAGGCTCCAATTAAGATGGGCCATATTCATATCTTCTTTCCAGAAATTGCCTTGATAGGCAATGTTGTGGATGGTCATCAGGCTGCGAACTTTTTGGTATTTTTCTGCGAGGGATCGATCTTCGCTTTTGTCGTATTTTTCTCGTAAGAGGACGGGGCCAAGGCCTGATTGCCAATCATTCCAATGAACAACATCGGGCCAGAAACCAAGTTGGGGGAAAGAAGCAAGAACAGCCTGATTGAAGAAATAAAATCGGGCAGAATTATCCGGGTAATCTTTTTTCGTGCCCTCAGAGCCTGCAAATTGGTAGAAGCCTCTGCCAAAAGCGGGGTTGTCGCGTTCGAATAGATCAGGATTTTCTACCAGATAAACAGTAACGTTGGAGCCTGGTATTTTTGATTTTGCAAGCGAACCTGGAACTAATTTAGGGCCTAGCGGAATTTGAAATCGCACCTTGGTGCTTTCAAAGTTTCCTGTTTTTCGGATGCAATGGTACATCGGTAGGAAAACAATAACCTCTTCGCCAAGGTTTTCCAGTGCTGGGGGTAGGGCTCCCGCAACATCAGCCAAGCCACCAGTCTTGGCAAATCCGACCACTTCCGATGATACCAATGCGATCCGCATCGCTTTAACCCTTCATAAGGCATGTATAAATGCCTCAAAATCATTTTTGTATGGTTAATAATACCCTATAGTTGAGCTTACGGTTCTAATTGATGCTTCAGAAGTATTTGTTATATGAAGAAATCAGGTTTCCTCTTACGCAAACTGCTAATCCGGAAATTTCGTTACAGCCGGCCGATATTCCCATCGATTCCTTACTTCTGCATGCCTTTATTTAATCTAAATTTAAGATAATTCATGCCCTTTTGCCATTGGTTGCTAAGATATTCTTAGCATAGATGTCCATCCAATTACGAGGTTGCCATGGGAAATAAAGTCCTCCTTGCCATGTCGGGGGGAGTTGACAGCTCGGTTTGCGCACAATTACTCATAGATCAAGGCTATGAGGTTATCGGAGTATTCATGCGCACAGGAGTGCATGGCACAGAAGATGCTCGTGCGGAAAGAAAAAAAGGCTGCTGCAGCGCACTTGATGCGGGCGATGCCCGTCGGGTAGCAGATAAATTTGACATACCTTTTTATGCGCTCGATTTTGAAGCTGAATTTGGCAAGATCATGGATTATTTCGCCCATGAATACCTTTCGGGGCGTACACCAAACCCTTGTATTGTTTGCAATAACTGGCTCAAATTTGGACAACTCTGGTCCTATGGAGAAATGCTGGGCGTTGATCATATTGCAACCGGGCACTACGCAAAAATAGTGCATGGTACCGATGGGGCAGAGCTGCACAGGGCCGTAGATCCTGATAAAGATCAATCGTATGTGCTGCATGGTTTGAAAAGAAAGATACTGGAAAAAATCATGTTTCCCCTTGGGGATATGAAAAAAGAGCAAGTGCGGGAGTTGGCGTTTGCTGCCAACCTTAGCGTAGCGGATAAACCCGATAGTGTTGAAATTTGTTTCGTACCGGATGGGGATCATGCCAAAATGATCAAGCAGCGTATGCCCGATTTAAATAGGCCCGGGATGATTGTTGATGAGTCAGGAAAATCGCTGGCAACGCATGACGGTATTGAGAGGTTTACGATTGGGCAACGAAAAGGGTTGGGTTTTGCGACGGGGCAGCGCAAGTATGTTCTTAAAATAGTTGCAGAGGAAAATAAAGTCGTTGTGGGTGAAATGGAAGGATTGCTGGCAAAGGGCTTGAAATCTACCGGGGTTAATTGGCAGGCAAATATACCGATGAATGTGCAGATTAATTGCCATGCTCAAATTCGCTATCGCCATAAAGCTGCGCCCGCCAAGGTGATTCGTTTGAGTGAAGAAGCAGCAGAAGTTGAATTTGAAACGAGCCAAAGTGCAGTAACTCCGGGCCAGGCAGTGGTTTTTTACGATGGAAATAGGGTTTTGGGTGGTGGTTGGATCGATGAGGCTCTCTAATTTCCGTAGCTTAGGCTAATCCCCTTAGTCTCCTATTGCTTAAACTCCGCCATTTTATTCTAATTAATTGAGGCGTTCCCCAAGGATCGGGGTATAATTACAAGAAGTTAGTTTAAACTACCCCATCTGTGTTAAGTATCTGTTAAGAATCAACAATCGTGATTGTTTGCTAGATCGACAGCCCTAGACTTACTTTGTTGCAAGAAATATTTCTAACTTGATTACGAATAATATTTCATGGGTCTTAGGCTTTAGTACTAAAAAAGCGTGAAGCAGATTATCTGAAAATCATGGAGTTACTGTGGAAAACATCGAGCGAAGAATGAAAATTGTCTTCGTTTGTACCGGGAATACCTGCAGAAGCCCGATGGCGGAAGTTGTGTTCAAAAAGCTTCTTGCAGAAAAACTCGGATGTCAAATTCATGAACTGCCCGACAAAGGTTTTGAAATTCTATCGGGCGGATTGGCAGCTTATGATGGCATGGCGGCTTCCCCAAACGCAACCATTGTGGTTCAAAAATTTGGGGTTAGCTTGGAAGATCATCAGAGCAGATATGTGGATATTGATTTAATTAAGCATTCAGATGCTGTATTAGTGATGACGAAAAACCACTTGGATATTTTTCAAGATCGTTTTCATGACCAACATCTACCCGTTCATATGTTGAGCTTTTCAGGTTCGGATATCAGTGACCCATTCGGTGGAGATGAAAATGTTTACAGTCAATGTTTGTCCGAAATACAGGAAAACCTCAAACATTTAGTTTTTAAGATACTCTCTTAGTGCACTAAGGTGATAAAATGATGAAACAAGATTTATTTGGAAAGCAAGGATACCATACTATGGTAATCGCAATTGGCAGTGACCATCGTGGTTTTAATGTGAAACAACGCATCCTCAATTTTCTTTCGGGCATGGGCCATGAAGTTCTTGATATGGGCCCTAGTAACGAAGATTGCGTGGATTACCCCGACTTTGCTTTTGATGTTGCTAACTCAGTTAGCAAAAAACAAGCTCACCGCGGTATTCTAATCTGTGGCACTGGCATAGGAATGTGCATCGCTGCTAATAAAGTAGCTGGTGTTCGCGCTGCACCCTGCCATGATAGCATCACTGCAGAAATGAGCAGGCGACATAACGACGCTAACGTTTTATGCCTTAGCGCAGATTTGTTGGGCGAGGAATTGATTGAACGCATGGTTAGAATATGGTTGGAAACACCCTTCGAGAAAGGCCGGCATTCTAGGCGCATCGAAAAGATCGAGCAGTTTGAAAACGATACCAAAACTCTTCCCAATCCCTTAGCACAAGTAATGACCAAGAAGAAATAGCTCTAATTAT
>CALARU010000174.1 GCA_937888715.1 uncultured Planctomycetaceae bacterium | reverse complement strand
TTGAAAACTCCAAGGCTAACATGTCATGCAAGAAGGGTTTTTACCGACCGGTCACGAATTTACAAACTAATTCAAAATAAAATATCACGATTCCGGGAATTAGTCGCTCAATAGGGGACACCCTAGAATCGACAAGGAAAATCATCTTAATAAATCTAAAGTTCCAATAACTTCATGGTTTTATTAATCCAAAATCCTAGGTTTGATTATTTGCTAGGAAGAAATGAAGTGCCCCGAGTAGGGATCGAACCTACGACAAGCTGATTAAGAGTCAGCTGCTCTACCAACTGAGCTATCGGGGCCTACTCTGTTACCTCTTTCTTATCTCTTTACCCCCATGCTTGGCAAGTCTTGAAAATAGGAAAGATATTACTTCTAAATGAAATAACAGAAATCACTTAGGTATTATCGACCAAAGTGAGAAATTTCATTAACCCAATGATCGGGAATTAATCTGCGCCGCCACTCGTTCGACCTAAAGCAATATCAAATTCACTCAAAAGTGGTACTAACATAGCAGCTAAGGCAAAACCAAATGCGCCCCCCAAAACTAGAAACGATAACACCGGATCCGCAGATTCCTGCGAGCCAGGCTTCGCTACCAAAGCATTGGCAATGCCATAAAAAACACTCAAAGGGCAAAGCCAACTAGCTAAAGTAAGTGCAGGTGAAGGCCTATCGCCATTGAGAACCCACCATAGGCCCCCAATGCCAGCAGCTAAAAAGAAGATGAAACTGGCCCACTGATATTCGAACTTCCCGTTAATCAAAATCAAAGAGATAGTGATAAGTGTGCCCGCAGTAAGAAAGAAAATCGTGCCAAGGGTGTTTAAGATTGCGATCCTACTATTTTGATTTCGAAGTGAGACATGAACCCCAAGCACCATAGCAAAGAATTGCAACACCGCAAAACCAGCAACAAGACATAGAAAAGAAACCAGGTTCATAGATGCAGAAAGCTGAGGCTGATTAGCAGGGGGAGTTGCAAGGAATCCATTCCATGCATAAAAAGCTGCAAGCAAGAATGGCGGAATAATATATTCCTTGGTGTTGTAAAGAATGCCCCCGAGTTTACCAAAGATGAATTCCTGAGGGGTTAGATCTGTAACTAAAAGAAGATCAAGTGCACCAGTATCGCGTTCTGAAGTGATAGAGGTTGCAGCCTGAGCAGAAACCAAAAGAAGACTTAAAACCGTAACGGGAAGCAAGCCATAGGCTGCGAAGAATGCGGCTTTTTCTTGATCAAGAAAAATAGGCCTAAGCGCAGCAAAGCAAATCAGAACTAAGGCAAAAGCATAAGCGAGTTTAATGAGGATAGGTTTTCTACCATAGGCTCGGGTATAAATTTCACGCCAAAGAATGGGATTACCCTGAACACTGCGAGTAATGCCTGGTGCAGCATGAGCGGAAGCCCGGTTTTTTTCTTCTAGCCCTGCATCTTCAGGCGCTTCGCGTTGCATTAGGGGTTCGCCACTGGGGTTCCAATCGCGAAGTTTAAACATGCCCCAAACATTTAATGTCAGAGAAAAAAGAATCATGAAAAGAGCATAGGAATAGGGTGCGCTTAAACCAGAATCGGATGCAGAGAGCGGATCGAGCACGGTGCCGAGTGCAAGAAAAGGATCGAGGCGTTCTTGGATAAAGAAAGATTGCTCTTGGCTAATACCTGGGATGAAAGCAACAGCACGAACAAGGCCAAGATAAAGGACGAGGATAAGGGTGGTAAGAGCGAGGGCTTGAAAAGTTTTCTCGCGCCAAAGGGCAACCAATCCACCTACTGCTCCAGAAACCAAGGAAGTTGCGGCAAGAATAACCAGAGCTTGGCCGACCTGAAAAGGAGCAATGCCTCCCAAAAGCAATAGTGATGCGAGAACAGGAGCAGAGCCAGCAAGCAAGAAGACAATAGGCAGAAGGCCGCCAAAGATTTTACCCAGAACGATTTCGTAATCGCGCAAGTCGGTGATGAGAAGGAGAATAAAAGTTCTACGATCTTTTTCGAGAGAGACAGCACTGGCGGAAGAAAGCGCACTAAAGAAAAGCAGGAAAGTCAGTTGCACAAGGCAAAGGATTTGGAATAGGAGAGGCCCAAGCCTGGCGGTTTCGCCAAGAGTTGCGGGCTTTTGCCAAAGGCCTGTAGAAAGCCAAGCGGTAACAGCAATGACCCACAAAATGCCAAGGTAGGCAACGCGTGTAGGAAAATGACTAGGCCTGCGGGGCAGGATGTACCATTCACGATCAAATATCGGACCAAGCACAATCCACCCCCATCATGGTTCAGTCATTTGCTAAAAAAACAGTTGAGTTACTTTGCTGCCCGATTTTTCTTGAAATGGTTTATCAAACCATTGGTAGAAGAATCATGGCTGGTAATAAGCTTATCGCCCGAAAGTTCGGGAAGAATAGCCTTGGCAAGTTGTTTACCAAGTTCAACGCCCCATTGATCAAAGCTATTAATGCCCCAGATAACGCCTTGGGTAAAGATCTTATGTTCGTACATTGCTACCAATGAACCTAGGGTTCTGGGGGTGATTTTTTGCAGGAAGAAAGAGTTAGTAGGTTTGTTGCCTTGAAACATTTTTTGTGGCACAAGCTTTTCAAGTTCTTCCTTTGAAAGCTTGGAATCGCCTAGTTCCTTCCGAACCTCTGCTTCGTTCTTGCCCTTCATTAAGGCTTCGGGTTGAGCAAAGAAGTTGGAAAGAAGAATTGGGTGATGTTCGCCAAGGGGATTGTGGGTTTCGATTGGAGCGATGAAATCGCAAGGGATTAATTTAGTTCCCTGATGAATGAGTTGGTAAAAAGCGTGTTGGCCATTGGTGCCAGGTTCGCCCCAGATAACAGGGCCTGTAGACCAAGTACAAGCTTCGCCATCTTTGGTGACGCTTTTGCCATCGGATTCCATATCGCCTTGTTGGAAATAGGCGCTGAAACGATGCATGTATTGATCGTAAGGAAGAATGGCGTGGGTTTGAGCACCAAAGAAATTATTATACCAAACGCCTACTAGGCCCATGATGACAGGAATATTTTGCTCAAGAGGAGTGTTGAGGAAGTATTCATCAACGAGATGACCACCCATAAGCAGTTCTTCGAAATTATCCATTCCGATAGAAAGAACGATGGAAAGGCCGATAGCAGACCAGAATGAATAACGCCCGCCGACCCAATCCCAGAACCCGAACATGTTTTTTGTATCGATACCAAACTTCGAAACTTCAACCGAATTAGTTGAAAGAGCAACAAAGTGCTTTGCAACATGAGCAGCATCCTTGGCGCTCTTCAAGAACCATTCCTTAGCGGAAAGTGCATTGGTGATGGTTTCCTGAGTGGTGAAAGTTTTGGAAGCAACAATGAATAAAGTCGTTTCGGGAGAAAGGTTTTTAAGGGTTTCCGAAATATGGGTGCCATCAATGTTGGAAACAAAATGCACATGAAGATCGCGCTTTGAATAAGGCTTGAGGGCTTCAGTAACCATGACGGGGCCGAGGTCGGAACCACCAATGCCGATATTAACAACATCGGTAATGGTTTTACCAGTGTAACCTTTCCAAGCCCCAGAGCGAACAGCGTTGCTGAACTCTTTCATATGAGCAAGCACGGCATTTACTTCGGGCATGACATCTTTGCCATCAACCATGATTGGTCTGTTCGAGCGGTTACGAAGGGCGATGTGCAAAACAGCACGATCTTCGGTGGTGTTAATTTTTTCGCCATTGAACATTTGCTTGGCTACGCCATGAACGTTGGCTTCTCGTGCGAGTTCAAAAAGAAGGGCCATGGTTTTTTCGGTAATACGATTTTTAGAGTAGTCGAGAAGAATGGTTTGGAATTGTAGGTGAAACTTATCGAAGCGAGCGGGATCAGCAGCAAAGAGATCCCTAATTTGCACATTTTCCATTTCCTTCTTATGACTTTCAAGAGCTTTCCAAGAAGCCAATTTAGTAGGGTTACCCATCGCATAATTCCTTAGCTGGAAGATATTTTTAATCAATCAAAAGGCATTATAAACATCTTTGGGGGGATATCATTACCTAGAAAATTAAAAATCATCAAAATTTCGCAAAGGTACCGCAAAGCCCCGAAGTTCGCTGAGAATCAGGGATGGAGAGAAAATAGGTGGTTTAGTAAAGAAAAGATAGTTTTTGTTAAACTAATTCTGAATAATTTCACCTAAACAAGTGTCGTTTTCGTCATATCAGTTGCAGAAAAGACAAGTTAAATGTCGATAAAAAGATGTGAGAATTTTTAGTTTAAGAGCGAAAGAACATGTACGGATTTTTAGCCCTTCTCGTTCTGATTTCAAACCAACCCGGGCCCACAGCAGGGTCAGGCAACACTACTGTGCCGTTTACTGCACGAATCATCATTCCCAATGCCGAGGTTCGATCTGGGCCGGGAAGTGATTCTAAACTTTATGGCACCAACAATCTAAAAGCAGGCGAGGTTATAACCGTGGTGCAAGAGCGAGCAGATGGCTGGCTAGCGATCCGCCCACCTGATGGATCTTTTTCTTGGGTGCAAAGCAAGTACCTACAGCGAATAGTTCCGAATCAACCAAACTATCTTGTACAAACAAATGATGGCAACAAAATCCCAGTATACATAGGCAGTGCAGTATTGAACACTAAACCGACTCTTGAAAGTGCAAGATTAGCAAGGGGAAGCCAGGTAAAATCGCTTGGGTCAGAGCAATCTGATGGCAAAGAAAACTGGATCCCCATCGTGCCACCGGAAAATGAGTTACGCTATATACGATGCGAGGCGATAGGAAAACAAGCCGTTCAAGCTAATCCTGTACCAGCAATAGTGCCCGCAGCGCCCCGGAATCCTGTAAGTTCAAATACGATCGTAAATGCAAATTCCGCTGTGCCAAATTGTGATGCGAATCAACGCTGGAGCCAAGCGATAAGTGCTGAAACAGCGGGCCAATCAACTGAAGCAATAAGGTTGTACACGCAAATCGGGCAGGATTTCGCTTGTGGCCAGCCGATGTTTGCGAGCCAAGCTTACGGCAGAGCAGTCTGGTTGCGCGATTGCGCATCAAAGGGAAGAACAAATACGGTACAAGCATGCGCACCCGGGCAACCCAAGCTAACCAACAAAGCATTGGTTCAAGCAGTATCGAATTTGCAAAACAATGCGCCAACAGCGCCTATCGGATCTGCGCCCACAGCAAACATGGTACCTCAATCGAACGGGCCAAGCCCAACGCCAGTGAAATCGATCAACTCTGGTTCTGGTTCAGGAGTGGGGCCTGGTTTTCTTCGTAAAGCAGGAAGACCGCAAAGTTACGAGCCATCGTATTACATTGAATCACAGCAAGGCAGGCCGTTGATCTACGTGGTGCCTGCACCGGGGCAGAACTTGGATGTGTTTTTAAATCAACGGGTGGAAGTTTCCGGGCCAACAACATACCGCAGCGATATGCGTGCTTATGTGATGACTGTTTATCAAATCCAACCGAAGTAGAATCAGCAAGCTTCTTTAAAAGCGGGGGGGTATCAAGGCAGAGTTTGCATTGATTTCCAACACTTTTTCATAGGCGCAATAAGTATCCAACGCACATTGATGCCAAGAAAAACGGGCAGCCTTTTCAACTGCACCTTTGCGGAGGGCTCTATACCATTCATCATCCCATGCAATTTGCAAAAGGGCATCACGCCAAGCATCTTTATCTTCGGGGTGAAAATAGGAAGCGGTTATGCCGCAAACTTCTTGATGGGCCCCAATTTTAGATGCAAGAACAGCGCCACCACAAGCCATCATTTCAACAGGAGGAAGGCCAAAGCCCTCGTAATGAGAAGGGGCAAGAAGAGCCCGTGCGCAATTGTAGACCGCAGAAATCTTGTCATCCGGAATATATCCTGAGAGAATCACATTATGATGTTTTGCGGTTTCTTGATAAAAGGCGGCTTCTTTTTCGGCATTCCAACCCCATCCCCCGACTAGCAACAAGGGGTATTGTTCGCGAACCCGCAAAGGAAGATCACAATAAACCTGCATCAAGAAAAGAAGATTCTTTCTGGGTTCGATGGTGCCCAAATGCAGAAAATACTTTTGGGGGAGGTTTAATTCTTTAAGGAGAGCCCGAGCTTCGGGAATGGGCAAAGGGGAAAGCCCCGAACGGATTCCCAAAGGAGTTGCAGTTATTTTTTCGCTGGGTACATTAAATTGGGAAATCAGTTCTTGTTTCACAAACTCTAAATCGGTGAGAAAATGGGTGCAATTAGAAAGTGCTTTTTCAAATCGTTTTTCAAATTCGTGAACCCGATCCTTAGGGTGCCATTGCGGATAACGAATAACAGAAAGATCATGAATGGTAGAGACAGTTGGAGCATCGACATCAAAGGGCAAGAAATTGGGTTCGTGGTATAAATCGCAACCAATCCTACGCACCCGATCTGCAAACAAATAATCCAAGCCGTTTCTCGCAAAGGTTTTAATCTGATTTTTGATGATCGAAGTGGCAGAATTATTCTGCTGTTGCGATTTAACAGCCACACTGGGTTTACTAGGCTTCAGTTTAGCCATCGCGACCTTGATTAGCGGTTCCCAAGAAGGATTAGGAAACAAATCTAATTGCAGAGGGTGGTGCAATGATTGTAAAGCAGCGCAAAGTTGAGCAGTGTAATGGCCTACACCGCTGCGCTGTTTCAAGGCAGGAAGATAATTAACCAAGATTCGCATTCGAACAACACTCTAAACCAATTAAATTACACTGCTTTTTACCTTGGATTAGTAATTTTACGCAAGTTCAAAATATCTTTGATTTTGATCGAAATGATGCGATAAAAAATACTATTATTTAGGTATCGCTATTTCTTATTTACCCTATTTGTCAATTTTAAAGGTGCAAACCAATGTCTCCACAAAATTCCAAGAGAACCATGTTTGCAAGAGGTTTTACCCTGATTGAAATATTAGTGGTGATAGCAATCATCGCCATCTTGATTGGGCTATTATTACCCGCAGTGCAAAAAGTAAGGGAAGCTGCAAGCAGGATGAGTTGCAGTAATAATTTAAAGCAATTGGGCCTTGCAATGCATAATTACAATTCCACCTTTTCCTGCTTTACCAATAGTAGAAGGGATTCAGATTACACATGGATTTGCCAGCTTTTTGATTACATGGAACAAGGTGGATTGCGAAATTCCTGAGTCTTTACTAAGAATTACTACAATCAAACCCAACAAATTCGTACGCAAACAATTAAGGCATTGTTCTGCCCCGCACGAAGATCACCCAAGATGCCAATAATGGGGACCAACAAGATAATGCACCAGCAACAAGCACGCATTATCCCGGAGCGTTAGCAGATTATGCTGCAAACGCTGGAACCACTGGGGGCGATTACGCTTACACGACTAATGGCGATGGAACTCCCAATACCCCGACCAATGGG
>CALARU010000173.1 GCA_937888715.1 uncultured Planctomycetaceae bacterium | reverse complement strand
GGGCCCTTTTCCCGGAGGGAAGAGGGTTGGGAGTTGGGGGAAGAAAAAGAAAAAGTTGGCGTAAAAGCAAAAAAAAGAGGGTTGGGAGTAGGGGGAAAAGTAAAAGGAAAAAAGAAAACAAAAGAAAAAGACTCGGGGCGAGCACCAGCGGGGTCTCATCCGCAGTTCATTAAAATATTCGCGAGGGAGACGAAGATGGGAAATCAATGTATTGACCAAAATAGCCTAATGGGAATATGATTCGGATACGTAGTGTTGGTTGGTTAACGAGAATGGGTGTAGCGTTAGCAATGTTGAATGAAGCAGTGGAAGAAAAAGTGTTGCCTTCAGTAAGGTCGCAAGTATTTATCTTGTTGATTTTGATGTTATTGGTTGCGGGTTTGCGCGCCTGGCAAATAACTCATACGGAAGTAGCAGCGCGCGATAGTATTGGCTTTATTCGTTATGCATGGCTGCTTGAAAACTCAAAGGATTGGAAATCGGTGATCAAAGATGCGCAGCAGCATCCTGGATTTCCTTTGGCAATTCATTTGGTAAGTAAGCCTGTTCGTTTCTTTGTAGGTTCTGATTTGCCATTTGCGTATCAGCTTAGCAGTCAATTGGTTTCCTCTTTTTTTAGTGTGTTATTAGTGCTGCCATTGTTCTATTTGGCATTTGAAATCTTTAGCATCAAGGTTGCTATATGGTCGGTGTTGTTGTTTGAGTTTTTGCCTGCGATTAGCAAGGTGTTGGGGGATGGATTGTCTGAAGGCATGTTTTTATTTTTTGCAGCGAGTGCGCTGTTTTGTATTTTTATAGCGTTTAAAACTGGTCGAGTGACAACATGGTTTTTTGCGGGGTTGTTTTCTGCGTGTGCCTATTTGGTAAGGCCTGAGGGGATGATAATTGTATTCGCATGTTTTGTGGTGATGTTGGTAAATATCGTATTAGGGAAGTTTAATGATTCGAAATCCAAAATAAAGATGGTTGCAGGTTTGGCTGGGTTGATCTTAGGTTTTATTGTACTGGCATTACCATTTATGTTGACGATTGGAAAGTTGACTACGAAGCCCACCGGGCAGAAAATACTAGAGAAAATTGCTGTATTGCAAGTTGAAGCAGATAGGCGACTGGCTTTACTGAATGGGCCAGGGGTGGTGATGAAGGTTTTTGATCAAGCGCCCTTGTTTGCTAGTTGGTGGGAGGGGGAAGATAAAGGGCCAGCGGCGCGGTTTATGTGGTCTTTCATGGTGCTTGGGGATTCGTATCTAAAAGGGTTGAATTACCTTGGTTGTGCATTTGCATTGGTAGGGTTGTTGTTGATGCCCAAGGGGGTGTGGTGGAAGCCTAGCGTTATAGTAATTGTTGTTTCTTTTGCCATCTTGAATGTAGCTTTTTATCGTGTTGCGCTGGTGATGGGTTATCTGTCGGAGAGGCATGTTATGCTGGCGCTGATGATGATGGTTATTTGGGCTGCATATGGCGGCGTTGTTTTGGGGGATATGGTTGTTGTTTTTTTTAGAGAGTCATGGATTAAGGTTGGCCTAGGCAGGTTGAATCAGTTTTCGTTGCTATTGATATTATTGTTGGTTCCTTCGGTTTATAAAAGTATGGAGACATTGCATTATAACCGCGAGGGATTTAAGCAAGTTGGGAAATGGCTTGCAATAAATTGCAACGAAGGTGATTTGGTGGAAGATGCCTTTTGTTGGTCCCATTATTATGCAGGCAAAGTGTTTTTAGAAGGGAAATCGGGTTTGGTTGTTTCTGATCCCCGAGTCAAGTATGTGATTGTGGAAAGATCCAGCAACCCGCACCTTCGATTGCAGACGCAGGATGAAGAATCATTAAAGGCGCAAAAGGGTAAAGTGGTTTATGATTGGCCTTGCACGCGAAAAGGTGCGAATTCGACCGTGTTGGTGTATGAGGTTCCAGAAAGATAGGCATCAGGTGGCAGTAGGGATCTGGTGAGATTTGTTTTTTTCGTACCAGAAGAGATGTAGGGCTACTAAAGCGAGAATCGGTGGAATCCCAGCAATGATAATGCCCCAGGTGTATGCCTGCCCTTGAGCGAGTTTGCGCGCTTCATCGATTGCAAAACCATCGCTGATAAAGCTTGCAAAGTATTTGTTTTCTGTTCTTTGGATGAGATACCCCGCACTGATTTGCATCACAAACATCCCAACCCAATTCAAGCTGCCTAACGCTCCGGTGATTTTTCCCTGATGTTTCACCGTTAAATCTTGACTAAAAGAATAATAGCTAGGGAAAAGCGCGAGGGTCGAAAACCCGATCATGATTAAAACTACAAGGAATAATGGCCCCGAGGGCATGAACGCTACAGGTATGCTAAGCAACGTAAAGAACGAAAAGAAGCCATAAACCCATTTTCGTGAATTGATGACGCTTGCACCTTTACTGACCAATAACAAAGTTAGGAATCCTGCGGTGAGTGCACCCGCATCGGATGCCAGATAATAACCCGAAGAAAACCAATTCACTTGGGATTCAGTGTAGCCATGCGCTTCTCTTAGATAAAGTGGCAGCCATGCTCTTAGAAAGTGCCAGGTTGAATTGATGGCAAGAACCATGAGTTGAAGAACCCAGAACCTTCGGTCGGAGAATATTTCGTACATAGCTTGAAAGCTTGATTTTGAATTTTCTGAAGAGAAAGATTCATCACTTGCATTAAGAGAGATATCTTTGGTGACGATACTCCAAAGAAGAATCCATAAAAGGCCAATGAGTCCGACAATGAGGAAGGTGATACGCCAGCCTGCAAGGTGGGCAAGTGTGCCAGGTAATTGGCTATGAAGGCAGAGTTCAACAATAATGGGAGTGATAACGGCGCCCAAAGCTGCACCACTTTGAAGGATGCTGTTACCCATGGTTCGTTTGGATGGGGCCAAAAGCCTTTGAGTGGTGACAAGAGCGCAGGGCCAGTTGGCAGCTTCGAAAAAGCCAAGAGCCGCCCTACAGTATAACAATTCTTCTTTATCGCGAGCGAGGCCCGTCATAAAGCCAGACAGGGACCAGAAAAACACCATAAGTGGGTAGAGGAATTTGACGGAAACTTTATCGACAATCAGGCCTGTGGTGATGGCGCCAACAGCAAAAGCGAGCCCGAACACCCCTTCGATTTTTCCGTAGAAATCTTTCTGGAAGTCAAAATCCACCATGATGCGGCTGATGGTTTGATTGAGGGTAAGCCTATCCATGTAATTAATCATGGTGGCAAGCAGAAGCAAACCGCAAACTATCCAAGCTTTATTTGCAGAAACGCCATTATTGCTCATATAATATCCGGTGGGTGAAGCTTAATGGGAGATAATTTAGCATGGATTGTATTGAATAGTGCAACAAATATTTTCATTTCGGTGAGAGCGTGTGGATTAGGGTAATAAATGCAGGCTTTTTAATCAAATACCGCTTATTAGCAGACAAAAAGAAAATATTTGTACAAGTTTCTTGTATGATAATTGAAATACAAGCGTTTTAAAGAGAAGATGAATGAGAAGAGGCTGGTTATAAATACGCTAGGACTAGCAAAGAAGAATTAGTTTTTAATAGAGGAGCCTCTTTTTGAATACGGAACTTACAAAGGAAATCAGGATGGAAATGCCAGGACCATTGGATCGTGCGCTGATTTGTGCCCGAACCGCAAATGAAAACAAAGCCAAGGATATTCTGGTTTTGGACATGAGGAAAATAACACCTCTATACGATTATTTTGTAATATCCACCGGGGCAAGCAGAAGACAGATTCACAGCATTGCAGAAGAAATCGACGACCGGATGAAGAAGGTTGGAGATAAACGCATAGGCCTCGAAGGATACGAAGCTAGCCGCTGGGTGGTGCAGGATTATGGCGATGTCGTGGTACATATATTTGATAAGGATGCGAGGTTTTATTTTTCGTTAGAAGAGTTGTGGGCCGATGCAGCACGAATCGATTGGAAACAAGACTAGCGTTGATCTATCTGGAATATTAAAGTTTTCTGTCACTTGAAAAACCAATCTAATCATGAATTTTCCTGTATTTATTTCGACCTATCTAGAAGAAGCATTAACCAAAGCAGGCTTTGCTTCTGTGGATGCGTTATCGCAAATCAAGGCATCTTCGGATTCAAAGTTTGGGGATTACCAGTTCAATGGCTCGATGGGGCTGGCCAAAGAAGCGAAGGTTTCGCCACGGAAAGTTGCTGAAAAGATTGTTGAATTCTTTGCCCTTCCAGATGTTTTGGAGCCTGTAGAAATTGCGGGGCCTGGCTTTTTAAATCTGCGCATCAAACCTCAATGGCTTGCAGAAAAAATACAAGAGATGGCTGCAGACCCTAGGCTAGGTGTACTCAAGCCTGATAAAGTTAAAACTTTCGTAATCGATTTTAGCTCTCCGAATGTTGCAAAACCCATGCATGTGGGCCATCTTCGTAGCACTATTCTGGGCGATAGCCTGGCACGAACACTGCGCTTCTTTGGTCATACGGTTATTACCGATAATCATCTGGGTGATTGGGGCACGCAATTTGGAATTATTCTGCATGGCTACAAGAATATGCTTGATGAAAAGGCCTTTCAGAACGAGCCTGTAAAAGAATTGGCAAGACTTTATGTGGAAGTTAGAAAGTTATTCAAAACACCAGAGGAAATAGCTAAAGGCGTGATTGATCCTGTGCAAAATGCCTGCAGGGATGAAACTGCAAAAATGCACAAGGGTGATCAGACCAATTTAGAGCTTTGGCGTAAGTTTATGCCAGTTTGTTTGGGTGAAATTGATCTGGTTTACCAAAGGCTGGGTGTGCGTTTTGATCATACTTATGGGGAAAGTTTTTATCAGCCCTTTTTGAATAAAGTAGTGCAGGATCTTTCCGCATCGGGGCTGGCGCGGGAAAGTGAAGGCGCGCTTGCTATTTTCCTTACCGAAGATGCTACACCTGCTTTGATTCGAAAATCGGATGGCGCATTTACTTACATGACCACCGACCTTGCAACTATTCAGTATCGGGTTGAGCAATGGAAGCCTGATGCCATTCTGTATGTTGTGGATTCAAGGCAGTCTTTGCATTTTTCCCAATTATTCCAGATCGCACAGCAATGGCTTGGGCAGCAAACTCGCTTAGAGCATATTTCGTTTGGTTCTGTTTTAGGTGCTGATCGAAAGCCTATTAAAACCCGATCGGGTGATGCTGTTGCCTCTTTGGATCAATTGCTTGATGAAGCGGTAAGGCTGGCAAAGGAAGTGTATCAAGCTGCTTACCACCAGGAAGGTGAAACGCAAAGCAAAGAAAGCCTCGAGGATTTAAACAGAGTGGGTGATGTGGTGGGCATTGGGGCCGTGAAATATGCAGACCTTTGCCAAAATCGTACTAGTGATTATGTGTTTAACTGGGAAAAAATGATGGCGATGGAAGGCAATACTGCGACCTACATGCAATATGCATATGCAAGAAATCGAAGCATATTCAGAAAAGGCGAGCTTAACCCCGACAACTATCGAAATGCCTTGATCCCAGTACTTTTAGATACAGTAGAAGAGCGTGCCTTGGCTTTGCAGCTTTTCCGCTTTGAAGAAGCCCTTACTCTTGCTTTGGTAGATTACAAGCCAAGCCTGATAACTTCGTACCTTTGGGATGTTGCAAAAGCCTACAGTGTATTTTTTCAGAACTGCCCGGTGTTAAAGGCCCCAAATGAGGGTATCAGGCAAAGCAGGTTGTTGCTGTGCGATTTAACCGCAAGGGTACTGAAGCAAGGTTTGGAGTTGTTGGGCATAAGTGTGCTCGAGAAAATGTAATATTTAAAATAAGCGGTCAGGTTTTAAAAGGGTGAACGAACATGTCGAATCAAGCACCACTTCAAGCAAATAAAAAAGGTGTTTTACCATTTATAAAAAGAAGACTTGGTAACTGGATGCTTAGGCATCAGTTGCCTTTCAATTTTGCAATTCACATGGTTGGAATTCCCGTTGCGGTTGCGGGCATTCCGTTATTGTTTCTTTATGAGTGGTATTGGGGGGCAGGGGCCCTTTTTGTTGGTTACTTGCTGCAATTCATTGGCCATCAAGTTGAAGGCAATGATGTTGGCGAGTGGGCAGCAATTAAGAAGATGCTTGGAATGAAGTATGTTGGGATATCCCCTAGGTGGAATCCTGAAGATCCGAACAGGCTGTAAGGTGCCTGGTCGGCCCATTTGCCCTGTGCTTGCTGGTGCTATTACATTAACACGCGCCCTGTCTGCCAGAATTACCCTTTTTATCCTCAAGATCGCTAAAAAAGTCATAACCCCTAGAAGTTTCCTAACTTTTGTAACCGGAACCGCCGATAAAGTTAATGGCGAACCTTATTTGCATTTTAATTAATGCGTTTAAGGCAAGCTTTGGGAATGAAATTAAGGTGTTGTTTATCGACACTAAACTTTGGGGTCTAATGGTCATGGAATTGAAACCATCAATTATTTGCGCAGCGTTATTTCTTGCTCTTGTAAGTGGTTGCAAGCAGAACCTCTTCCTTGCGGAAGCTGACTATGAGCATTATAAAAACCTGATGCCAGCAAATCTGGAAAATGATCCTGCAGCAGTGATTGCGCCGATCACCAAATCCATGAGCAAACCCCCGACAGTAAACGAACCAGAAAGAAAGCCCCGTTACATTTCGCTTGCTGAAAGCGTATCAATTGCAATCGAACAAGGTACGGTAGGTTTTCAAAACCCCCTCTTCCCAGGTATTGGACAAGATACTTTGGTGAGTTTTACAGGCAGGGGAGCAGGCGGTTCTGACGCCATCCGAGTGTTTGCGCTTGAGCCAGCAATTATTGGTAACGAAATTGAAAAATCCCTCTCCAAGTTTGATGCGGTGTGGACCTCCAGTATTAACTGGAATAACACTGACCGCCCTATTGGTACCGCGCTTGATAACTTTATAACTTCTTCGGGTGGTTTGAACTCGATTGAAACCTTGGATTCTTCTTTGAATTCCACCATTTTGAAACCATTGCCTACAGGTGGTGTTGCCGGTATCACCTTCAAGACAGATTATCAGTTCACTAATCTGCCCGCTTTTGTTAATCCGAACTACAGGCCTACTTTGCAGTTTCAGTTTGAACAGCCCCTTTTGCAAGGCTATGGCGTAGAGATCAACCAGTTGCGAAGTTCGCATCCAGGCAGTGTCACCACCCCTGGTGTATTGGGTGGCCAGCCTGCTGCTGAAGGTATCCTTGTAACTAGGATTCGCTTTGATCAACAGCGAGCTGAATTTGAACGAAACCTTAACTATCAAGTTCTTAATGTGGAATATGCTTATTGGAATCTTTATGGTTCTTACTGGACCTTGTTTGCTCGCGAGCAGGCTCTTCGTCAGGGTTATGAAGCTTGGAGAATCAGCAAAGCAAGGCTTGATGCTGGTACTATTACGCTTGCAGACCTTGCCCAGACCCGTGGTCAGTATGAGTTGTTCCGCGGCCAACGTCTTGAGGCCCTTGATAAAGTTCTTGAAAATGAAAGACAAGTGCGCGCGCTCTTGGGTATGCCTGCTGAAGATTCGACCAGGCTTGTCCCTAGCGATGCACCCACGCTTTCCAGATTCGAGCCTGATTGGGATTCCGCTTTGGATGAAACTCTTACCCTTAGACCAGAATTGTTCATCGCCCGTCAGGAAGTTAAGACCAAGCAGATGGATTTGATTCTTGCAAAGAACACCTTGATGCCTGATCTGCGTTTCCTTTCGACCTATGACTCCAACTCGATTGGAAGCACGCTGGATGGTGCGGGTGGTACTAACGCCCTCAGGAACCTTGCAGAAAACAGGTTTAACAACTGGTCCTTGGGCTTGAGAATGAATGTGCCAATCGGTTTCAGATCGCAACATGCTAATGTTCGAAATGCAAGATTGGAACTTTCAAAGAGCTATGAAGTTTTACAAGATCAGGAATTGAAGGCAGGAAGGTTCCTATCCCAATCCTATCGCAAAGTGTTTACCACCTATGAACAGATCAGGGTGCAACGCGCTCAGCGAGAAGCTTTTGCAGAACAACTTCGAATTCGGTTCCAAGAATTTCTTGCAGGCAAGGGTGCAGGCAACAGAACCCGCGATACTGTAGATATTCTTCTCGAAGCACAACGCTTCTGGGCTGATTCGCTTGCCAATGAATATGCTGCAATCGTGCAATACAATATCTCTCTTGCCAACTTTGAATTTGCTAAAGGCACTATCCTTAAGCACAACAATATTCAGATTTCCGAAGGTTCGCTGCCTGGTGTTGCACAAGTAAGGGCTGTTGAACACTTCAGAGAAAGAACCAAGGCTTTGGTTATCAGAGAACACCAGAACCCCTTGAAGCATAATTCTCCTAATGCAGATGCTGGCGACCCTGGCCTGCCACAAATCCCCAACGATGGCGCAGTAAGCCTTCCCGCTTTACTGAAAAATGCACCTGAAGTGCCTGAAGAAATCAAGAAGGGCGCCGATAGTAAGAGCCCTATGTTGATCCCCGTACCAAAAATCGATGGCAACAATCTTTCCAAAGATTTAAATCCAGCCTCGAGCCAAACAGTTATCAAGCCTGTTGCTGCAAGCACCAGTGCACCCACTTCCACGGGGTTGAAGTTTGTAAAACCTGAAATCAGCATGAAGCCTGAGTAGAGTATCTTTAAGGTTATCTAGGCGATTTCTGCAAAGAAGCCGGTATAATGCCGGCTTCTTTCGTTTTTACCGGTTGTAAATTCAGGGCATTGATTGGAACCCCTAATGAAGCGCTTGTATTTGTACGAAGAACTTTCTGCAATGAAAATCGAGCCTGAGAGCGCTCTTGCACCTCTTCTTAAAGAAGGGGTGTCTATTCTAAAAGCATTGATCATTGATTTTACAAAACTGAATCAGTTTGAGCTTTTTATCTTTGCCTCAAACGAAGTAGGGGAATCACTTGTTGCTGAAAAACTTATCAACTTAACTCAATGGATTGTCCCTGAACCTTCCAACCCTTTTTTAAATGTTGTTAATCCCAAAGATGCGGTGCTGATCATGGCACCTGAATCGGATGGCATTCTTGCCCATCGCATCAAGCAGCTAAATGAAACGGGCGCAGAAAACCTGAACTGCTCGGTTGAGGCAATAACCTTGGCAGGAGATAAATATCAGACATTTCTTTATTTAAACAGAATGGATATCCCGACTCCAGCAACCATGCTGCTGGGCAATTTTCTGAAAGCACAGCAACTAACTTTTCCTTTGGTCTTAAAACCCAGAAATGGTGCAGGAACCGCTGATACTTTTTATATAAGCGATATTGGGGTTCTAAGGAATAAGGCTTCCAGCATTCTTGAACTAGATCAATGGATTGTTCAAGAGTTAAAGCAAGGTTTGCCTGCAAGCTTTTGCTTTTTTGTTCATAAAGGCCAATGTACACCGATCATTTCCAGCTTTCAAAACACGGAATGCCTTGACCATCAGTTTGTTTATCATGGCGGTTCACTTCCTTTGCCCTTGGATTTCGAATATCGGGCATTAATTCTTGCCCAGAAAACCTTGCGTGATTTCGATGGCCTAAATGGCTGGGTTGGCGTTGATTTGATTCTTGGCCCAAACACCAAGGGACTTAAAGATTATGTCTTCGAAATCAATCCTAGACTTACAACTTCTTACCTTGGCGCGAGACATCACCTTCTAATTAATCCTGCTTCCTTATGGGCGGGAAACGATTTGCTTCTTTCTCAACCCGAGAGTAAAGGCAATACTATTGTTTACTACAAGAATGGTACGATTGAAATCAAACGGGGGTAGACCGCAATGAAACTTAAACTGATAGCATGTGGCTTGTTTTTCTTTTCGATGGCATTATGTGGAGCTGCAATGTTCAATCTCCAACAAGATGAAGACAAGAAGTTAGTAAAGTTTTTTGATGCGATGCTGGAGGATGAATTCAAATTGCGCCCAATGGTTGCAACCCAATTGGGAGATCATCGGTTCGATGACAAGTTAGAAAACCCCAGCAAAGAAAATCGGGAGTTATGGAAACAATTCTACAAATCTTCCCTTGAAAAGTTGCGTTCTCAAATTAAGCAGGAATTGCTAAGTGCCAGCGGGAAAGTTGACTTCAAGGTTCTTGAATCGAATCTGGATCGCACCCTATGGCTTCAGGAATTTAACAAAACCTATGAGAATGACCCCAGAGTTTACAACGAATTGATCGCAGATAGCCTTTATTTACCTTTATCTCAATCAACCATTCCCGAAGAAAAAATTGTCGCTGCGTTGGTTTCAAGAGTTGCCCTGGTGCCCAAGGTTTTGCAGTCTGCAAAAGAATCGATTAAAAACCCGCCCAAAGTTATTCTCAATACTGCGATAAAGCAGAACTTAGGATCTATTCGGTTTTATAAAAAAGGGATTGGTGAGTTTGTTAAAAATCCGGACCTTAAAACCCGCCTTCTAGAGGCCACCAACAAAGTTGTACCTAGCCTAGAAAGTTATCAGGATTTTCTTCAGGATTTTGCCAAAAAAGGTGGCGAAACAGATTGGCGAATCGGCAAAGAACAATTTAAGCTTAAATTGGTTCACGAACTACAGACCGGAGTCGCTGCAGATGAATTACTCCGCCTTGCAGAATTGGAAATGGTTACCGTCACCCATGAAATGTATGTGATAGCAAGGCAGTTGTGGTCGGGATTGTATCCTGGGAAAGTTCTTCCTGTTCCGGATGTTAAGGGTAAAAACGAAACTATTGCAAAGGTTCTTGAAAAACTGAGCGAGAAACGAGGCAAACCACAGGACCTCCTTAAAGATACCCGCAGCACTGTAAAAAAGATTCAATCCTTCATCACAGAAAAGAATATTCTCACTTTGCCTCAACCTGATCGATGCCAGATTCTTGAGATGCCTGAATTTCAAAGGGGAAACTCTGTCGCTTATTTAAATCAGGCTCCACCACTTGATACTAATGCTTCTAGTGTTTACGCAATAAGCCCGCCGCCATCTGATTGGGATGCCAACACCGTTTTAAGTTTCATGAAGGAATACAACAGTTATATGTTGCAGATTTTGACTATCCACGAGGCTTACCCCGGGCATTATGTGCAGCTTGAATATTCAAACAAGCACCCCTCGAAAATTCGCAGGGTATTGTCCTCGGGCGTTTTTGCAGAGGGTTGGGCTGTTTATACCGAAAAAATGATGCTTGATGAAGGCTATGGTGATCAAGATTCTGGCTTGAGAATACATCAATTGAAATGGTATCTGCGGGCGGTCGCCAATGCGGTGCTTGATTATCAAATGCATTGCAACAACATGACGGATGAGCAGGCGTTAGATTTACTCGTGAACCGTGCGTTTCAAACGAAGGGTGAAGCTCTGGGGAAAATCATCAGATCGAAGCAATCGTCGTGTCAGCTTTCTACTTATTTTGCTGGCGCTGTATTCTTTAACAATCTTCGATCCGATGCACAGAACGCCAAAGGTGAAACTTTTAACCTCAAGCAATATCATGAGGCTGTTTTATCTCACGGCACCCTTCCTTTAAATTTGCTTCGGGATTTAGTGTGGGTGGATCTTGGGTTGGAAAAACGAGTTAAATAATGTGCGTCAATCCCAAAAAAGAAAGGATGATTCTTTAAGCAAAGTGCCATTGAAGCGATAATTGTTTGTGTTATATCCCCTTCTTGTTGGTTGGGGGAAAGAACTGTTTTCGTCGGGGGGAAGTTTTAATGTTAATTAGTCGAGTTCAATTAGCAGGGTTTTTGGATGATGAGTTCATGACAGAAGGTTTGGCGGAAGATGTTGCTAAGGTTTTTATAAACTGGTTGATTGAAAGAGCAGAGAAGTTAGTGGCATGCGAAAAAAATCCGGTGTTATTGAAGTTGAAACTGCAAAGGTTGGCCACCAAAGGTCGATCTATCCGCAAAATTTTGGTGCTATGGGAAATCGAAGGCCAAAGAGCTAATGCGCATCAGTTATTAGCTGCAGAAGAACTGCACGAAGTGCTGGAAGAGTATCCTAGTGATTGCATGAGTCTACTTTCACGGATGGTAAAAGTGCTGACAAAACGAGATCGTGAGACGATGCACTCGGTAACTGCGTTTGGAGAAGGTTCGGAGATGAGGCGGAAGGCAGCCTGACCTATATTGCCCATCCTTTTTGTTTCCCCTATTTTTTCGACGGTTATGCTGGATAATCAGCTTTCTTAAGGTTGGTCTTCTTAAAATAATTTCAATTTGTTTAAGGTTAACTATGATTCAGCAATCTACTTAGGTAGAATGGTGTAGAGTTTATTTAAGTTGCAATCTGAAATTTATTAAGGTGGACTGCTGTGAGTACCGCGCCAGAGCCTCAAGTTGATCCTCGAGCCCTAGATTTAGAGCGAAAACGCTTAAGTCAAAGGCTGGAAGAACTGTCCAAGCTTTGTGAATCCGATGTTCCCCCCGGTGTATTTTACGGTGAGCTACTAAAGAAGCTTTTGGAATCCCTAGCAGCCCCTGTAGGTGCGCTTTGGATTCGAACCAATCAAGGTAATCTTCAGCTGCAATTCCAAATCAGTTTGAAGGAAGTCGGTCTCGACCGATCAGAAGAATCTCGCCAAAGTCATGAAGAACTTCTTAGGCAGGTAGTAGTCAACCCAAGACAAGTTGTCTTGCTTCCTCGAAGTGGACTTGCTTCTGATGAACCAGGCAAATCGGGTGCAGGAAATCCTACCGATTTCTTGCTTTTGATGGTTCCCATTCTTTTAAATAACCAAATCACAGGTATCATTGAGGTTTTTCAGGGATCGAATCGTGCCATGAATGCCGTCCCTGGTTTTATGCAATACATTGCCTTGATGGCGGATATTGCCACCCGTTACCAGCGAAATCAAATGCTGGGTCAAATGCTGGGCCAACAACAAATTTGGACTCAGGTCGAATCGTTTTCCCGCTTGGTTCATGCGAGTCTCGATCCTGTCGAAGTTGCCTACCAAATTGCCAATGATGGAAGGCGTTTGGTTAACTGTGATCGTTTAAGCGTTGGTATTTGCTATGGTAAAAAGCCTGTAATTGAAGCCATTTCTGGTGCGGATGTCGTTGAAAAACGATCCAACCTTGTCAGGCTCATGCAAAGACTTTCGGCCAAAGTGCTTGAGTGGGGTGAAAAACTTGTTTTCACTGGCGCTAAAGAAGAAACATTACCTCCTAAGGTGCTTGCCGCCCTTGATGAATATCTTGCTGAAAGCGGTAGTAAACTTCTTGTGGTTTACCCTGTCACCGATGATCGCGATAAAGATCGAAAACCGCCGTTTCGAACCGTTTTAATTATGGAATCGTTCGATCCGCCTACAGATCCACAGCAGTTAATCGCAAGGCTTGATGTTGTTGGTCGCCATGCCGCTACTGCAATTTTCAATTCCATCCAGTATCGCAGAATTCCAATGCGCTATATTTGGATGCCGCTAGCGAAAGTTCAAGAAGGTTTGGGGGGCGCAACAAAAGCGATTACGCTTGCGGTTGTAGTAGGAGTTATTGGTTTAGGTTTCATGCTTTACTTCGTGCCTTATCCTTTGAAAATGGATGCCTCAGGTCAATTGCAACCCGAAATAAGGCGTAAGGTTTTCTCCTCCGTTGAAGGTGTGATCAAAGAATTGAGTGTTAAACCTGGTGATATGGTTTCCGAAAATCGCTCGTTGGGCATAATGTATGACAGTCAGTTGGAAAAAGAAATTCGAACCCAACGTAAAGAGATCCAAGTGGCTGATCTTGATGCTCGGATGTACGAACAGCGTTCCAGCAAGGGCACTGATTCAGAGCGTTTATCAAGCCTGGTTGAGGCCGAAAAAAGTAGCATTATCAGGCTTAGTAAAGAGCGGGAACTTGATGCCTTGGTCAAAAGAACCAATGCGGATCTAAATCTGCAAAAAGAAGGTTTTTTTGCCTTAAAAGCCCCGATGTTTACTTCGCAGGAAGCGGTTAGGGTTGGTAATAAAGAATGGAAAGTGCTAAGCAGTGCGTTCCAAGAAAATCTTACCAATCGCGTTGTCAAACCTTCTGAAGAATTACTCCGTCTGGGTGCAGTCGATGGCCCATGGGAAGTTGAACTCAAAATTCCCCAACAACATATCGGGCAGGTTCTTAAAGGTTTTGTGCGCATGAATAAAGATGAACTGGATGTTGATTTTATAGTGCGCAGCGACCCTACTCGCAAATTTAAGGGCAAGCTTACCAAAATAAAAATTGGGGGCGAAGCCAATCCCGAGCGCTCTTCCGGTATGGAAGCTGAGCCGGTGGTGATTGCCTGTGTTACCTTGGTTGGTGTTGATAAAGAATATGAACTTCCTCGAGAATTACTTCTTTCAGGTACCGAAGTTCATGCGAAAATCATTTGCGGTAACGAAAGAATGGGTTATTCCCTTTTTTACGGGCTTTGGGAATTCTTCTACGAGAAAATTGTGTTTTTCTTCTAAATCAGCAAGCTCGAAATCAATGCTGTATGGATAGAATTAGAAATATATACAGAGTAGGCTAGGAGATAATCATGTTTAGATTGGCAGCAGTAACAGTTTTGTTTTTTGGTTTGGGCGTTGTTGTGCTTAATGCCATCAATAAGTCTACTTCCCAAAAGGCGGTAGCCACAGATGATATTGTCTTCGCTTCAACTACTGAAGATCTTGTTGCGCAGGTAGGGGAAGACAAAACCAATCTTGTGGATGGTAATTCAGGGGATAATCAGCCTAGGGTTGATGGACCTGCCACAGTAACAGTTTCGAGACCCGGGGTTAATCAACCTTTAGTTATCGGAAACGCTCGCATTAGTGCCATGGAGAGGCAGGAGATTCCTGCTGAAAAAGATGGCAAGTTGTTGTTCGTGGGTACTGATATTAAGCCCAAACGGGATATTCATCCTGATGATGTTTTCAAGCTTACCATTAGTCGATTAGTGATCGAAGATGATAAGGTTTCTGGAAGTGATGTGATTTTGTTGGACAATAAATCTAATAAAAAGTTTCGGTTATGGAAGGGAGGGCAAGATCCACTGACCCCCGGGAAATTGGCGTTGGACTATAAAGAAACTATATTTTATAAGCTTGAAGTTGGTGATGAAGTTCAAAATAACCAGATGGTAGCCTTGGTGAATCCAATATTGGCTTTGGATGATTTGGGAATTCGTGCTGCCAAGTTGGAAGCCAGTGAAGCCGATCGTAGGGCGAGTGAAAAAACCCGTGATGAGGCTCACAAACGGTTCCAACAGCAATCTCTGCTCAGGCAAAAAGGTGCCGGTTCTGATGAAGAGTATCGTTCCGCAGAACTATTCTGGCGTAGATATATTGATGAAGAATTAGGCAAAGCTGCCTTGGTAGTTCAATCCCAACGCGAATTAAATGCTGCTGTTACGACTCTTAAAATGCATGAAATCCGTAGCTCGATTCCTGGTGTTATTAAAACCATTTACAGGAATCGTGGTGAAGCTATTAAAAATCTTGAGCCATTGCTTCAGGTTCAAAATCCCGATCGCTTGCGGGTTGAGGGCCTTGTTGAAGTTCAGGATGCCCGATCTATTGGCCGTGATACCAAGGTTATTGTTGAACCTTCGCAACCGGAGCAACCAAAGCTTGTTTTACGCGGGCATTTACAAGAAGTAACTGCAATTGGTGTTTGTCAGCAGGGTGGTGTAAGCACGATTCTTTCAGGTAGCGAAGATAGCAGTATACGTGCTTGGAACCCTGATACTAGCGAGCAATTATGGGCACTTACTCTTAAAAATCCTGTTAAATCGATTGCATGTTACAGTGGCAAATCGTCTCAAGTTGTGGCCGGCCTTTCCGATGGATCGCTGGTTTTCTTTTCCCCTGCCACAATCCGTGAAAAAGACGCTATTAAATCTTCGGTTTCAGGGCATCGTGGGGTTGTTCATTCTCTTGCTATTTCCCCTGATGGCGAATACGCAGTTTCTGCTGGTGAAGATCATTCTCTTTGTGTTTGGAAAATTGCAAGTGCAGAGCTTCTGCAAAAATTTGCTGATGCACATCGTTCAGGAATTACATCGGTTGCCTTTGCTGGCGCTACCCAAATTATTTCGGCGGGCAAGGATAATTCTATCCGTGTTTGGGCTTTCGATGCAGGGAAGATTGATCCTTCCATGCTTCTTTCGTTTGATAAACGCAGTGGTGATGTTTCGCATTTGGGTGCAAGCCCTGATGGTAAAACTATCCTGTTTGATCAAGGTAAAGAAATCCGTGTCCTTTCTCTCAAAGATAGACACCTTGAAGGTATCATCCATTCTAACTCCGGTTCTTCTAGCTTTACTAATTTTGCTGTCTATTCTCCGGATGGCAAAACGGTTCTTACTAATGGTGGTCGTGATGGTAAGGTTCAACTTTGGCGCACTCCCATTAACAATGCGCGCCCTGCTGAATTAAGACAATATATCTGGACTGGCGGCTCTTCTTCTTGCTGTGCTTTTTCTCCGGATGGAAGCTTTGCTGTTACAGGTACACAAGATCACCAAGTTCTTGTTTGGGCATTGCCCAACAAGCGGGAAGTTGAAGAAACATTGATTGGTAATATCTCTCTTAATGAAAACTTTTTAGATTCTAATTCCAGACAGGTTCGTATTTGGGTTGATCTTAAAAACCCTGGTTGGTTGCATCCAGGCGGCACCGCAACCCTTGTTATTCCCGGTGCTAAGGTCTCTGTTACTCCAGATAAATAACTCAACCTCAATTAATTAAATCATATGAGTGAGCCAGTTTCTTCAGATCTTGAACGACGCAAGCAGATTAAAATCCGCCTTCGTAAAGATCTGTCTATTGAATCGCAGCTTTACGAAGGCCGTACTTTTTTTGTCGTCAAAGATCCTGTCAGCCTTCGCTATTATCGACTCAAAGAACATGAGCATTTTTTACTCGAATTCATGGACGGGAAGCGGACCCTTCAAGATGCCCAAAAAGCTTATGAAGATCGTTTTCGCCCTGATCGATTGAGGCTCGAAGATCTCGAAGCGTTTGCCCAACAACTTTTAACCGCTGGGTTGGCTCAAAATGAGGCACCCAAATCTGGTAAACAGTTGTACGAAAGGCATGTAAAAAAAAGACGAACCGAACTATTTCAAGCTTTCACTAACATCCTTTATATTAAAGTCCCAGTTTTCGATCCCGATTACCTCTTGAAGCATATGATCAAGTATTTTAGTTGGATCTTCTCTTTCGGTTGGTTTCTTATAAGCCTTGTAATCATGAGTGCTGCTGTTTTACTCGTTGCTTCCCATTTTGATACGTTTCGCAACAAACTACCCAATTATTACGAATTCTTCTTTAGTTTCAAAACCCTGATCTATCTCTGGTTGGCTCTGGGCATTGTTAAAGTCATCCATGAATTTGGGCATGGGCTTAGTTGTAAAAAGTTTGGAGGTGAAGTGCATGAAATGGGCATGCTCTTCCTTTGTTTTTCCCCAGCTCTTTACGCTAATGTTTCTGATGCTTGGACTCTTCCCAACAAATGGCATCGCATTATTATTAGTGCTGCCGGTATTTATGTCGAACTTATCATTGCTTCTATTGCTACCTTCGTTTGGTGGAATACTCCTAACGATCCTTTTGTTAACAATCTTGCCCTGTGTATCATGATTGTTTGCAGTGTTAGCACCGTAGTTTTTAATGCCAACCCTTTGATGCGTTACGATGGTTATTACGCTCTTGCAGATTGGTTGGAAATTCCCAACCTTCGGGAAAGGGCTAATCGCTTTATCAAAAATCTTTTTCTTGAACATTGTTTCGGTATCGAAGTGCCTCCCGAGCCTTACATGGCTGCAACCAGAAAAACACTTTTTATATTGTATGCTGTTTTTAGTTATCTTTATCGGTGGGTTGTCACTTTTACCATTTTGTATTTTATGTATTCGTTTCTCAAACCATACAAGCTTGAAGTTATCAGTGCTACTTTGACCTTGGCCTCGGTCGGGTCTATGGTTGGTTGGCCTTTGTATCGGTTCGGGAAAAACTTATTTCGGAGGGGGAGGTTGCCAGATATGAATCGTGCCAGAACGACTCTAACTGCTTTTATAGCAGCGGTTTTACTTTTGGTCTTTTTCACCGTTCCCCTACCCGTAAATAGACTGCGCGGTTACGGGCTTGTAGTGCCTAGACCTGAAACGACAGATAAACTTTTTGTAACTGTTCCAGGATTCCTTCAAGATATCAAGGTGCGAGCTGGGCAAGAGGTTTTTAAAGGCGATGAACTTGCCATCTTCAGTAATCATGAACTTGAATCTAAACTTTCTTTAGCAAAAACTGAGCTTGAAGCTAGCGATAAATATCATCGTGTTCTTTTGGTCTTGAAGGATCGCACTAACGACCGTGCTGAACGCGATCGCTTCGAAATGGAGATAAATAAATCGGTCCGAACAGGTGATATGGCAAGGATTGAGGCCGATACTCTTGTTAAATTGAAAAAAGATAAGCTTGCGATTGTCGCAAGTCGTAATGGGATTATTGGCCATGCCCCAAAACCTGAAGATATTGGAAAACTCTTTCTTGATGATCCGAATGCACCGCTTGTTTCCATTTATGAACCGAAGGTGCTTAGTATTTGCCTTCCTTTGGTTCCCTCCGATTTTAATCAATTGAGGATGAATCTTCGTTATGCGGAACAATTAAAAAATAAGTCGGTTAAAAATATAGCTACTTGGGAACCTGATATCTATATCCGGGTTCAAGGCCGTGATTCCAAGGTTTGGAAGGGTAAAATCCGGCAGGAAAGTTTACCTTCGTCAGAAGCCAAGGAAATTCCCATGGCTCTTTCGAATAAGGCTGGCGGGCCTATTCCCGTAAAGGCTACAGAGGTTCCAAACCAATTAATTCCTCAGGCGCAGCAATTTCTTGTTTATATCGATGTTATCGATGCTGATGCCACGATTTTCCCCGGATGTATGGCGCAAGCTAAAATCTACCTGCAGCCCGAAACTTGTGCCCAATGGCTTTGGCGCCTTATCAGTGACCTTTTTGATATTGGTCTGGTAAGATAATCCCTTGTGATATTTCCGCCTTTACCTTCATGGGTGCAATATGTTCCTCAAACGACTTTTATTGCTTGTATTATTGTTTCTTGTAAAACCGATATTGGTGCGTGCTGATCTTTTCGATGAGTATACCAATCAAGTTTTGCAAAAAATGGTCGCAGAAGGGTTCTGCAAGGCAGTTGATGCAATATCCCTTAAAGATATTGCTGATATTGATTCAGTTCTTCCAGGCATTCAAGCAGGTTTTGTTATCGTTAAAACCAATGAAGGCCGTTATTCTCGCTCGCTCGTTCAATTTGCCAGGCAAAAAATTGATGCCAACAATGCTACTCCCATGGTGCTTCTCGAACGATTTGCCACTTACCGCGAAGGTGAGGAACGAACTGTTCTTGCTTCTTCAAAAAATATAGCCCTTTTCTCGAAGTTCAGATTTAGTTTTGATCTTGGTCAGGTTGTTCCTTCTGAATTGGGTGGCGATATTCTATTTGAATCTGATAAAGGTTCTCCCAAAATCTCACCCCTTGGTAAAGCTAAACTTTTTCTTGTAATTAAGCCTCACCCTGATGCTAAACCCATGAAAAAAGATAATGCAGTTACCGTTGGGCCTACTTTCGATATGAAATATTTCAATGGTACCTACCAGCTAAACGATGATGGTAGAAGGACTGGTAAATTGATTCTCAAGGTGGACGAACTTGGCGAGGTGCTTGGTTCTTTTTATTCCGATAAAGATGGGCAAAAGTACGAGGTGCGTGGTAAGGCGGGTGCTCCACCTCATGCGATTCAATTCATTATTAAATTCCCCCGGATTGAGCAGAATTTTCAAGGTTTTCTTTTTACTTCCGATGCTAAGGCCATTGCTGGGTCATCAAAACTGGTTGATCGTGATTCTGCTTTTTATGCCATCCGGGTTGAATGATTAAAGTTCCCAATTAGTCGCTCATTATTTTCACTATTTTGGTTCATTTTCAACTTTTCAAGTATAATAACTTTTATTGTTATACCTTGCTGTTTTAAACGGCTCCGGTTTTAAAGGGCCTCCTTTGGATAAGATTAGCCTTTTTTGTTTTGGTGCTAGTTATTCTGTCGCTCTGGTACTTAACATCTTGTACCAGTATAGGCCTATTCGCCTTCTTAACATTCTCGAAATTACATTCGCTCTTGCTGGGTTGTTTGCACAATCATGGTATCTTGCATGGTGGCAACCCCCGCTTGCGCAACAATTCGGGTGGTTTCTTTTGTCCAGTTGGATTCTTTCTACTTTCTACTTATATGGCATCATTCATTATCGGAAAATTGCTTGGGGTATTTTTGTTCTCCCGCTTATTATTTTGCTGGTAACTTTGGCAGCTTTTTTCCCCCCTGCAATGGATGCTGCTGGCAATAGAATCGGTGGGTTGGTTTCCAATATCAAAACTCTCGGTCTTTTACATGTCGTTTTTTTGCTCACTGCCACAGTTGTTATCTGCCTTGGTTCTCTTGCAAGCTTCATGTACCTTTTGCATGCTAATCAACTGAAATTAAAACTTGCACCAGGAAAAGGATTGGCGATGCTCAGCCTTGAAAAACTCGAAACAGTCATCCGCTTCTGCATCGCATTATCCTTTCCTCTTTTGTCCATGGGGTTGCTATTGGGGTTATATTTGATGTTGAAAAATGTGGAAAAGATTACGGGGTGGACGGATCCGAAAATCATCGGATCATCTATATTATGGCTGGCGTTTCTCGTTTTGATTTATGCTCGTTACGGATTTCATTTGCGCGGTAAACAACTTGCAAGCTTAACTATTACTGTTTTCGCACTTCTAATACTTTGTTTGGTTCTCCCTCACGATCTGCCGCAAGAGGTGGGGAAATGAATCTTCTGGTAACCTGCTGTAATTTTCGTAATACTCCCATCGAGATACGGGAAAAATTCTCTTTAGATAGTAATCGGCTTAAAGCCGCCCTTGATTGGTTTAGTGCCAACTCCAATGTAGAAGTCATTATTCTTGCAACTTGCAATAGGGTGGAAATTTATATCGCTGGCATTGATAGTCTTGAGGTTTTGGGTAAAGAAATTGTTACTAAATTCCTCTCTGAGTTTTTTGTTGTTCCCATTGATGTTGTTGAAAAACATTTTTTCTTTCTTGGGGCAATCGCTGGGGTTAAACATCTATTCAGGGTTTCTGGCAGCTTAGATAGTATGATCGTGGGCGAAGGTCAGATTGCAGGGCAGGTAAAGAGCGCCCTTGAAACTGCTTCTTCTGCTTCCACTGCTGGGCCATTGCTTTACTCTTTATTTCGGCAGGCTCGAAGAGTGGCCAAAAGAGTCCGAACCGAAACCATGATTTCTCGAGGTAATATTTCTGTTTCTAGTGTTGCTATTGGTTATGTGAAACAGGTTTTTGATCATTTTGGGGATAAGGTTGTTGCCATTCTTGGTGCAGGGAAAATGGGAGAACTTACTCTCAAAAACCTCCAGGAACTTAAGCCTAAAAAAATTATCGTTGCCAATCGAAGCCCTGAAAAAAGTGCTGCTCTAGCTAAAAGTTGCAATGGTGAAGTCTACCCATGGGAACTACTTTCAGATGTTCTTGTTCATGCAGATATTATCATTAGTTCCACAGGTTCTCAGGAACCGATCGTCACCAAAGAATTTTTTTCATCGGTCTCTCACAAGCGCAATGGTAGATCCTTGGTTATTCTTGATATTGCTGTGCCCAGAGATTTTGATCCGGAAATTCATGACGGTGATCAAACTTGCCTTTTTAATATTGATGACCTTCAGAAAATTCGAGAATCAACCCTTAAGGAACGCTTGAAGCATGTTCCTCAGGCTGAAGTTATCGTGGAACAGGAATCTTCCAGATTCATGGCTGATTGGGAGCGAAGGCGCAATGGTCCCGTTATTGCCAGGCTTAATCAAGAATTTGAAACCAAACGCAAGAATGTTGTTTCAAACTTACTTGCCAAATTAAATGGTAAGCTTTCCAAGGAAGATAAAGATTATATTGAAGGTGCTTTTCGCTTATTGCAAAATCAGTTTCTTCATGGACCCATCAGCGCACTTGCAGAAGAAATGCAAAGAGGCAATGCCTCTAACCATTCGCTTATTGATGCTCTGCGTAAATTATTTCGTTTGCAAGATTGATACTTAAGTGAATCATGGCCAAATGTCTTGTCACTGGTGGTGCTGGTTTTATCGGGAGTCATTTGATTTCTCGGCTGCTTTGCGATAATCACTATGTTGTTGCACTTGATCACGCCCCTTGGAATAACTCTAATAATCTTTTTAATCTGAACTCTTCTGCCTTTAGATATGTTCAGGGTTCTGTTTCTGATTCATCTTTATTTAGAAGCCTTATTACAGAGACTGATCAAATTTATCTTCTTGCTGCTACCCTTGGGGTTCGTCGGGTTATCGAAAATCCCATTGGCACTGCCAATACGCAAGTTGATCAAATTCGTGATATTTGTGCTACTGCCTCGTCTCATCAGAAAATATTTTATGCGAGTACCAGTGAGGTTTATGGGAAAACAAATGTTTCACCCCTTTCCGAAGGTCTTCCCTTGGTGTTGGGTGAACCAGGTAAAGCAAGATGGGCTTACGCCTGCAGTAAATTACTTTCAGAATACTTGCTGCTTTCTTTGTATCGTGATAAAAATATTCCACTCGTTGTAGGCAGATTCTTTAATGTAGTAGGCCCTAGGCAAAATCAAGCCTATGGTGCAGTAATACCTAATCTTTTATCTCAAGCAATCAAAGGTATTCCACTCACCGTTTTTGGTGATGGAACACAAACCCGATCTTTTTGCCATGTTGAAGATGCTGTTGATGCCATGTTTTCTCTTATGAATCATGATTCATGTAATGGACAGGTATATAATATAGGCAACAACAAAGAAATTTCGATCCGTAATCTTGCAGATAAAATCCGATCGCTTGTTGATCCTTTGTTAGAAATAAAAATGATTCCATATGAAGATGTAATGCCATCGGGTTTTGAAGAAATTCTTCACAGGGTTCCTTCATTGGATAAGATAAAGCAATATACGGGTTGGTCGAGTAAATGTAAACTTGATGAAACCTTGCTTGATTGTTTAAGTGCACTAAAAGAAAATTCTGTCTGATTAATTTCATTTAAAATGGATGTGTTGTTATGAATGAACTGCTATTCAAAAATATACTGGAACTTGTTCGTCGCACTTCTACTAGCCTTCCCAAAGATGTAAGGGAAGTGATCGATCTGAACCGTGTTTTAGAGCAACAGGGTTCAAACGCGGATCTTGCGCTTGAACTTGTTTACAAGAACATTCTGATGGCCAAAGAGAAAAGTGCACCGATCTGCCAAGATACTGGCACCATCACTTTTTACATTTTTACTCCGGTGTCAACCAATCAAATTGATATTGAAAAAGCTTGTATTTCTGCTGTTTCAAAAGCGACAGAGTTAGGCTACCTCAGGCAGAATTCTGTTGATAGTGTGACCGGGAAAAATAGTGGTGATAATATCGGCCCAGGCTCTCCGGTTTTTCATTGGCATCAGCATGATAGCGCTCACATCGAAATAAAATTGATACTAAAGGGTGGCGGTTGTGAAAACATGAGCGCCCAGTATTCCCTTCCTGCTTCGATCAATGGTGTACGCTGTGATCGTGATCTTGCTGGTGCTAAAGCTGTAATTTTAGATGCTGTTTGGCAGGCGCAGGGCAAAGGTTGTGGCCCTGGATTTTTAGGCGTTTGTATTGGGGGTGACCGTGCTAGTGGTTACGAATTTGCTAAGCAACAATTACTTCGGACTGTTGATGATGTAAATCCAGACTCTAAGCTTTCGCAACTTGAGAACATGATATTAGAGGATGCAAACAAACTTGGAATTGGCCCTATGGGTTTTGGGGGAAAGCTTACACTGGGTGCATGTAAGATTGGGACCCTGAACCGGTTGCCTGCTTCTTTCTTTGTTTCTGTTGCTTATATGTGTTGGGCTTATCGAAGGCGAGGAGTTATTTTCGATCTTTCTGGAAAGGTTCATGAATGGCTTTATCAGGAAGCTAATGAAAACTTTGAGCTTCAAAAAGAAGGTGAATCGTTTACTGTAATTGATTTAGGCAAGTTAGGTTCGAAGTCGACTACTGTTGTTCGGTTGACCACTCCTATTTCCGAAGAAAAAATTCGAACTCTTAAAGCGGGTGATATTGTTTTGTTATCAGGCAAAATATTCACGGGTAGGGATGAAGTTCATAAATATTTGTTTAAAGGTGGCGATCTTCCCATCCTTAAAGATGCAGTTATTTATCATTGTGGTCCGGTAATTCTTGAGAAAGATGGAGTTTATAAAGCTGTTGCTGCGGGCCCTACTACTTCGATTCGAGAGGAACCCTATCAGGCCGAGGTCATAAAGAGATATGGTATTAAAGCGGTTATTGGTAAAGGTGGAATGGGTCTTAAAACATTACAAGCTTGCAAGGATTTTGGTTGTGTTTATTTGCATGCGATAGGTGGAGCTGCTCAAATCTATGCTGCTTGTGTAAACAATATACCTAATGTTTATTTAAAAGATAAGTTTGGTAGCCCCGAAGCGGTTTGGGAAATGATCGTTACTGATTTTCCAGTAGTTGTTACCATGGATTCTCATGGTGTTTCACTTCATCAAGAAATTGCAGGTACTTCTAAAAGTAATCTTTCTAAGGTGTCAGGATTATTTTAATATGCTGGATTGCTTTAGTAATAACCGTACAGCCTCTCCAAGCGAGCAACGCTTTGAATCTGCAAGATCTTCTAATAGGCGAAGGTGAGCTTTGGATAATAGTAAGGATATTTCAACTATTTCGTTTTCGTTCATTGCATTTTCCTTTATGAAGTAAGGTTCCTCTAGGTAACCTAAGTTTTCATGTGATATAAACAATTTCTATTCCTTCCATGTGAACAGAATATTGAACACCATTACTCCAGCAATCTTTGTGCCAATACCGAAAATATTTTGGATGTTGATATTTGCAGTAATTTTTAATGTTTTAGGATGTGATTTGAGAATGGGGTGGTACGCCTGCCTGTTTTTTGTGCTAGATGCTTAGTTATTCATCAAAAGTTCAAAAGCACTGGCTAAATCTAGATTTCTAACAGCCCCGAATGTTGTATAATTGAGAAGTCTTCATTAGATAGAAAGTAAAGGGTATGAGTAAGAAGAAAAAAATCAGGGTGGATTTCATCAAGAATAGGGGTAAAGCCCCTCGTGTGAATGATTTTACTCGCGATTTTAAAACTGCTTCTGAAAAAATTGATGACCTATCTGGCACCCAACAAGTTCGGGCCAAGGGGGATATTTCCCGTAAGCGTACCATTATTACCAATGATGATTCTGGAGGCCAAGATGGTGAAGTTAGGCCCGCTGCAGATTTAATTAATGCCATTCCTGGTCGGGTGATTCAAATCACTGGTTTAACTGTTTTGGTTCAGGTAGGAAATGGTGCAATTTATCGATGCACCGTAAGGCGATTGCTTAAAACACTTGCGACGGATGAGCGAAGTGCCGTAACAACGGGCGATAAAGTTTGGATAATTCCAGAACATATTCCTTTAACTCTAGAACTTGTGCCAAAGTTAGATCCGGTGCCTGACAGTGCGGTTCTGCCAGTAGGTGTAGTTCAGACTGTTGAACCTAGAAAAGGGATATTGACTAGGAAGTCTAAGCATAAAGATCATGTCATTGTTGCTAATGTTGATCAAGTAATGTTTGTGATATCGCTTTCTCAACCGGAATTGAAAGTTCATTTGGTGGATAGATATATTGCAGGTGCTCTTGAAGGCAAGCTCGAACCGATACTCTGTTTCAACAAGGTTGATCTGATTAGCGAAGATCAATACCAGTACTTGGTTGGGTTATATTCGCAACTTGGCTACAAGGTGTTATTCACAAGCACACGAACAGGCGTAGGGATTGATGATGTAAGGCATGTGTTATCGAACAAGCAATCGGTAGTTTGTGGGCAAAGCGGTGTTGGTAAATCTTCGTTGTTAAATGCAGTACAGCCAAACCTTGGGTTAAGGGTTAATGTGGTAAGTGAAGTTAATCAAAAGGGCAAGCATACCACCACTTCTGCAAAATTAATTCCATTGGAGTGCAAGGGCTGGGTTGTGGATACTCCTGGCATTCGATCTTTTGAGTTGTCGAATCAAATGCCCTCAGAAGTTGAGAACTTTTTTAGAGAATTTCGACCAATGTTGCCTTACTGCGAATTTGCAGACTGTACCCATACGCATGAAACAGGTTGTGCGATTAAAAGACAGGTTTTTCGAAGGGTTATTAGCCCCGATCGTTATCTAAGTTATCTAGGCATGATCAAAAAGGAAGACCCGCATGAAAGTCGCCACGAGCGCTAAAAACGCTTTGGATTCTAAAAAAGCAGTGGTTGCTCTGGAAAGTTCAGTAATCAGCCAAGGGTTGGCGTACCCCAAAAATCTTGAAATCGCCCATGCAATGGAAGATTGTATTCGCAAAGAAAATGCCCAACCCTCAACGCTAGCCATAATTGATGGTGTGATCACGGTTGGTTGTACTGTCGAAGAAATAAAAAGATTAGCTACCGAAAGTGGAATCCTTAAAGCAGGATCAAGGGAAATAGGCATAGCTGTTGCCCAAAAAAAAACAGCAGCTCTAACAGTTTCAGGCACTTTAAAAATTGCCGCCAAAGCTGGAATCCATGTTTTTGCAACAGGGGGGATAGGCGGTGTTCATCATTGTGCGAATGATAAACCGTTGGATGTTTCATCAGATTTGCTGGAACTTTCCCGAAACCAAGTTATTGTTGTGTGTGCTGGGGCAAAAAACATTCTGAATCTTGGTGCAACACTCGAGGTTTTAGAATCGTTGGCAGTTCCTGTGTTTGGTTTTCAAACTGATGAATTTCCTGCATTTTTTGTCAGATTTAGCGGTTATAAAATTCCTTGCATTCAAAATGTAAAAGAACTCGCTGCTATTGCTTTTGAACACTGGAAGTACTCAAACTCTGCAATATTATTGTGTCTTCCTGTAGAAAGTGGTTTTGCTCTATCTCCAGAAGTCTGGTCGGATGCTTTGAATCATGCAATTCATAAATCTGTTGAAGATAAAATCATAGGCCAAGCAAGTACCCCTTATCTTCTTCGAGCAGTTGCAGAATTTACCCAAGGGGCAACGGTTGTTGCAAATGAAAAACTACTTCTCGCTAATGCTACGCTTGCTGCACAAGTTGCACTTGAATTGATTGAAAAACAAGGGCAAGCCTAGTCGTCACCGTGCTCATCTTGCCATTCATCATACCAAGCCATCTGTATTGCTTCGAGAGTTTTTTCGTTTGAAGCTTCAGGTTTTCCCTCGAAGTTTTCAAGTTCGAGTACCCATTTATGAAGATCAGTGAAACGCACAGAAAGAGGATTAAGTTTGCCATGCTTTGCTAAAAGCAGTTCGCCTATATCTCGAAAATCATTCCAGTTCATTGTTTATTTTCCTAAATCATTTAGTTGTTCAGGGTTTTGATTTGAAAGATACATCTTTGCTGCAGCGTCCATAGCCATTGAGGCGTAGGGCGTTAAAACCGTTTGAAATTCATCAAGAACTGTTTTGATTATTCCAGGTTCCTGCTGAAGAACAGCAGATTCTACGGTTGCAATTGCCGTGTTGATATTCGATTTGTCGTTTTCAGAAAGAGGGAGCATGGAGTTTGAAAGAATTCTTCGTGCATGATTAAGATCAATGCCTGCTTTGGTTCTTAACTCGATTAGCATCCTTTGCTTAAAATCTTCGCTTGCGTGTTCAATACTATCGAGAACTATGTTTTCGATTTCTTCTTTGCTAAGGCCGCTTGCAGGTTGCACTTTAACGCTTGCTTCCACGCCGCTTCGGATTTCCTTTGCGCTTACAGTGAGGATCCCGTTGGCGTCAATAATAAAAGAGACATCAACCTGAGGCATTTGGGCAGGCATGGGCGGGAAGCCAGAAAGTGTGAATTTGCCAAGATTTTTGCAATCTTTAGCTAGTTCTCTTTCGCCTTGATAGATGTTGAAAACAATACCTGTTTGATTGTCTACTCCAGTGGAGAACCGTTCGGTTGCAATTGCAGGGATGGTGGTGTTGCGGTGGATTAGTTTGCTGATCGCCCCACCTAATGTTTCAATACCAAGGGAAAGTGGAATGACATCTAATAGTAATAGATTCTTGCGTTTGCCTGATAGTATTTCGCCCTGTACCGCAGCGCCGATAGCTACTGCTTCATCCGGGTTGATCGAGGTTAATGGCTTTTTACCAAAGAAGTCTTGAACCATTTTCTGAACAAGGGGAACTCTAGAAGATCCCCCTACAAGAACGATCTCGTCTACAGAAGTGGTTTTTATGCTAGCATCTTTAAGAGCTTTTTTACAGCAAGCTAGAGTGCGCTCAATTAGAGGAATGATTTTATGTTCGAAATTTTCTCTGGTGATTTCTAAAGGAGTTGTGCCGAGGGTTGGAAGGGAATCTAAATTGAAAGTTGCTTGGTCATTGCTGCTTAGGTTTCGTTTTGTTTTTTCAGCTTCTAATTTAAGTGCTGCAATGCTCCGTGCATCCAGTTTTGTTTTGATATTAAGCTTGTCATCTAAAACATGCCGTATGATTGCGTGATCAAAATCATCTCCACCAAGGTGGGTATCACCATTGGTACTAAGGACTTTGAAAACGCCATCAGCAATGGAAAGAACGGAGCAATCAAAAGTACCACCGCCTAGATCATAAACCACAATAGTACCATTGCGCTTACGATCAAGGCCGTAAGCAAGAGCAGCAGCAGTGGGTTCATTGATAATCCGAAGAACATCAAGGCCAGCGATTTTCCCTGCATCTCGTGTCGCTTGTCTTTGGGAATCATCAAAATATGCTGGCACGGTGATAACAGCTTTAGTGGGGTTTCCAGCGAGTCGCCTGACTTCTCCCAAAATAATTGCAGACACTTCCTCGGGTGTGAAATCTTTGTCCCCAATTTTAACGGTAAGAACCGTTCTGCCATCATCCCGAGTTTTTTCTTGGATTTGATAGGGGATAAAAGGGAGGTCTTTTTCAAGATCTTTTAAGGTTCTTCCAATTAAACGCTTGATGCTAAAAATAGTGTGTACTGGGTCAGTAAGGCAATGGCGTTGAGCTTCTGTGCCAACAAATACGCTACCATCAGCATGGATGCTTATGATGCTGGGGATCAGGGAATTACCAGAAGTATCCTTTACAACCTGTGCTTTGCCATTACGGACATAAGCAGCCAGGCTGAAGGTGGTGCCAAGATCGATTCCAACGATCTCGTCGTTCATAAAAAGATCTTTCCTGCAAGCATCAACCTATCAAAATCAAGGGAGAGCAATTGCGCAAAATACAAGTAAAATTGCTGGGATATAGCTTGTAAGGTACTGATAGACCAATCAGATAACTAAACCCAATAATGTTATTTTAAGGAATCAAGGCAGAAAACAAAGCCAGAGTTAAATCTTTTATACTGGCATTAGGGTTGAAGTAGAAGTTTATGCTGTGAAAGCCAATCGAATGCTCGCTTTTGCCAATCGCCTGGCCCAGTGGTTCCTGGTCGCAAGTTCATGCCAAAACCGTGCCCGCCCCGTTCATAAATATGTAGCTCTGCGGGAATTTTTTTATTAATGAGTTCTAGGAAGAGCAGGGTACTGCCCTGGGGAAGAGAGCCTGTGTCATCGCTGGCCTGAGCAATGAAGGAAGTGGGTAGCCCGTTTTCAACTTTGATATCGGATCTTAATTTTTTAGTGATAGGATCATAAATCTTGTAGGGGTAAAGCAGCAGTAGAAAATCAGGTTTATGGTTGGCCTTAACATCAACGAGGGTAAAGTTAGGTTTGTTGGTAGCTGCAATAAGAGTAACCTGACCGCCCGCAGAGAAACCAAGCACGCCAATTTTATCTGTATCAATGTTGAGATCTGTAGCATTGTTTCGGACTTCGATAATGGCTTTTTGCAAATCTTGCACAGGGCCTGCGTGAGGCTCGGTATGTTTGTTTGTAGGTGTTCGATGAACTAGTTGAAAAGCGGTGATGCCGTTTTTTGCGATCCATTTGCAAGCATCAGAGCCTTCGTGTTCATCTGCGAGAATGCCGAAACCGCCGCCTGGAACTACGATGATTGCGGCCTTTGAGGCTTTGGATCCTGCTTCGGGTTTGAAAACAATAAGTCTGGGATTAGAAACATTTGATCTGCGGGAAATTTCGTCTTTCCCCTTGATAGAAGTTTCTGGCATTTCAGTTTGGACTTTGGGTTCTGGCATGCCTTTGGGCCAGAGTATGATTTCTTTTTGAGGTTCATACCCAGAAACCATGGCTGTCGATACGCCTAAAAGAATAACAATTGCGGTAAATAAAACTCTCATGGAAAATGTTCCTTTAATGAAATTTGTCGAACTTGAATATCAAGAGATGGATGGCCTTTTGTTTGATTGAAAGGTTATTTTCCGCCGTACCAAATGCCGCGGTGCCAGTAATGATCCCTTAATTTGTGGATCACTGCATCGGGTAAAGGGGGCATATCCGATACTTTGGTATTAGCTTCAGCTTGGTGAATATTTCGGATACCTGGGATGATCGTACTTACTGCAGGGTGAGCCAAAACAAATCGTAACGCAACATCTGCAAGTGTGTAGGAATCTGCGGGCATTAACTTTGCAAGATCTTCCTTGATGCGTTCGACCCTTGAAACAGTTCGATCAAGCCGGTCTGCTTGGAAGTATCTGCTTCGAAAATCATCCGCAGGAAATTCCTGCCCTAACGCATACTTCCCAGTTAGTGAACCTTCATCAAAAGCCACTCTGATGATAACCCCAACATTATGTTCGATTGCAGCGGGCAAAAGTTCAGCAACCGGCTCCTGTTCAAAAATGTTGTAAATCACTTGAACTGCGTCGAGGTAACCTTTGCGCATAAGTTCTATAAGTGAATTTTGGTCATGTTCTGGAGTTGAAATTCCGATGTGTTTAATTTTACCTTCAGCCTGAAGTTTTTTGAGAACATCGAGTGGGGTGGGGTTACGATTCCAGGCACGACTCCAAGTGTGAAGCTGTAGAAGATCGATGCAATCGACGCCTAAATTTTTCCTTCTTTCGTCAATGTTTTTTCGAAGGTATGCCTCTGGGTAGCGATCTTCTGCTTTGCAATATGGTGAAGGTGGCCATTTTCCTGGTACGGGTGGAGTTTTGGTTGCAACATAAACTTGACTATTACGGCTCCGTAGCACTTCACCGATGATTTGTTCGCTTTTGCCGTTGCCATATACTTCTGCGGTGTCAATAAAATTAACACCAAGATCAAGGGCCTTATTTAATGCTGCGATGGAATCATCGTTGGCTTGTGGGCCCCAACCGCCTCCAATAGCCCAAGCGCCAAATCCAATTTCAGAAACATTGGCACCCGTATTGCCCAGAATGCGATTTTTCAAAAGCCTGACTCCAAAAGATAATTAAGGTTATAGGGAAGACAGCAATTAAAGCCGGGCGAATCATCTCAACTGCTTACTTTGTTTGTAGCCTTCTTCTAACCTAAGCATCCTAACTGGAAGATGGTAAGAATTCAGCAAAATAAGTCTGATTTCGTTAGTTCTAAAAAAGAGGCAAGTTTTAGGATTAATTTGTCAAAAAGCTGGATTCTATAATGCTAAGCTTGCGAAAAACATTTATGATACAAAATGTTATTTGAATGTTTTATGAATATTTAATGTTGTTTAAATAAAGGAAGATGACATGAAAATTCGATTTGCTTACCTTGTTTTATTAGGCATGGTGCTGCCTTTGTTTGCGCAGGATACAACGGGTAAAAAAGCTCCAACAAAACCTGCTGAACCCAATAAATCCGCAGGCTCCGATATCGAAAAATCGGAAGGTCAGAAAAAACTTGACTCCCTTCGTAACGAATTTAAGAAATTGCAAGATGATGTGATTCAGGAATACAAAGATGCCAAGTCTCCTGAAGAGGCCCAGAAATTGATTCCGAAAATACAAAAGAATTTGTTAAAACTCCCTCGTGAAGAGTATGCCAAAAAAGCAATTGCGCTTTCCAAGACCATCAAACCCTCTGATCAGGGTAGCTTTGATTCCTTAGTTTTTGCAATGAGCATGGTTTCTCGTGGTAACAATAAAGAGATCATGAAGCAAGCGGTTGACATGATTGTTAAAGATCATTCTAAAAATCTCAAAATGGCTTCGGTTCTTGGATTTATAGCAACATCTCCCGATGGTGCAGCGATTCTTGAAAAAATCGCAACCAAAACAGATGACCGGAATATTGCTGGCCTTGCTTGGTATGCCGTCACTGAAAATCTTCAGAATGAAGCTGGTGATGTTGGTCCAAAGCAAGCCGAGGAATTGAATAAAAGAACTGAAATGATTTATGAAAAACTTGCCAAGGGTTATGCGGATGTGCCTATGGCTAATGGTCGCAGCACGATTGGTTCCACAATCAAGGCGGCTTTGTTTGAGCTTCAAAATTTAAGTGTGGGTAAAGTTGCTCCCGAAGTACTGTGTTTGAATATTGATGGCGATAAAGAGGATAAGCTTTCCAATTACAAAGGAAAAGTTGTTGTGCTTGATATTTGGGCTACATGGTGCGGGCCTTGTAAAGCGATGATTCCACATGAAAGAGAAATGAACGAGAAACTTAAGGGTAAGCCTTTTGCATTTATTTCCATTTCTGGAGATGAAACTAAAGAAACACTTACTAGTTTTCTTGAGAAAGAAAAGATGCCATGGGTTCATTGGTTCGCTGATCGTAAAGGGATTTTAAAAGATTGGAATATTAAGTTCTTTCCCACGATGTACATTCTTGATCACAAGGGTGTTATCCGGGCCAAAGGCCTACGCGGTGAAGAGCTCGAAAAGAAAGTTAATGAATTAGTGGTGGAAGCTGAGAAAGCCAAGAAAAGCTAATCGGTAAAGCCGTGTGATAAAAATAAAAGAATGCATTTTGCTTTATGGCAGAATGCATTCTTCGTTTCGGAGTGCTAATATAAGCCTATTTGTTGTTCTTTAGAAACGCATCTTTCGTTTTATCCCAATTCTTGGATAAGGTACCTGAAGAAATTTTAAGATCCTTGAAAGAAGCGCTTTCACCAGAAACAGTAAAGCCTAAATTGGCCTTTGGTTTATCAACCGCTTGGTGGGTTCCTAGTATGGTCTTTTTACCATCAAGGGTTGCTAGCATGTTTGGGCCTTGAAGTTCCAATACCATGGAATGCCATTCACCTGCTTTAATCATAATTTCACTGCTGGCAAGAACCATTGATTTATCGCCAGCTTTTTTGTCTTGTGAATCTTTAACCACCGAGAAACCCGAAGATTTGATTGCAACTCTACAAATGTGGCTTTTGGTTGCGTTTAAACTTAAGCTGATACCTTTTGCCCCTTCAAGCTTGAAATTAAATGAAACAACTCCATCGCTAAAGCTGGCATCATGCCTTGAAACTGCACCATGCATATCGGCTTTTATTTCTGATCCCTTAATGCTGCCATCAACATTCTCCCATTTCCCCTTAGCTGATTTCCAGCCATCACCGAAGCCTTTTGTTAATGAATCCTCGAGAACTGTTTTGTCGATGGTCACCATTTTGGTATTTGCATCTGCAGGGGTTTCAGCAGAAATGCCAAGCCCAACGATTGTTAAAATTCCGCTTATCATGAGTGCGCAAGTGAGTCTCATAAATCCTCCCTAATTGTGGTGTAATGAATAAAAACAAATCTAATTAAGCTGCGGTCTTTTTCGTCTTTGTTTTCTTAGCTTTGGTTATTTTAACACTGTCAACTGATTTTTTATCACTTATTATCAACACTCCGCTGCCTTCTTTAAAGTCGCTGAATTTTGCTGGCGTTGTGGTCGCATCTTTTTTCTTTCCAGATACGGTTTCTAGCTTCGTTGATTCAGTGATTTTGAATGATTTTTCTTCGGCTGCTGTTGGTGCTGGTGTGGTGTCAGTTTTCTTTTTCTTGGGAGTTACTTTTACAGTAATAGTTCCCGATTCTTTTCCGCTATCCTTCTCAATCTTTGAAATTACCCCTTTTTGAGGTTTGGATTTTGCAGCTTCAACGGTTCCAGAAAAAATAAATAATGCAATAGCGGCAGATAACATGGATTGAAATTTCATGGATCACCTCTTTGGGATGAAGGAAATAAACATCGGGCTATTTATAATTTAACCCATTTATAGGGTTTTAGTTTCGCAATCTTTTTGATTTTTTAATGATGGGGGTGAATCGTATTGCTCGTTTGATTTTCGACCTTGGACGTTAGAAAGAATATGTGGTTTGGGTTAGGCGAATTCGAGGTCTGGGGCTTGCAGCAAGTCTTTTTATAAGCGATAATTATGTTTGTTAAATAAGTTTCGGTGTTGATCAGTCCCACCTTTTTGATGTTGTTTTTGGCAATGGCCATTATGATGTCCCCGGACGGATTTTTTATGTGCGTAAAGATCGTTCCTTTTGCTTTGCTTCTTTTTGTTGTTTCTGGATTATTACGAGCAGAGGAACCTGTTTTAACATCGCTACCTTTAATCGACGAGAAAGCTTTAGTTGCGCTTAAAACACATTGTTATTCCTGCCATTCGCAGTCCTCTGAAAAGCCCAGAGGGAATTTTAAGCTTGATCAGCTTACTTCAAATTTCGAGGATCGATCCAATCGAGATGCCTGGCAATTGGTGTTTAAAAAAATGAAATCAGGCGAGATGCCTCCAAAAGAAAAAACCAAGCCGACAGAAAAAGAATTGCTTTCAGTTTTTGATTGGATTAACTCCAGCACCAAGCTTGCCGATGTTCAGCGATTAAAAGAAGGTAGGGTCGTTTTACGCAGGCTTAACAACATTGAATATGAAAACACCATGCGTGATCTTTTGGGTGTTCCGGTTGAATTAAGAGGATTATTGCCTCAAGATAGTTCTTCCAATGGGTTCGATAACATTGGTGAAGCCTTGCATACATCATCTTTTTTGATGGATAAATATTTGGAAGGTGCAGATAAAGGGCTGAAAACAGCAATCGCCAATCTGCCCCAACCGCCTCTTATTAAAAAACAATACAGTCTTAAGGATATGCACTCTGTCAAAGCTACCACGGAGAAAGTCTTTCGGCATCAAGATGATGGAACCGTAATTTGCTTTTCCTCCTCCGCTTGGCAAGCGGTTGGTTTGTCTTCTTTCTATCCACCTGACCGAGGTAAGTATAAATTTCGCATTTCTGTATCTGGGTTTCAAAGCCAGAGTAAACCTGTTGTATATCGCATTGATGCGGGGGTGATGGGGATGACAGGGAAAAACAATCTTGTTGGTTATTTTGATGCACCTGCGGATAAACCCACCGTTCTGGAATTCACTCAAGAACTCGAACCTCGCGCAACGATACGAATTCTTCCTTATGGTTTGGCAAGCGCCCAAGCGGTTCACAAAATTGGTGCAGATTCTTATGAAGGCCCTGGTTTAGCTGTTCAGTGGGTTGAGGTTGAAGGCCCTCTTTACGAATCCTGGCCTCCCCCTAGTCATCGCCGAATCTTTGGCGATCTTCCCACTAAAACCGCTCCTATTTACAATTACAGTAAACGGGTTGAGGTTACTTCCACCGACCCTGAATCTGATGCGGGTAAGATTCTTCGCAGTTTTGCTCGCAGAGCTTTTCGTAGATCAGTTTCCGCTGATGACATTGCGCCCTATCTTGCTCTTGTAAAAGCACGCCTTGCAGATAAATATTCATTCGAACAAGCGGTTCGTGTTGGACTCATGGCGATCATGGTTTCTAAAGATTTTCTCTTTCTTCTAGAAAAGCCAGGCAAACTTGACGACTTCGCAATCGCCAGCAGGTTGTCGTATTTTCTCTGGAGCACCATGCCTGATGATGAACTTTTCGGTCTTGCAGAACAGAAAAAGTTGAGCGATCCGAAAATCCTTTATGATCAAGTTGAACGCATGCTTAATAGCCCCAAAGCTTCTTCATTTACTGAAAACTTTGCAGGGCAATGGCTTAACCTTCGTGAAATTGATGCTACTATTCCAAGCAGTATCATTTATCCCCATTACGATGATATGCTTAAAGCTTCCATGCTTCGCGAAACCTATCTCTTCTTTGATGAGGTTTTAAAAAACAATTTAAGCATCACTAATTTTGTGGCTTCAGATTTCACAATGCTCAATGGTCGGCTCGCAAAGCATTACAATATCCCTGATGTAAACGGTTGGGAATTTCGCAAAGTAATGCTTCCTAAAGATAGCCATCGGGGTGGTTTGTTAACCATGGCAAGCGTTTTAAAAGTTACTGCAAATGGAACCTATACCTCTCCGATTCTTCGTGGGACTTGGGTCCTTGAGCGCATTTTAGGAACCCCGCCGCCAAGGCCACCCGAAGGCATTGCGGCAGTTGAACCAGACATTCGTGGTGCAATTACAATAAGAGAACAACTTGCCAAGCACAGATCCATTGAATCTTGCGCTTCATGCCATTCCAAAATCGATCCTCCAGGTTTTGCCTTGGAAAGTTTTGATGTAATAGGCGGTTGGCGTGAGCATTATGTTCTTGATGGGCGACCTGCGAACTTCCGTAAGGGGCGAAAAATCGATCCCGCTGATGTTCTGTCAGATGGGCGCGCTTTTAAAGACATTGACGAATTAAAGACCTTGCTTCTTACCGATAAGGATCAAATAGCGCGATCCCTTACCGAACGGCTGATTATTTATGCCACGGGTTCAACTCCGCAACCAACGGATCAACCAGGCATCGAAGCGATAGTTGCGAAGATTCGCGCGAATAACTATGGTTTTAAATCACTGGTCCATGAAATTACTTCAAGTGATTTCTTTCTCAATAAATAGCCAAGGAATTAAATACATGAACCCTAAAGCAACGCGCAGGAATTTCCTAAAAGCTACGGGCGTCACTCTGGCTTTACCTTGGCTTGAAGCTTTTGCTCAAAACTCAGCAGCGGGTATTCCAAGGCGTATGGTTTGCATTTGCACTCCGTTAAGCTTGCATCCTGCTAACTTCTTTCCCAAGGAAGCGGGCAAAAATTACACTCCTTCGCCTTATCTTGAAACCTTGGCTCCTTTCAAAGATGATTTCACTGTGGTTTCTGGGCTTTCACACCCTGATGTTGGTTCCAGCCATGATTCCATTTATAGTTTCCTTACTGCAGCACCCCACCCAGAGCATAGGGCTGGTTTTCGTAATTCCATTTCTCTCGATCAATATGCTGCTTCATTTATTGGTGGGAAAACCCGCTTTCCTAGCCTCGCGCTTTCCTGCGAGGGTTTCAGCCTATCTTGGACACGCAGTGGTGCCATCGTGCCTTCCGATAGTTTTCCTTCCAGTGTTTTTGCGAGGCTTTTCCTTGAAGGTAGGCCGGACGAGGTTCAGTCGCAAATTCAAAGGCTTCGCGATGGACGAAGTATTCTTGATTCAGTTTCGGAACAAGCAAAAGCAATAACGCCCGTATTGGGTAAGCTTGATAAGTCTAAGTTGGATGAATATTTCACTAGTGTTCGAGAGTTAGAGAAAAACCTTGCCGTTGCTGAAGAATGGTCTCGGAAACCAAAACCCAAAGTTGAAGCAAAACAACCAGTAAATATTGCGAATGGTGCAGATGTAGCGGGCAAAGCCAGGTTGATGTTTGATCTGACCCATCTTGCCTTGCAGACTGATTCATCCCGATTGATTACCATGCTTCTTTTGGGAACCAGTTTGGTCCCGCCGATTCCTGGGGTTAGTTTGGGGCATCACGATCTTTCGCACCATGGTCAAGATCCCTTAAAAATTGCTCAACTTAAAACTGTTGAAATTGAAAAGATGAAAACCTTCTCAGCGTTCCTTGCAAAACTTAAGGAAACTAAGGAGCAGGATTCGAATTTGCTTGATCGCACTTCAGTGTTTTTTAGCAGTAACCTTGGTAATGCTAGCAATCACTCGACTAAAAATCTGCCTATTATTCTTGCGGGTGGCGGATTCAAGCATGGCCAGCATCTGGCTTTTGATCCTGCTAATCCACCGCCTTTATCTAATCTTTATGTCAGTATGTTGCAACGCACTGGAATCAATGCGGATAAATTTGGATCCAGCACGGGCACCCTTAAAGGGCTTGATTTTAATGTTTAAATAACAACTTTTACGGTTTTTATTTACTCGCTTCGTAGTATCCTGCAAATTCACGAATTGCCTGCGGCGGTACGCGGTCTGCTGGTTTCGCAGGATCTGCTAACTCAAAAGCAATTCCGAAAGGCGAACGCCCGGGGCGCGAACCTCCTGTGTATGTTCCTTCTCCCCAATGCTCGCCCATTACGATAGCATTAAACTTAATGATCTTTCTTTTGGAAGGTTCGTAGCAGATTTCCCCTAGCATCGATGCATCGTAGCCCCGTTTTGCATTTTTTTCATCTGCATCCGTTGCAAGCAAAATAGCACCTGTTAATTTTAAGCGTACTTCGTCTTTAGTTATATCTGAAACAACAAGTTTTAGTGCAGCTTTACGCACTTCGTTGCGTGCCCACATCGGAGGTTCACCCCGTGTATTGTCGATTAAGTGAAAACGAGAAAGACGATAAACCAGATTCTCCGGAATTTCAATCTCTTGGCCTACCTTGGGATCTTTGGGAAGCAATCCCTGCCATTCGGATTCACGGATCCACATATGGTCATGAGATGCCCTTTGGCCACCCGGAAATTTGCAAGTGCCATGGCAGAAAGAATCGTTTTCCTTTTCCAGAATGCGGGCATGAACATTTACTATTAGGGTATTTTTAGTCAGAGTCGGCACATACCGCGGATCGATCTTTTTCAATTCAGGAACGCCAACCTTTGCTGCATTACGATCTGCTTGTGATAGGTTTCCCCATGATTTTAGGGCACTTAGTAAAAACGCACGCATAACTTCAGGGTCTTGGCTGTTGCGATACTGTAAAAGTTTGCCATCTGCAGTAAATGCGTAAATTCCTTGGCGGGTGCCGCCCCCTTGCCCCTTGCGTGGTCCTTGATCGGCAACCTTACGAAAGAAGTCTCCCTCGGCATCCTGCCTACGACGCTGAAACCAATCGTCCATTGCGACGGGTACAAAATTCTTGTTTACAATTTCAATGATTTTCGCATCTGCAAAAGTGAGCTCACGGCCCACAACTCCGTTGTTTCAGACGCAGCCAAGCGGGTGGCCATCCATCTCCCAGAGCAAGATTGGTCTATCCTCAGAAGCAGCTTTTTTGCGCGCTTCCCAGAGATCAATCATCCAGGGGATCTGCATAAATTTTTCTTCATCTGAATTCGGTTTGATGATTGAATGAAGTTTATTAAATTGCTCAGGTTTAATCGGCTCAGAGGCAGGACTGTAGGCTAATCCAAAAGTTAATCCTAGGCACAAGGTAATATTTAATCGCATTTCTTACCTCAAATTGTGAGTTTTATTCTGTTGCATTTGTGTTTTCTAATTATAGCCTATTTGCTAATTGTAGTATGGACTTTAGGGCTGGCGAGTCAAGCGAAAATGATTTTATAAAAGAGTCTGGGTAAAGGTGGAGGTGGAAATCATGTTCCGTTTGTTAAAGCCAAGCGCAAGCCAATGCTTTTGGTTTGATCGGTTGGTGATGAAAAATTGCGAAAAGCTGCACGAAGCCTGGTGACAGCATCAAAACCGCCTCCTCGGATTGTTCTAAATTCGCCATCCTCTGGGCCTTTTGGGTCGATTGTTTTTCCTTCTGGATATTCGCTAAAAAAATCATTGCACCATTCCCAAACATTCCCATGCATATCGTAAAGTCCGAAACCATTAGGTTTGTAAGAACCGACTTCGATTGGGGTGCCATGCTTGGAATCAACATAATTAGCATTTGCAGGGGTTAGAATTTCTCCAAAATGATAACTGGATTTGGTGTTTGCCCTGCAGGAATATTCCCATTCTGCTTCAGAAGGAAGCCTGAAAGTTTTGTTGGTAATAGTATTTAG
>CALARU010000172.1 GCA_937888715.1 uncultured Planctomycetaceae bacterium | reverse complement strand
TTTCGTAAAGCGTAGGTCGTGGATTCGAATTCCACAGGTGGCTCTTAAAATTCAGCCCTTAAATCTACCTGTTAACCTTTACGCCCACCTAATCAGCTAAAAATCCATTTTTAATTGCTATCAAACGACTCTAAACGTAATGAAGATTAGCTTTTAAGGCTCTTCCTGATTGCATTTTAAAGCCATTAGTGGGGATTAGGGGGCAATGTTAGGTCTTGCCCTTTATAACCCATTAAAATGGCTTCAGAATGCATTTAATGGCAATTGAAAAGCACATCTGGATTTGATCAATTCACTACTTTGGCTCATCTAGTTCAGAATTCGTTTTTTTAAATCCAACAATTGCCAAAACAAGGAGACAAGGAGCAAATAATCCCATCTGGATCGCATCCAAAATGCTTCTCTTCAGATGAATTTTTACCCCAATTCGTAAAGCGTAGATTCGAGTTCGACTCTCGAAGGTGGCTCTTAATATTCACTTATAACAAAATCATGTACATTCAAATTAACACCGATCAATTATATAGACCAACTTTAAGAATTTTAACCCAAATCCCAGTTTCTAAACACCATTATAAAAGATCCCGAACAAATTAAGCTAAACCTGAAAACCATAAGAATTGAGGACTAAGGAACGCCCATTGACCTAATACTGCAGTTTGCTTCTCCTCATAAGGCTATATTAATCAACATAAGAGATAGTTTGCGCTAGAGCAAACCCGAACCCCTCAATATTGAAGCATATCGAAGTTCCGATAAAACTAAACACACGGTTGTTGAAGCAGTCTGCTAATCAGATTCAGGAGAGTTCCACTTCAGGGAGAAAAAATGAAAAACCAATTTAATGATGCCTTAATAATATGCGATAATCCTGATTCAAGCGGCCAGCGCTTGGTTTTGAATTTGACACAGCGAACAGCAATTTTTGAAAACTGCCATTCGCCCAGATCTGGTATTGGGGGATTTGGTTTCGAACCCGTTTGCGAATGCAAATTCGATGAGATTTTAGCTGTGCAAGATTTTTTGACTGGCAATCATCGAGGTCTTTTTTACAGAATCATCTTTACTTTCAGCAATGTAAACGCAGGCAACCTAGCATCCGTATTCATAAGTACAGACTTCGGTCGCTCTCGAATTTTTGCGAAGTGGAATGGGTTTGCAGAACTACGGTCGGAACTACGCCAGATTTGCTCGCAGCAGTCGCGTCGAGGACGCTGGGAAGACGATCCACGCTTAATGCCCGTATATGTGGTTTTGATACTTGCAATTGTTGGCGGAATAATTTGGCTGTTGCTGTAAACCCTAGCGTCCGAAGATAAAAAGAGGCAATGGGCAAGATCTGATTGATAATTAAGCAACTTATGGCTAACATTTTAAGCCATTAAATCTTGTTACAGCTTGAAATATCAATGAGATGAAGCTGCCTACCTTTATCTTCGTAAGGCGAATCTACAACAACCATGGAACCATCGTTACTAAACCTCGGATGGGTATCACAGCGCCACTCTCCGGCATACTCGGCAGGGGAAAGAAAATCCCCAAGAAGAACTTTCTTACCTGATTTAACATGAAACAGATAAGGATGCTGAAACCTCTGCTTGTCAGGATAAGTATCGTTCAGAATCCATTCGTTTCCTGGAAGGTAGGTGCAATGGCCATTTTCAGTCATAACGCCGGCACCAATTTGCTCAATTTCGAAAGTTTTATCTTTAAAAAGATAGAAACCAGGGCGCTTGTCCTTGGGTTGGGTCCATGCAAGAATATGCTGTGGGTCACGCCAGATAAAATGAGAAGTTGCTCCCGATGGATCAAGAATATAAAGATCAGATCCATCAACTGAAGCAGTAATCATTCGAGTTTTAAAACTAACCTTACCCGACTGCGGTTTCCAACGATGAAGGAAAACAAAGCGAGTTCCATCAGTATTAAACAGCAAATGATTGAACCAATGCTTGGCCCCAATCATGTCATCAGTCTGCGGGCCAAATGCTGCAATTTGAGCCATCGAAAATAAAAGCTTTTGTTTTCCGGTTTGTAGATCAACATGAAACAAACCAGAATCTTTAGGAGCAAGTTCAATAGAGGGATCAGGTACTCCACCGTACCCATAACCTGGCCGGGTATCATGAATGCGACGAAAATCTGCAGCTATTGCACTTTTACCATCCGGAGAAACAGCATAGATAGGCGCAGGAATGGTTCGGATTTTTTTTGTATTCACATCCATAATGCGAGCAACATAATGTGGCGTAGGACTATCTTCACGATCATTCCAAATAATTTCCGATCCTGAACCTGGCATCCATTGCAACATGCACCCTTGTTGCCAACACCAAGCTTTACTGGCACCAAGAGAAATCCATTGGTCATTATTTTTCAGATCGACCATTCCTATTTGAATAACGTCATCCGATTTGGGAGACCGATGTTCAAAATCAACTTTCATTCCAAGAACAAATCTGTTTGAAGGGTCAAACTGTAGTTTGTCATAATAACCAAACCAGTGATAACCGGGCCCTTTGGTAATAACCCTTATTTTAGGAAGCGTGCTTTTTTCATAGGCGTTTAAAACGCCACCAAAAAATAAGACTCCTGTGGCAGAAAAGAAATCACGTCTGTTTATTTGAAAATTTGACATAAAAACCCTTTCGAAACAAACAAATCACCCGATTATAAAAAAGAACTAATCAAACTGAAACTCATTACTGATTCTAATTTTTACAAAGCTTAGAACAAGGTAAAAGCAAGATTGTTTTCAAAACACAACTTAATCTAACAACTCAAAAAAGATTTAAATTTAAAACAAGTACCTCTAAAACTTTACAGAGGGTATAATTACAATAACGGGAAATGATATGCAGATTCTAAGCGCCCTATCAAGGCAAACAAATCATGAATCCATATTTAACAAACATTTGTATAGGAATTAGTTTTTTTATTATTGGTTTAATAATTGGGAAACGGCACATAACCAAGGAATTAAAAATCCTTTTACGTAATGGAATCAAAGCCAAGGAAAGAAAAGACTTTAACACAGCAATTATCAATTTCAACAAAGCCATCGAATTGAACTCATGCTGCTTAGAGGCATTTTTTTATAGAGGCAGCATATTTTCAGAACAAGAAAAATATACTGAGGCCGTGGAGGATTACACAAAGGCAATTGAAATTCAACCAAAAAATCATGCCTCGTATTTAAATCGAGGGATAGCAAATGAACACCTAAAAAAATTTCCAGAATCAATGGCAGACTATAATAAAGCGATGGATCTCTCATCAAAAGAACAAATTTTTATTAATTTTTTACGAAAAGGGATATTCCACTGCTTGAACAAACCACCTAACATTTGCAACGAACTAAAACAAACTGATCCCCCAAAAGAAAAAACATCCTCCAAGGAAATAGGGAAATTTATAAACGACTACCCCCTAAATGGCACCAGTCCCCCAACGGATAAAATATCATTCATAGAAAGGGGAAGATTATTAGAAAACCAAAATAATTTTCATGAAGCCACCCTAAACTATACAAAGGCAATCGAATTAGACCCCGATAGCACAAATTCTTACAAATTGCGCGGAAACCTATATCTATCTCAACAAAAATACACCGAAGCTATCGCTGACTACAATAAAGTAATTGAATTATCGCCCAACAGAGAATCCTCCGACCACAATTTGCGTGGGAAACTTTTTGAGAAACAGCAAAAACATCCTGAAGCTATTAGAGATTATAATTTAGCCATCGATTTAAACCCAAATGAAGCCGAATATTACCTCAACCGAGGAGGGTGCCTTAAATCACTTGGGAAAATCAAAGAATCTGAAGAGGATTTTACAAAAGCTAGCTCACTTAAAATATCAATTTCTTAGTTAGTCGTCCCTGAAAAACCCACTTCTGGCAACTTTCCCAAATTAAGCCGAGGCA
>CALARU010000171.1 GCA_937888715.1 uncultured Planctomycetaceae bacterium | reverse complement strand
GAATGCTCAATCGAAATTTCCTGTTTCTCCCTCTGTAACTTCAACAACTTTCGACCTTTGCGTTTCTTTTTAAGATGCCGATGGGCTTTTCTTAAAAGTTCAATGGGAAAATCAAGACGCTTGGCAATCTTCAATGCATTACTTTTGCCAAACCTCCCAGTCAGCAATCTATAGGTTGGACGCAATGTTTCCAAATCAAATTCAACAGCGGCATTTTGGGCAAAATCATGATCAAGGGCGTAAGATTTCAAATCACCAAGATGGGTGGTGACCATGCCAAGACAATTTTTCTCTCCGAGGCCATCAAGGATTGCACGCCCCAAGGCTGCGCCCTCGATTGGATCGGTGCCTGCTCCCATTTCATCTAATACGACAAGGCATTTTTCGCCAACTTTTTTAAATATTTCGGAAATTCTGGATATATGAGAACTGAATGTACTCAACGATTGCTCAATACTTTGCTCGTCTCCGATGTCTGCATATACATTGTCCAGTTTGGGAATAATGCATCCATCACAAGCCGGAATATGCATTCCAGACAATGCCATTACTGTCAAAAGGCCTACTGTTTTTAATGAGATGGTCTTACCACCTGTATTTGGGCCAGTTATCACCAACAACCTGTAATCACTCCCCAAGGTAACATCAATGGGAACAATTTTTTTAGGTTCTGCGGTAGAACTCTGCAAAACACTTTGCTTGTTCAGCAAATCTTCAACCAGGGGATGGCGTGCTTGTTTAAGTAAAAGCAGAGACCCTTTATCAATGATCGGAGGAACCATGAGAAAAGCATTACTAAATTTAGCTTTGCCATAGACCAAATCAAGATGAGCTAGAATCTCGAGAGAAGAAGTAATTGTGATAGAATTTTTCCCAACTTCCAAGCTAAGCCTTCGTAAAATCTTCCCTATTTCCCGAAGTTCTTCCGCCTTTAGAATAGACCGTTCCGAACTAAGTTTTGCAACACGGGCGGGTTCGATATAAAGCGTATCCCCGGTGCTGCTAGTACGATGAACCACACCCTGAATTTTCATCCGATGATTGGCAGGAATCGGCAAAACACAATGATCGCCACTAAAAGTTGCATTTGGATAACGCAGAATTTTTTTGATCTCAGGGTCTGAAATTATTTTTCGGATCTGAACTTGAATTGCTTCTTCAATTACGGAAATTTTCAAACGAACCGCACCAAGTTCAGGGCTCGCCATATCCAAAACCTGTCCCCTTGGATCAATGCAACCTTGGATCATTTTTGCGGTAAGACTAAAATCATCGACTGGGGCCAGCAATTCAGATAAAGTCATAAGCGTTTCATGCAATCGCATTCGATAACGATACATATGCCCTGTACATACCAACGCATCTGAAACCTGAAGAAGCTGTTCTGCCGTAAGTTGCGAGCCAATAGATGCACGCCTCACCAATAAGCGAATATCTGACAACCCAGCAAAAGGTGGTGTTTGGTCAAGCGAAAGACTTTTAACCATCTCGGTCACAAGAAGGATTTCATCACGCAAAACATCAAAGCTATCCACCCTATTCATCTGAGATGCGCGTTCTTTTCCCAATGATGTAAAGCAGTAGGATGCTGCCATTTCTCGGATTTTTGGGAACTGCAACAGTTCCAAGGTATGCAAATCGAAAGCCACAGATTCCATCCAATCGATATTATGTAAAATATTATTTTAGGGATCCAAAGATTTTACTCAATAATCGTTCGGAAACATACGGGTTATTTCCCTATAAAAACAATATGGAATCACAAGATGTAATAATTGTTGGTGCGGGAGTCATTGGGCTTAATACCGCCTATGAACTTGCCAAAAACAACATCAAGGTCAGCTTGATAGATCAGTTTATACCCTACCGCAAGGCATCTTGGGCAGGCGCTGGCATTATTCCACCAGGGAACCCAAATCTGGCATCAAACCCTATTGATTGGTTAAGGGCCAAAAGCTCTGCAATTTTTCCGACTTTATCTGAGGAACTTCTGCAAACAACCACGATTAACAATGGCTACATAAAATGTGGTGGTCTGGAATTAACCCCGAATTATGAAGAATCGAAAGAATTAGCTTGGACCAAAGAACATATCCTTTTTGAAAGAATAAACTCCCTCGATCTAAAAACTTTAAACCCAAACCTTAGTCCAAAAAATTGCAAAACCACCTATTTTCCAGAAATGGCACAAATTAGAAATCCAAGGCATTTAAAAGCATTAGCAGAAGGTTGCAAACTACTGGGGGTGCGATTTTACAATGATTGCAAAATAACAGGCATAATGAAAAAAGGAGATCGAGTTTTAGGTCTAGAATCAGAAACCGGAATTTTCACGGCGGACCAATTCATTATCACGGCAGGACCTTGGTCAGGCGATTTTTTAAAACACGAAGGAATTGACACGCAAATCTTCCCTGTCAGGGGGCAAATGCTTTTATTACAATCCGCTCTTTCCTTAAAAGAAATAATCCTTAGAGACAAACACTACATCGTTCCGAGAGGAGAAGGCTTGGTATTAGTTGGTTCAACGGAAGAAGAAGTGGGATTTAATGGGGGCACTACTGTAGAGGGGAAGGAACATCTTTTAAAAATAGCCTGCGATCTGATTCCAGAATTTGCAACTGCAAAAATAATTGACCACTGGTCAGGCTTGCGACCCGGTTCCAACAAAAGTTCACCTCTAATAGGAAAATCACCGGCATCAGATAATTTATATTTCGCAACCGGACATTTCCGCCAAGGATTGCAAACTTCCCCTGCAACCGCCTTGATAATAAAATCTATTTTAATGCAGGAAGACCTCGGAATAGATAATCAATATTTCATGAAACCTAATGAACAAACTGAAACCAATAAGCCCCTCTTTCAATCATGACAATCAAGCAACAAAACACTCCCTGGCAGCCTGAAATAAATCCCGGTACGAAGCTAAGCGATGGTTATAAAACCATTTTGATAAAACGGCTTCAATCTCTTGGAAAAGTATTACACAAGCAGAATAAAACCAACACTTTATCCCCAAAAATGGTGCGTAAAATA
>CALARU010000170.1 GCA_937888715.1 uncultured Planctomycetaceae bacterium | reverse complement strand
TGCTGATGGAAGTCATGACCACAAAGGCGGGAAGGTTTTCTGATTCGCTACCCAAGCCATAGGAAAGCCAGGATCCTAGGGTGGGCCTACCGGGAATCTGTGCGCCACTTAAAAAGAAAGAAATCGCAGGTGCATGATTCACAGCTTCCGTATGCATGCTTTTAATAAAGCAAAGATCATCTGCAATCGATGCGGTATGTGGCAGAAAATCACTCACCCATGAACCACTATTTCCCCGCTGCTTAAAAGGCTCCACAGGCGAAAGCATCACCTTGCCCTTGGGATTCCCTGTCATGGTCGAGAAGCGCTTGCCTTCAAAAAAAGAATCAGGCACGGGCTTACCATGCATCTCGATCAATTTGGGTTTGTAATCAAAAAGATCTACATGGGTGGGCGCGCCATTCTGAAATAGGTAGATGATGTTCTTTGCTTTGGGCTTCCAATGGGGAAGATCGGGCAGCCTATTATTCTGGGGGGCAGCAGCGAACCCATCCTTTGCAAGCAAGCCTGAAAGCGCAGCAGTGCCTAATCCCAAGGCCTGCTTCCCGAAGAATTCCCTACGGTTCACCAGCAACGATTGTTGAATTCTAGGATCCATAATTATTCCTTGTTCAAGGCCTCATCAAGGTTGAAAAGGGAAAGGGCCAGGGTGCCAAACGCTGCAAGCTTTTTACTTTCGATGGCGGTGCTCGCAGGCATTTTGCCCACTGAGATAAATTTCTTCGCAGCTTCAGCATCTTTTTCAAAGGCATCCTGATACCGCTTAACTGCAGCAGATAAAATTCCAGCTTCCTCAATACTTGGTTTCCTTGCAAGTATGGCACGAAAGATGTTTTCAATCACAACTTCATCTTTGTTGGTTGTTGCAAGAAGTTCTCTTTGCGCAAGCACACGCGAGGCTTCAACATAGGTTGTATCGTTAAGAGTTGCGAGGGCATGAAGCGGAGTGTTGGTGCGGGAAAGCTTGACATTGCAATACTGCCTAGCGGGGGTATCAAAGAACATGGTGGGGCCGATGATCCTGCGCCAAAAGGTATAGACACTTCGCTTGTAAAGATTTTCGCCCTGATCTTGAACATATTTTTTGTTACCAAAGGTTGCATCTTCCCAGATACCTTGTGGCTGATAGGGCCGAGTGGGTGGGCCACCAATTTGAGGAATTAAAAGGCCAGATGCAGCAAGCGCTTGATCACGGATCATCCATGCGGGCCTGCGATATCTTGGGCCGTGGGAAAGAAACCTGTTGGCACTGTCTTTTTCTTTAGCTTCAGGATCCAACCTCGAAGATTGTTGATAAGTTTCGCTAAGTACGATCAGTCGAACAAGATGTTTGACATCCCAATTACTCTCTTGGAATTCCACTGCAAGCCAATCAAGAAGTTCGGGATGAGAGGGTTTTTCTCCCTGCACGCCGAAGTCTTCGGATGTCTTGACGATTCCGGTTCCAAAGAATTGCTGCCAAAATCGATTGACGATCACCCGCGAGGTAAGGGGGTTTTCCTTGGTTACAAGCCACTGTGCCAGATCGAGCCTGTTGATTGCATCAGCCTTGCGAATTTGAGGAAGCACGGCAGGGACAGCAATACCAACTTTGGCCATGGGCTTTTCGTAATTACCAATGTTAAGAATAAAAGTTTCTCGCTGCTTCGGAAGTTCTTCCATCACCATGACACGGGGCATCGATTTTGAAAAGTTGTCTCGTTCGTCGATAGTTTTGATAAGGCTATTCAAAATTAGAAAGAGTTCTGGTTTGGGTTTTTCAACTGCCTTTGCAAGTTGTTGAAGTTGCGCCTTGCCTCTCGAGCCTGCGGGCTTGGAAAGAATCTGTTTACTCTCTTTGGAATAATCCTTTGCAGCATCCGAGTCTGATGCCTTTTTATCTTTCTCCCTAGGGAATATTTTGTTCTCAAGTTCTTCAACCTGGTTTTGAAGCTTACCCACAGAAGAGTCAAGTTGCTTCTTTTTTAGAAGCTGTTCAGGGTTCGAAAATTCGAGCACGGGGGGAGTTTGAGGGTTCCCACCTCCACCATCAACAGGCGTGTTATTAAAGAATGAGAAAAGCTGATAGTAATCCTTTTGCGAAAGAGCATCGTATTTATGATCATGGCATCTGCAGCAATTGAAGGTCAGGCCCAGCCAGATTGTTCCCATGGTTTCGGACATATCCATCACATAATCGATGCGGTTTTCGGCTGCGATTCTTCCGCCTTCGCCATTGATCATATGATTGCGATTAAAGCCAGTTGCAAGGCGTTGCTCAATAGTTGGATTGGGAAGAAGATCGCCTGCAAGTTGCCAAGTGGTGAAATCCTTGAACGATAGATTATCATTGAAAGCAGATGCTGCCCAATCACGCCAAGGCCACATGGTTCGTTCGTTATCACCCTGATACCCATTGCTATCTGCGTAGCGCGAGGCATCAAGCCAATCCCAGACCATGCGTTCGCCATAATGCGGGCTGGCAAGCAAACCATCCACCAGCTTTGCGTAAGCGTTGGGTGATGTGTCATTAATAAAAGACTC
>CALARU010000169.1 GCA_937888715.1 uncultured Planctomycetaceae bacterium | reverse complement strand
AAGCTTTCGATTTCCCGTGCGGGTAAAACTTTCGAAGTTAGTCGTGATAAAAAAGAAGATCCTTGGAAGATTGTTTTGCCCCCCGAGCAAGCAGGCAAGAATGCTGATGCCGGGCTTGTTATGAATGCCCTCGGTGCGCTGAATAATCTTAAAGCCAACAAGTTGGTTGCAGAAAAAGCACCAGAAGGCGAACTTACCCGTGAGTATGGTTTGAACCCCGCAAGTATCAAAGCGGTTGTCACCTTGGGTAAAGATAAAGATGCCAAAACTTTTGAATATGGTTTCGGTAAAGAATCACCAGATAAGACTGGTATTTACGCCCGACAAGCTTGGCGCGATTTTGTATTCATAACCGATCGCTTTGTCACCAATGCGCTTGAAGCAGAGCTTCAGGATCTGGTGGTGTTTCCCAAACTCGATCCCGCAAAAATTGAATCCATCAAGCTAACAGGTTGGCAATCCTTGTTGGGTTCACCTTTTACAATTGAGCTTGAACGCAAGGATAAATCTTGGGTTGCCAAGGCTCCTGCAGAATTTAAATTGGATCCTGTTAAAGCCGAAGTTCTAGCAATGGCGCTTGCGACTTTGAAAGCTGAAAAGTTTGTCTCCTTTAACTCGGGCGTCAAACCTGAGCAAGAGCTTGATCTTGCCAAGGGTGCCCTACAAGTTGAGTTTAAAATCACAGGAGAAAAAGAAAGTCAGAAGCTTTTAGTTGGCAAAATGGATGGAGATAAATCTTACTTTGCAACTTCGGGCAAGTTTGCTGATGTGTTTTTGATTCCCAAAAATGCATTTGAATCCATGCGCGTAAAACCAGCTTATTTCAGCCCATAACAAGCTTGCAGGAGCTCTCATGATTTCCGATTTGCCTGCTTTCCTTGATGGAGATATGGCATTTCCCTCAGGGCCACCCTCGCCCATTCATGACCCTGCAATTTTTCGTGCCCTGCAATCTTCTTGGAACGATTCCTCTTGGGCTTCCTATGATTCAGGCCATGTACTCGCACTTGAAAAATTAATCGGCGAACATTTTCTTTCCCCTCATGTACTCACTTGCTCGAGTGGTACCCTCGGGGTAGAAACTTCTTTGAAAGCTTTAGGTATTAAGCCAGGCGATTTAGTTGGCATGGCTGCCTACGAATACCCGGGCAACTTCCTTGCTATTCATGCCTTGGGGGCAAAACCTTTTCTTATCGATCTCGATCCTGCAAACTGGCAGATCTCGCCCCAGGCAATTGATCTTGCAATCGAAGCGGGTTGTAAAGCAGTGATTGTTTCACATTTGCATGGTGGACATGCTGACATGAAAACAATCATGGCAAAGTGCAAAAGCGCAGGCGTGGGTGTAATAGAAGATGCCTGCCAAAACCCTGGTGCGGTGGTGCAGGGGAAAAGTGCAGGTACTTGGGGAGACTTTGGCGTTCTTAGCTTCGGTGGTTCGAAATTGATTACTTCGGGCAGGGGCGGTGCAATACTTTCCAATAAACCTGAGTTGGCACAAAAGGCGAAGATGTTGCTTTTACGGGGTAGCAAGCTGGCGCCATTAAGCGAAATTCAAGCCGTGGTTCTTGTTCCCCAATTAGAAGACCTAAAAAAAGCAAATTCTTTACGCATGGCTTCAGTGAAACTGTTGCAGACAAAACTCCATTCCATCAATGGAATTGAACTTATTCAAGCTTCATTCAATCCTGATCAGCATGCTTTTTACAAATTAGGGCTAAGACTGAATCCGCAAAAGTTTGGTTTGGATCGTGAGTGCTTGGTTCCTGCGATGCAGGCGGAAGGTATTGCACTTGATGCTGGTTTTGCTGCCCTCCATGTGAGCAGATCGCCATCCCGCTGGCAGAGCGCTGGCCCTTTGCCTGAAGCTGCAAATGCTCATGAAAATATGCTCGTCTTGCATCATCCGGTTTTGCTACAAAATGAACCCGCAATGAATGCCATCGCTCATGCCTTTGAAAAGGTTCAGTCGCATGCAGTGAAGGTTCGCAAGAAGTTCTATTCTTAGGCACTAAATCCCTGTTTTAAACTACAAGTAATTAACTCTGATTATTTCATGCCGACCAATTTAAGTAGCGTCGTAAATTGGTCATGACTATTTTACGATGGTGCTTAAAATGGTCG
>CALARU010000168.1 GCA_937888715.1 uncultured Planctomycetaceae bacterium | reverse complement strand
GAAGAGCCATCGTTGAGGGTGATGGGGGAACGCAACCAGGGTTGGCCATCGACCCGGGCGACAAAGCGCCATGCGCCTTGGTTGGAAGTGAACGCAACATGTTCGGAGAAAGCGATTTCTACTTCGCGTCTATCCCCGATTAAGTAGTGATGCAGATCTAAAAGTAGAACATCGCCTAGGGTGTTAAGCGCGGGCAGCTTTTCGGTGATGACAACAGGGATTCCGAAAAGCACCATAGCGGGTTTATCGCGAGCGTTATCAAGATAGATTGCGCTGCCTGCCGAGGTCGACATCTGAAAAAGTTCACCTGCAACGGTAGGGTGCATGGCCCAAATGGTGCTGGAAGGTGCCCAGCCAGGCATCAGCCGAGCTAGCATGGTTGCTGCATCTTCAAGAGCAAAGGCACTTGCAGCACTGCGAGCCACGCTGATCAAAGCGTTGGAATTAAGAATTCCAAGAGGCTTGCCCACACCATCGCCCCGCAAAAATGCATGATCTTCATGCCAAGCGATTGCTCTGCCAAACAAGGTTATCAAAAGCTGTTCGAGCCCGATTGCGCTATCTTCCAACAAAGAATTGCTGACCCTGCTATAGCCTGAAAGTTCGTGGGCGACGAGTTCCACTTGTCTGAAGATGGGCTCGGTTTCATTAAAGGTAACGCTTTCTTCGGTCCAGCGGGCAACGATACCACCTAGAAATGCGCTGTCGCTGGAAGCGGGAACGGTGGTTGAATCGAGGCATGGCACCTGAACTGCGCGGGAAGCCATGGGGATGAGCGTGGCTCTGGGTCTTACTACAGATTTTTCACTCGCAGTTTGCAGCAGCTTATCCGTGAACTCGGTTGGAACGAGGTAGCCACCTTGGGTTCCGACAGAGGTATTGAGAGCGGATTTTCCATCAGAGGGGTAGGATTGATACTTGCGCTCGAGGGTGCGCCAATCGTTCTTGCGAACGCAAACAAGCCAGTCGCCAAAGGATTTGCCTTTTAAGTCTGCTTGATCATGGCCAAAAATAAGCTGAGCTGCATTCTTGCGTGAAAGCTGTTGCGATTTCGCAAAGTCCGCCAAGGCCTGCTCTGCTAATCCAGCATCAGCTTGGGAATTATGAATCGAAGCGTTGGCAAGGGAATCATGTTCAAGAGGTTGCATGGTGCAATCCTTTCTAAAGAGGTGAAGGGCAAGGGAAACAAGAATCAAGCGTGCACGGTTTGCACTAAAGCGTGTGGCTGCGCGGGGAATGCACAGCAAGCGTATTCGAGCAAAAGCCATTTTTCGATAATGAGATTAACCTTAATAAGATTAGGTGTGTCTCTAATTTCTTGAGAGGTTGGGCTACGCGCAATCAGGGGCAGAAAACCAATTGATTTCCCAGCTAATAGCCCTGTTTGAACCAGGGCGAATATCTGATCGGGTATCCAAGGGAGATTTTGCGGGAATGATTCAGGCCTTGTTGGGTAGATAGTTTTCGCTTTAATTCCTTTGAAGCCTGATTCTGCGCTGGGCCTCCTCCAGGCAGAAAGGCCCACCGGTGCCAACTCGTAGTTGTGGTTGAGCGTCACCACGGGGTTGGCACTAAAAAGCGAATCGTCCATGCCGTTGGCGAGAACGATGTCGCCGCTCCGATCGATCGATTCTTCACTGATCCAAGAAACATCAGATCTTTGGGTGTTGGAGGCATCCGATGATTGATTGAGAGAAACCTTGGTTGCAAGGGATGTGCGTTTGAGGGTGTAGATGGGATCTCTGGGCAGGGATTTTACAATGGCTTCTAATCGATAGGCGAGGTGATCGGGTAGTGGGATGTTGAAGGGGCCATGTGCTTGTGCCATTTTCGATTCCTCTGGTTGAGTAGATTTTTTTAATGTAGATCAGATAAGTGCGATGGGTGCAGGTGAGTTTTTAATAAAAGGTAAAGTTTTTGTTTATCGTTCGTAGCCTTTGCATCCGCAGGAAAATCTGGGCCCGTGCCTACGCATGATTGCGATGAGGGGAAAACTGCAAACAGGGCAGCGAACGGTGGTAAGGGGATCGATCTCGCCCGAAAATAAATCAGCTTCTTTGGGAATCGGTTTGGTGTTCCAGAAGATGTTGGTATCTGGGTTTGAATTATCTTGGTGTGGCTTCATCATAGGTGTGGCTTTCTAAAGTAGAGAATAAATCAGATGGAGAAAAGAGGCTTTTGGAGTTTTGCTTTTTGGGAAAGGAGAAGTAGGTGGGCATCCCAATGGGGAGTCCAGCCGCGCCTGCGGAGGTATAACCTGCGAATGCCCGCCATGGATTTGCAGCGGGCGCATAAAAGAGAAGAATCGTGTTTGGGTAATAGTTCGCAATGAATGCAAAGGGAGGAATCTGCTGTAACCATGGTTGGGCTCCTTAGGTGTATTTATGTACACTAACCGAAAGGAAGGAG
>CALARU010000167.1 GCA_937888715.1 uncultured Planctomycetaceae bacterium | reverse complement strand
AAAGGAACAAGCATGTCTGCGACACCCTTGTATTTGATCATGAATTCAGAAACTTCATAGATAAGCGCGATAGTATCAACCAATTGCAGGAAGAACCATGCGACAACAAGTGTTATAAAAATTTGTTCTACAGTGTAAATAAAAATGGCAATATTATTGGGAAGATCAAGCCAAGGAATGAAGGAGTAGACAAGGGTAAAAAAGATCAGAGCTTTCAAGGCTCGCAAATTGCGCCTCATTCTGGTTTTAAAAACAATGGCACTCGATTTTGGAACAAAATGATGAATTCCAATTTTGACAATAAAAGTAGAAAAGATCGCAACCAAAAAACTAAGAATAGTAAAAATAAACCCTACAACCCACTGATAGATACAAAGCCAGAAAAATATTTGATGATACTTTGCAGGCACATTCAAACGAAACCATACACCAGGTTCTGACCAAAAATCAGCCTTAACCCTGACTAAATTTAATTTAATAAAATCTGATCGCACAGGCATATCAATAACAGCATTGAAAATAGTTTCAATGTGCCTTACCGAACTAGAATCAAACTTCCATTCAATTTTCCCCTTCCCATTATCTTGCGGAGAAATGAAAATTTTACCAAAGGGCCCACGATAAAGTTCATAACTAACCAACTTAGAATCAGTTGGAATTTCTTGCAGATAAACCTGACTGAGCCTGTCGAAAATAAACTTTAACTTAAAGGCAAGCACAGGGCCCAACTCATGCCGGGCAGGAACAGGTATTTCGGAAAGATCCAATGCCCGCATAGCTTCACGATCATTAAATAAATTAACAGCAGTTAAAAAGAAAAATATGGTATTACGCGGATTGGTCAGGTCGTGGATGGAATTATATTTAGCCTGCTCTTCAGATGAAAGCTTTGCAAACATAGTAGGAATATTTGCAACGGTTTCGGGGCCAAAACGCCAGCATCCATCGTGTTGTCTGAGAATTCCAAGTTCGAATCCGGGAGGACCATTGATCACTTGAGTTGGACTACTCCAAGAATCTGCTAGGTTATTAGAGTCGGGGATTATTTTCCGAAGGATAGCATCGAGCATGACCGCTCTTTTAGGGCCGAGATTTTCCAAATCTTCGACAGGAAGCATACTTAAATCAAGAAAGTTGTTGAGGTTTTTTTGCTGATTGATATCAAATTCAGCCACCATGATCGCAAGGTAAAAATTTCTAAGGAGCTTACGGGGTGTAGAAAGTTCATCTGGTACGAGATCAGGTTTTCCCGATTTTAACTGAAAAAGTGAAGGGTCAAAATTATCAGGAACTGGGGGAACAATTTTACCCATTATTTTATAGCGAATATCAATGGGTTGATTTTTGATATCTTCATACATCAAATCAACTGCACGAATCGTATCCTTGGTAAAAAGCCATGCATCTTTCCCCCGGGTATATAAACCCTTTGTACAGCGATCATACCCTTACTACTTGCATTCCAAATATATTTAGGCCCGTTTGGATCTTCAGGAATTTCCTGAGTAAATAAATAACCTTTACGCTGAATGATCGCAGCAAGTTTCCAACCAATTAACGCTCCCTTTGTTTTTATTTGATCTGGGGGAAATTCAGAAAAATCAAGATGATGTGTGGCTGAGATAAAATCACTATTGCAAGCATGCATCATGAATTCACTCATTGTATTATTAGGGTCGTGCAAACCAGATTTTAGTTGGTTAGCAATTAATTTTCTTGCTTGAGTTCTGCTTGCAGAAACGATCCGCATGGATTTGATTTGAGCTACGGTTTCTTTGTCAAAGCGCCAAAGGCCATCATTGCACTTTTTCAAACTAATACTAAGTGCTTCATCTTTAAAAACAACAACTCGATCCTGAATAGATAATGTGTTAAAGTCCCTCAAAGGAACAGATAACTCATCAAGAATATCATTAAGATCCAAGATCATGCTGTTTAAAATATCAGGAGATATCGTTCCCGGTTCAACTTCTAGGCATGAAAAAGCCTCGCGCATCAAACTCGGAATTATAGGGTATGCTTCTGCAGCGAAACAAAGAGTATTAAAGGAACTTATAGGTGTTGATAATTTTTCTTTTAGGAGCTGATTTTGATATTGTTTTAGTGCTTCGAGATCTGGATTTGCATGGCCCAATATACTTGAAAGAACAACACCTACAAGAAATCCTGAACTATTCATGTAAACATTCCTTTGTATGATACCATGGCCTCTCCTAGGCTAGATTGAGTCTAGCAAATTCATTGAATTATTAAAATACGAGCATAAAACTTATTGAAAATGAAGTTTACAGGAACAAGAAAAGGCTACTTGCTAGTCTAGTCCCAGGACTTTAATTTGTTCATCAGATTCTTCACTTCTGTTTTCTTCTTTTCAAACAGGGTGAACATTGCCAAGATTGCACTTCCTAAAATAATAACCGCTATCCACCAAACCCATGTCTGTTCTTTATCAACCGCTGCATGCCATATCATGAAGAAAATATCCATGAGAAGAAACGCCATCCCGAAATAAAGAAACCCTTTAGTTTGTGAAGCCATGCCTGCCAAAATCCCCATAACACACCAGAATGCAAGGGCAATAGGTAGCCAAACAGAATAACCAATACCTAAGATCAAAAGATCCGAAGCGGAGGAAGCGTAAAGGAATGCAAGGGCGGTGTAGCGTAGGAATTGAGAAAGGTTTTTGTGCAGTTTCGAGCGTAGAGAAAATTCTAAAATAAGGAGGAAGATTGCAGGAGGCACGAGCCACATTTGCGGATGTTGGAAAATTGAAAAACCTTGGCTAACCCATAGCGACCAAAATCCGCTAACTAATCCCAGACAAGAAGCCAACATAAGGTAAAAAGAGTTCCTCTGCATTGCAACCCAACCCCAAACCAATGCTGCTAGAAACCACAAGAATGCCTGAGTTGCAAAATCACCTGGCAACCTCATTGCAGATTCAGCAAAAGCCTTCATGAAGAAAAACTGTTCAGGATAGGCAACTAAAAATTGTTTAAACCAGAAGGATAACTGGGGTGCCAAAGGAATCAATACACCACATAACATGATGGGCAAAGCGATGGCTTGTTTGTTCCTTCGGAAAAATAATTCAGAGATACCAGCAGCAATAAAAGAAAGAATAAGCACGCCAAGCGACCAGTATTGCCCAAAGAAACCACCAAACCATTCAGGCCTGCAAAGTCTGCAATGCAGGAAAATTGAAACAAATACAGCAATCATACCCCAAGTGTATCTGGTATTTTTCCAAGAAGTATCGCTGGCATTTTCGGCATCAAGAAAACAAACAAACCACAAACAACCTAGGCCCAAGATAGCAACAGAACCCAAAACCAATTGAACAGCCCATTCAGGTTGCAGGCTTTTCATTGCATCAGGGTTGAAATAAATTGCTTCCAAAGCAAGAGAGCAAAAGACTGAAAGAAATGCAAAAATAGGGAGACGATCTCGGATCAATTTGATTGCAAATTCCCAGACGCCGGTAAGCTTTCCTAGAATCAATCTGCCAACTATTGCAAGCACCAAAATAGCAAATTGTAATAACGCGGCTCTTTGGGGCCAGCGGGAATCATCAAGCGGAGAAGGAACAGCCTGCAAAAGCAAACACCAAGCTGCAGCAAGCAAGAATAAAAACTCCCTACGCACACTCCGGGAAGTACCAAGCCCTGCCCAAGCAAGAAACAAAGCAGAAGGCGCAACACAAAAAGTTGCACAAGCGCCTATGATTCTTTCTTCAAAAATTTCAGCATCCCACGAGATCCAAACAGCAAGTAGCAAAATAATACCTGACACAATACCTTGAACACCTGGTAACCAAAGTGGCTTTACCTTCATAAAAGGCATTGCAATAATGCCTGTAATTAAAGTAATCAACCAAGCTAACGGAATACAGGTAGCTTGAATTAATTCTGCATAAAGCAAATTTCTAGATCGTAGCCAGTAAGCAATCGCAACTAGTCCTAGGGTGAATAAACCAAGATCGCCAAACTTCACTTTCTGTGTGAAAAATCCAACTAGAGCAACAAGTGCCAAGATAGAAATTGAGTAAAATGCAAGAGGAAGATCAGTTAAGTAAAGTTGGCCATTCAAACAACCGAAATAAATAATTGCGCCGCTTAGCCCCATAGCAACCAAAGCAATTTGCATCGCAGATTCAGTCATACGAATGGCAAGGAGTTTGATTCCAGAAACAGGCAAAGAGGAAACAAAGAACCAAAAAAATGAGATGCTTCCAAGGCCCAAACAAACTAAGTTAACCATATCCAACGGATGATGAAGATGGAATGCAATCCCCAGATAGATACACCCACCAAGTGAAGTCAAAATGTTTGCAAAGGCATAACCTGCAAGGTTGCGCCAAGCTGCAATCATCGCCATTACCAACGCAATTAGGCAAATGAGGGAGAATACAAGCCAGGGATCAACTGCTTCGGTTCCACCCATTCGAATAGCAATAAAAAGTGATGCGGCCAGAATAAAATTAAGATTCGTAGGCCAAGATTCTTCATCAATAAAAGTGGAAGTTTTCCCAAGGGATTGAAAAACAATGCCTACAAGAGAAATTGTAAATCCAAATAAAATCCAGATTACACAGATGGCTAGTAAGGCATTGGAAAAGCTACCTTGCCTATCGTGTTCAATGAAGCCTGCAACTATCCCGAAATTCAAAACCGAGCCTGTGCAGATGATTCCAAGTGGAAGGCCAGCACGCAGCCGATAATAAAGGTTGGCAATTAAACTAAATACCATTGCAACACAAATGGTCTTGCCTGACATGATGACTAACCAATTGGTAGACAAACCTTCTTTACCTACCAAAACAAATTGAAACCCTGTAGGAAGAAGCAACAGCAGTAAAGCAACCCAAGGCAATAAAATGTGAAATGCTTCAAGAGCTGACACTCTAGATTTCAACAACCATTCATCATTAAGAACCTTAATTCGTGACCATATTGCAGTCTGAATCGAGGCTGCGCAAAGTACTCCTGCAATCATGAACACATACCAATTAACAAAAGCATCGCCTTTATTTTGATGATAAATCGCAAGTGCGCCAAACAGAGAGGAAAGCCAGAATGCAATACTTGCATGCCTGTCGCTTTTACGAAACCAACCAAGCATCATGGAGGTTGCGATCAACAATCCCAATCCTATCATGCCATGAATAGTGAACCCAAGAGGCCATGCAGCCCAAGTAATCAGAAATAGCAGGAACAAACCCAAGCCCTGAAGAATTTCAGCCAACTCACTAAGGTTGGTGAACTGAATCCGCAGCAAGCGGTGTTGAAAATAATCTTTTATGGGATAAGCAAAGACCCAGAGAAGCGAGTAAACCGGCCCTGCAATAACAAGAAATTTCAAGCCTACAAAAGTTTCGTTTCGTTCAAATACACAAGCAAGTGTAGCAAGGATTCCAAACCCAGCGATGAAAACATTACGCCAATATAAAGTGCCGAATTCCTGAAGTCGCAATGCGGTGCAGCCACTTAAAACAGAGCCCAGCATCACCATACCCAGAATAGAACCAGCCTCGGAAGTGAATATATGAGCTTCATTGGCAGAACCATTAAGGCGCATCAATCCAAGGATGATTGCAACAGCAGCAAGAGAACCCGCACTTAAAGTTGCCCTAGAGGGATAATCTGCGAATTTGAAATCAACAAAGCGCTTTAGTAAAAACCAAACCCAAAGAAAAAGTCCGCCTGCAAGGGCCATCATCTGAGGCAAAATAACTATGCAACCTTTGTCCACCTGCCCCACATGATGCAGGGAACGAATATAACCAACACCTGCAGCGGCCATGACAAGCCATTGGATATGAAATAAGAAGCGTTGATTGCGCAGTGAGAACACTTGGACAAAAAGCCCAAGGATAAGAACCACGATGGGGGCCCAGAAGTCTTTTGCTTGAAAAGGAATCTGAGCGGAATCCTGCATGAGTGATGCAAGATCTTCTGCAAGTTTCCAGGCAAGGGTAAGTAATGCAAAGCCCGCAATATTCCATCTCAAGGCGCGTTCGGGAAGATTGCCTTCCTGCACCCGGATAGTGAAACGATTACAAAAAGCATTCAGTGAATCATTAAAAGAAAGAAGAATAGAGCCGATAAGGAACCAAACCGACCAACTCAGATTCAAACCAAGCGCAATGTTTTCTTTTCCAAGATGATAGCCCAGCGAGGTCGCACCAAAACCAATGAGTAAATGAAACAATACAAGCTTTGGATAGCTGGCTTCATCCCAAAGATAGATGATGCACGTAACCAACAAAATCGCATACCAAAGAAGAATACCTTGGCCCATCATCAGATTGGGCCAATCACTTGCGGGTAGCAAACCCCAATTAGAAGTAGACGAAAGGAAGCCACTGAATAAGCCTAATCCGAGTAAAATTGCGCATAGGGTTGCAAGTGTCCATTCATCAATAGATCTTCTTGTTTCGAACCAGATATCGCGGAAGATACGGCTTTTGCGTGCCTCAAATCGTAATACACTCCAGACAAATGCGAGGGAAGAAAGCCAGCATCCCAAGGTTTGCAATGCCCAAGGGTGACTCAAATTCCCGCCTTGTTCGAGAAACCAAGGCTGCATTCTTATGAAGTGCAAAGACAAACAACCCACCGAGCCTGCCATCGCCATTTGGAAGGTTCGAAACCACGGACTGCTGCTAACCAACAACGCTCTCAGTAACGCAGCAAATGCAAACCAATCAAGATAAATTGCAAGTGGAAGATCAAGAACCTTTGCTTCAAGAACTGCGCCCGCAGATTCCACTACAAGGACCAAAGGCAAAATCAGCAGCAGCCAGAATTCAGAAATTTGGGCAGGCGTTTGCACACCCTCATCCCAAAGCGAATCAAAGAAAACAAAAAAGCTATTTAAAAGATGCAAAAGAATAGCAAGAGTTGCAGCAGCTAACACCCCTGCAGTAAAAGGCATGGGAAATAAGAGGTGATGCTGAAAAAAACTATAGCCTGAAATCGACCAAAACAACAACCCTGCAAGCGTCAATTCCATCCTACTAAATTGCCAAGCAAGGAGGATGCAGGCAATGCCCAATTCCAAAGCGCCCAAACTAAAGAAGAAAGATTTATCTTCAGGAGTTTTCGAAAGGAAAAGCCATGCGGGTAATAAACATACCACGAGAATGGAGGAAAGTATCTTAAATGCTTGAGTTAAAGAATTTGTTTTAGCAGAAGAAGGAATGAATCTTGCGAGGGCAGAATAAATGAATGCGACCATACCAAGGCAGGCGAATCCAAAATTTGCAGGAGGGTCGGGGTATAAGAAAGCAGCAACTGCGGAGATCGGAAAAACTGCGATGATAATAGCGCTAAAGCGATTAGTTTGCAGTTGATAGAGATACAAGAGAAGGCATGCAAATCCGATTTGAGCGATTACGCCTCCTGGGCCAGGGCCCTCAGCTTGCGCCCAACCCATCGCCAAGGAACTCATCGCAGCAATCCATGCCCCTGCAATCCAGCCCTTGCGTTCCAAACTATTTTCAAGATTCCATCGTGCAAAGCCAGTAATTAAAACCCCGACAAGAAGCATTACAAACGCAGAGGGTGGTTCGACCAAAATTTTAATAAGATCCAACGAAGCAAGTGTTACAGTTGGGCTCAAAGTTCCATTCAGCAAATGCACTTGCAAAGAAAAAGCGATAACCATTTGCAGGCTGGCTGCTAACGGGCCAAACAAAGGCACTGCAGTTCTGGAAAATAAGACGAGCATTACAATGGCGATCCATAACGCTAGGATCATCGAAGAAACATCGGCGCATGCAAGAAATGGTGCAATTGTAATAGTTAAAATACCGAAGCCATGAAGCAGCGGGCCTGCCAATGAAAAAGCATCGTCTGATGCCTCTGGCCTAGGGATTTGCAAAACTAGAAATACAACACCTGCAAATATCAGAGGTATAGCAAGCGAAGAGGTTGCAAAATCCGCACCCGATGCCAAAAGAAACCCTTGAGAAACAAAAAGCGAAAAGACTAGAAGCAGTGCAAAAAGAATTAGTTTTGCAGAGGTTGCAGGTTTTGCAATCCGAGACAAAAAAGCACCAAGCAGCGCTAATAGAATTGCCCCGCCTTGTGCAATTTTCATATCCAATGGCACATGCCATGAAGCAAGCAACATCGCAGCGCAAAAGATTAATATCCCCAGAGTCAAAGGGCGTGGGATTCCAGCAAAGGCAATATCTTCAAACAGATCGGAAGTCGCTTTTTTAAACAAGGCAGCGATGCCTGTGAGGGCGATGACCTGAACCGCTGCAGCTATCCAATAACTTGAACCAGCAAGGCCAAGGTTTGCAAGCACCAAAAGAGAAAGTATTGCGAGCAAAATGCTGATGACCAGCATGCCTCTGCTGGTGGATTGTAACTTCCAATGATGCAGCGTGTATTGACCAGCAAAGAAAAGTAGCGCAGATATTCCTGCAAGCATTAAAAACGGGAAGTAGGGAACTTGTTCGAGGCTATTCCATAAAGTTGCAACCAATGCAACCGAACCGCCAACGATTAACAATCCACCAACCAACTCCCCAAGTAAAATATTGCGACTTTCAAGGAACAGGTTAAGCACCCCTGCAAGCGATCTTTGTGGTTTTACAATAACGGGCTCTTCAGGATTTTTAGGGAAAGGAAGTACGGGCCTTTCCTCTTCAATCTGAGTTTTAGATTCCTGAGGTATAACCACAGGCAAAGGCGGGGGGGCACTTTCATCCTCTATAACAGACATTAATTGTTGAATACTTGAGGTTTCTGCAGGAAGGGTTGGCAGAATTGAAACTGGGGTGATTTTTGCCAAGCGATTTTGCAACGCAACCACAACCGCAGAGCTCGCCTCTTTCGAAACTTCATCCCGATCCACTAATTTTTCTAACTGTTCAAGTGCTATACGAAGTTCGTTCACTTCCGTGGAAACGGCAGGCAGGGGATTCTTGCCACAGTTATAACATTGCGTCGAAGTTGGATTAAGTTCGCTGCCACAAGCTTTGCAGAATCGTGGTGGTAAAGTCGAGGAGAAAAGAAGGCCAAAGAGAAAATTGATTACCTTTATTCCAACCCAAAGGAAAAAGATGAGAAGTGCAAAAATTACACTCAGCAGGAAAAGTAGAAAAAAGATGTCCATGAGTTACGAACTAGCACCTGAAAAGAACGGTATCAGTAAAGAACAAAAACAGACGGCCGTAGTGCCTATTTTTTACCCAGACTGCCCATATTAGACACTTTTGGCGTTTTTTGTGCAACCCCTATCTTCTTATCTGGTAAGGTTTTTGGTGTTTTATAGAGTTGAGCTATGCGCCCTTTTCCATGGCTAGCTTCAAAAATACCCAAACCATTCGTGCCTATTCGTTGTAAGATAAACGCTGAATAGCTAGACTAAGTGGTAGAGTCTTTTTACTTGTGACATTTATCTAGGGTATTTGAACCGGAAAAGGACTAACACAAGTAGTTTTGCACAACCTAATAAATTCGCAGGGGCTTTTTGCCTGCGGGAAGCAATATAATGCAGATAACTTCCAAAAAAACTCCAATGGCAGAACCAGTAAAGTCCAAAGGGACATTTGCCTTCGTAAGCCTTGGGTGCCCAAAAAACCTCGTTGATTCCGAACGCATGCTCGGGAAACTTGCCCAGGATGGATACACTCTTACTGCTAACGCAGAAGGTGCAGATCTCGTCATCATCAACACCTGTGGTTTTATAGAACCAGCCAGGCAGGAATCATTGGGCGTCATTCGAGAAATGCTGGATCTAAAAGAACAAGGCAAACTAGGAGCAGTAGTTGTTGCGGGTTGCCTAGCGGAACGCAAAGGCGATGCGCTTCTTGAAGAAATACCAACGGTGGATCATATACTTGGGGTTCATGCTCGCGAAGAAATAGTCCAGATCATCAATCGTACACTTTCCAAAAAAGCAGCAGATGAACAGCGCTCGGTATTTCGCCCTGCCCCTGTGAAAGCCCAAGAAGACACCGGGCGCTTTCGTATCACCCCCAGGCACTTTGCCTACCTCAAAATCTCTGAAGGTTGCGACAGGCTTTGTACTTTCTGTGCCATTCCTTCGATGCGTGGCAAACATGTAACAAAGCCGATGGAAGAAGTGATTCGCGAAGCCAAGGAACTTGCTGCTGATGGAGTGCGCGAACTTCTGGTCGTCGCCCAAGACACCACCTACTACGGTCTCGATCTTTATGGTGAAGTCCGGTTTGCAGCGCTGTTGCGTGAATTAGAGAAAGTGGATGGGATTGAATGGATACGCATTCTTTATGCGTATCCGATATTCTTCACCGATGAACTGATTGAAGTGATCGCGAGCTCGAAAAAAATCGTGCCCTACCTTGATATGCCCTTGCAGCATATCAACGATCGTGTGTTGCGCAGGATGCAACGAAAAGTACGCAGAGCCGATATTGAGACACTGCTTGCAAAACTACGCGCAGCAATTCCAAACCTCGCTTTTCGCACGACCTTCATTGCAGGATTCCCGGGCGAAACCGAAGAAGAGTTTCAAGAACTTCTCGAATTTGTCAAGCAGGCAAAATTCGAAAGGTTAGGTGTGTTCACCTACTCTCTTGAGCCGGGCACCCCCGCCTCGAGGCTCGAAGATCATCTGCCTGAAGAAGTTAAAACCGCTAGGCAAAACGCACTCATGGCTTTGCAACAACCTATTGCATTCGAGTGGTGCCAATCGCAGTTAGGTAAGGAAATAGAAGCAATTGTGGATGGGCCCGATCTTGAAGTCCCTGGCCAGTTTAGAGGCAGAACTTTTGCAGATGCACCTGATATTGATTGTCTGATCCGCCTAAAGGGAAAAGGCCTTCGCTCGGGTGATATCGTTCGCACCAAAATCACCGGAACGGATGGGTACGATCTTGCAGGCAGGGTAATTTCTATTCGCTAGTTTTGCATAAAGAGTATTTGCTTCATGGAAAGAAACCTCGCAGGCACGCAGGCCATCAACTCAGGAAGGGCGGTTTTATTCAACCTGCCCAACCAACTTACAGGCTTGCGCTTCCTCCTTTCCTTCGTTCTCTTTTATCTCATCTCGCAAGAATTATGGCTCGCTTCTCTTCTTGTTTTTATTTTTGCTGCATTCACCGACTGGCTCGATGGCCATCTCGCACGCACCCAAAACATGCAAAGCAGTTTGGGTCGTAACCTAGACCCTCTTGTTGATAAAGTTCTAATTTGTGGAACCTTTATTTTCCTAATCCCCATAGGAACCAAAGAAGGCTGGCTGCCCCCATGGATGGTCACCGTTGTCGTTGCTCGAGAACTTCTCATCACCGGATTACGAAACTTCATCGAGAAAAAAGGCGTCAGCTTTGGTGCAGACTTCCTCGGTAAAGCCAAGATGATTCTTCAATGCGCTGCCCTCATCTCTATCTTTATTAACCTCATGAATCTCGAATGGATTAATCCAACCTTTGGCTTTTATGCCAGAGCAGCACTGATCTATGGCATGCTTGCAGCCACTCTGTTCAGCGGGCTTCAATATCTCATCAAGGCTTTCCAAACCATTCTTTCTGAGCATCCTTAATTCATCAGGAGTAAATCGATGGCGAACCAAGGACAACCACTAGGCGTTGCAATTGTAGGATGTGGCATGATCGCAAGATTTCATGCCAGGGCACTTGCAGAAATTCCCGGAACAAAACTTCTAGCGCTCATTAGCAGAAGTGGCAAAAACGCTCAAGCAATGAACGAAGAACTCAAACTCTCTTGTGATATCTATCCAGATCTTGCACCTGTTCTTGCAAGAAAAGATATTCATATCATCATCATCACCACTCCCTCGGGTGCCCACTTGGAACCCGCAGTCGAATGCGCCCGCGCAGGCAAACATGTCGTTGTTGAAAAACCCCTCGAAATCACAGTAGATCGTTGCGATACCATCATCCGCGAATGCGATGCCAACAAAGTTCTTCTTTGCACCATCTTCCCCTCGCGCTTTGGCGATGCCAATGTCGAACTCAAAGCTGCGGTTGATGCAAAAAGATTTGGCAGGCTAACCCTCGGCGAGACCACCTGCAAATGGTGGCGCACCCAAGCCTACTACGATGAAGGCGGCTGGAAGGGAACCATGGCTCTTGATGGCGGGGGCGCTTTCATGAACCAGGCAATCCACAATGTCGACCTATTACTTTGGATGATGGGCCCCGTCACCCATGTAACAGGCTTCACCGCTACTCTCGCTCACGAACGCATCGAGGTCGAAGATACAGGCGTTGCATGTTTGAAATTTCAAAACGGAGCACTTGGCGTTATTCAAGCTACCACCAGTGTTCACCCAGGCCTGCCGAAAACCATCGGCATCCATGGCGACAAAGGTACCGCAGTCATAGAGCAAGATGACATACTCAAGTGGGATTTCCTTGAACCCATCGCCCACGATAACGATGTGAAAACCCGCTTTGCACAAAAGGTAGGCGCTTCTGGTGGATCCAGCAACCCCGCTGCTATCAGCCATCAGGGCCATACCAGACAATTGACCGATTTCGTCAACGCAATCAAGCTAGGTGGCAAGCCCTTGGTTGATGGCAGGGAAGGGCGCAGGGCAGTGGAATTAATCCAAGCGATCTACGCTTCCAACGCTTCAGGTAAAGTGATCCACATCAAATAGAAAAAGCCCTCCTTGATCTTATCAGGGAGAGCCTTTATTGATTTAATCAGAAGCCTATTGAATGACTTTAGTCACATTATAACGGCTGCCTGCCTTGGCAGTCACCGTTTGCTTGAGTTCATCGAGGTTGAACTTTTCCTTGTCTGAGACTGCAAACCTTACGGTTTCAGTATTACGGTTGGTAACGATCGATTCTTTAACCACCCAAGGAATTGTCACAAGTGCGGACCGCACTTTAGTTGGGCAACTCATTCACGACATACCCCGTACTTCCACCGTGTATCGCTGCAAACTTGCATCTGCAGTATCTTCACTAATAGGCGAAAGCATCTCCCCACAACCTGCAAGCAGCAGTATGGGTGCAACGATTCGCATTACATATCGCTTAAACATACACATCTCCTTTCCTTGAAAATAAACCTATTATCATTATAGCTGTAATCAAAGATATAAACAAATCTTTAGCGGCCACCGGGAGGAACATACTTTTCCAACCAGGTGAAGACCTCTTTATACCAGAATTGACTGTTCTTTGGTTTCAAAACCCAATGCCCCTCATCAGGAAAATTAACGAACCTAGAAGGCACACCCTGTCTTTGCAGAGCGGTGAACATTTGGGTGCCCTCACTGATGGGCACGCGGAAATCTAAATCATTGTGAATGATCAACATCGGAGTTTTAAACTTTGCAAGATTCTCTGCAAAACGATGGGGCGAAAACTTTTCATAACTTTCTCTGCCTTTCCCCCAAGGTGGACCGCTATGTTCCCATTCATCAAACCAGATTTCTTCGGTGGTCGTGTACATACTTTCAAAATTATAAACACCACAATGACTGATCAAACATTTGAACCGGCCTGTTTTTACAGAGAACCAATTCATCATGTAGCCACCAAAAGAAGCACCCGCACTACCGATGCGATCCTTGTCGACATAGGGAAGTTTTTCGACATAATCAGCGGCTTTCATAAGGTCTTCGTAACATTTGCCGCCCCAGTCCCCAGAAATTTCATCCACATACTTCTGGCCAAAACCCGTGCTACCTCTTGGGTTGGGCAATGCAACAACATAGCCCCGGGCTGCCCAGGCTTGTGGATTCCAACGATAACTCCAACCATCTTCCCAAGCCCCCTGTGGACCACCGTGAACCAGAAAAGCGACAGGCCATTTCTTCGATGGATCAAAACCCGGGGGTTTTAAAATCCACATCTGAGTTGGAGTATCTCCCGCACCCGGAAGTGTGACACTCTCAGGCTTGGGAAGTGCGAGTTCAGTTAAAAGGGCTTCATTAACCTTGCTGATGTTGATCGGGTTGGAAAGCCTCACATCAGCGTTGCCTGCAAAAACTTCGGGCGGACTCGCCATGCTTGCATTAAGAAAAGCAATCTTTGCGCCATCAGCGCTTGCACTAATACCAGAGTTATAGCCAGACATTTGGTTTTTGATCAGGGTTGCAGCTTTAACATCTTCAAGAGGCAGGATTTGAAACAGCGCAACTTTGCCCAGATGATCAGCAGTGAAAAGGATTTTATCTTTACCTGCCCAAGTAAATTCATTGACAGATACATCGGTTTTCAAAGCCCCTGTGAAAGAAACAGGCTTACCTTTGAAGGTGCCTTCCTGATTAGTTTCGACGATCATGATTTCCCATTTATCCGCTTCGAACCCTGGTCGCTTTTGCGCCCTGTAAGCCAGATAATTACCATCCGGGGAAAACATCGGAGCGCTATCTGCAGCGAGGTTTTCTTTGGTCAGATTTTCCCACTTATCCGAAGTGTTGTTGATAGAAACCCTGCAGATATCCATGTTGGTGCTCCACGCTTCATCCTTTTCAGGCACTGCGCTAAACACCAGGTATTTCCCATCGGGGGAAAAAGTGAAATCATCACCCGAAGAAAAAGTGGAAGAAGTCGGGAAAGCATCGCGATCACCAGGCGTCACATCCCGGGGCTCTGCAAAGCCCTCTGCACCATTGGCATCAAAGGGAAGTACAAATAGGTGCTGGCGTTTATCTTCAACATAGCTATCCCAATGACGGTAGAAAAGCTTGGTAAAGACTTTTGCCTTGATGGGGCTGGCTTTGATCTCATCCATTTTTTTCTTGTTGGCAGCATCCGACTCTTTGAACGGGAGCTTGGCAAATTCGGGATATACAGCAGAGACGAATGCGACATTTTTGCCATCGGCACTCCAAATTGCGCCCGAGGCTTCGGTAGCAAGGTTGGTGATCTGCCTAGCTTCGCCCCCTCTGATGTCGATGGTCCAAAGTTGGGTTTCGCCTGAGCGCGAGGATTCAAAGAGAATGCGTTTGCCATCGGGGCTCCAGCGGGGGTGCCTATCTTTTTTATCGGTGGAGGTAAGTCTTTTAGGAGGGTTTTTTCCTGCAACATCTGCCAGCCAAAGGTTGGAAGAAGATTTATTCGCATCGAGATCCACCTTGGTGACAACATAGGCGATCCAAAAGCCATCGGGGCTGATTTGCGCATCCGAAACCCTGAGGAATTTAAACAGATCATCCACCTGCATGGGTCGTGCAGCGGTGGCAACCGTTGCGGTCATGCCAAGGATTGTAATTAGACCAAGAAGGGTAAAAAAGAATCGATCCATGATTAAGTTTCCTTGTTAAAAGAAGTACATTGGGGGCAGTCTACCAAAACTGCCTAAACAAACTCCATGAAAAATGAAGAGTTTTTAATTAGATATCTGCCCAAGTACGGTTATGTAAGCGTATATTAATAAGAGAGGGTCCCGAGTGTTTGAAAAGACAAAAATTCTCGAGGTAAAAAATGTCACATGCCAGCCAGTTCATAATCGCCCGACCTAGTCTGCAAGATCCAACCTTTCAGCAAACGGTTATATTGCTTTTGCAACATGACCCGTCCGGTGCATTTGGCTTGGTAGTAAACAGGCCCCTGCCTCCCCAGGCTTGGACTTTGCCCTTTCCCCTGTACTTAGGTGGACCATGTAAATCCGAAGGTTTACTCATGCTGCATGGGCATCAAGAATGGATGGACCTGCAATCGCAGAAAGAAAAACAAATTGTGCCAGGTGTCTTTATTGGAGACGAAGAATGCGTTAAGCAGGCAACCCAGCAGCATGCCGAGGAAGCTACTGGACGATTTTTAATGATGACAGGATATGCGGGATGGGGGCCAGGGCAGTTAGAAAATGAAATTAGTCAGGGAGCTTGGGCGCTCGTAAAAGCAACCAGCGAGAATCTATTTGAAATCAGTGCCCAAGATAAATGGGCCTCGCTATTGCCTTCCATCATACCCCAACCCAGCGATAACTAGGCTCACTCTTCCCCACATTTTCTTTCAGAACCGGAAGCGTGAGCGACGGTTGTTACTTCCGGCTCTGAAAGATATTTCTTGCCTTACAAGCCTGAAGCGCAAGCGAAGGATTAATATGTGAATGGTAAA
>CALARU010000166.1 GCA_937888715.1 uncultured Planctomycetaceae bacterium | reverse complement strand
GCTGCAGTTGCAGGCGTCAATATCGAAAAAATTGCAGACATGGAACCAGAAGAGCGCAAAGCTTTTTTCGAAACCATGAAAACCATCCGCGATAAAATGTCAGATTCCCAAAAGAAAAGTAACGATGATAAAAATGCCCAGCGCATGAACGAACAGTTCAAGGAAAAATTCAATCGCTTTTTCTCATCCTCACCAGAAGAACAACGCGCTGCTTTAGATAAAGATATCGACCGCATGGCAAACATGATGAAAGGTTTCATGAGTGGAAAAGGGGGCTTTGGCCCACCTGGCATGGGAGGCCCTAAAGCCAGCTTGAAAGCCACAGATAATACTGCGAAAAAAACACCCCCACCCAACGGGTCTAATGTAAAAGGCAAAGGAACACCCAGCCCAGAAGAGCGCAACAAAAGGCTTTCCGATGGCCTTGATAAATCAACGCCTGAAATGCGGGCACAAATGACCGAATACTGGGTGCGTATGAACCAAAGAGTCAAAGATCGTGGCGTCCAGATGATCCCCTTCCTCGGTGGTTTCGGTGGGCCAAAACCAAAGTAAAACTTGCTCGCTTTTATAATCCCACTAAAACAAACATTTCATTTTTTAAACCCGTCTTGATCAATCTGTTCACAATGAGGATCGGTTGATCCTGCCTACCTTTATTTTTCAAACCGAATTGATTCCCTAGTTAAATAATGGTGTTCTACCGCACAATCATACAAACTCAGGCAATTCCATTGACAAAGCCTTTATATGTTTATATATTTAAACATTAGGACATTCAAACTTTTGAATACATCTGAAAGGTTGCTGGCTATGCCACATCGCGCCTTGGTGACAAAAGAACTTGCGGAATTCCTAAGGGCGTTATCTCACCCCCACCGCATTCGCATAATCGAAGAGTTGCGGAATGGAGAACATGATGTCAACTCCCTTAAAGATGCACTTGGCATTAGCCATTCCGGGGTTTCTCAACACCTCATGGTGATGCGGGCTAACCGGCTTGTCTCTGAAAGGCGGGAAGGTAGGCATGTTTTCTACCAACTTCGACAACCGGATATCGCAACTTGGTTGCTCGATGCAACCGTCTTTCTTGAAAAAGAAACCGTTGATGCAAACGAACTTCGTAAAGCCATTGGGAAAACCCGCAAAGACTGGGCTTGATCCTCAAATCCATCTTTTTTCAGTTAATGATCGTGTGCTTGAATAACCATATTGGAGGACATCATGCAAAAGTTAATCGAAGGTATCCACCAATTCCAAGAAGAAAACTTCAGACCCCTTCAGGGACTCTTTGAAAAATTATCCAAGGGTCAAAATCCTGAAACGCTTTTCATCACCTGTTCAGATTCCCGCATCGACCCTAACCTGCTTACGCAGTCCCAACCAGGCGATTTGTTTATCCTTCGTAACGCAGGAAACATCGTGCCTTCGCATGGTGCGGCCTACGGCGGAGAAGTTGCGACAATTGAATTCGCTGTTGGAGGGCTTTACGTAAAAGACATCATCATCTGCGGCCATTCGCACTGTGGTGCAATGAAAGGGTTGTTACAACCAGAAATGGTCGCTAATTTACCAGCGCTTTCATCCTGGCTATCCCACGCAGAGACGACACGCAGAATCGTTCAAGATAACTATGGACACCTAGAAGGTGATCGTCTTGTAACAGCAACCGTCGAAGAAAATGTCTTAGTTCAATTAGAAAATCTGCGGACGCT
>CALARU010000165.1 GCA_937888715.1 uncultured Planctomycetaceae bacterium | reverse complement strand
TCTTTTGAAAAGCTCCTTTTTAACTATTTGGAGAATTTGTAACACCTGGACCACCAACTTTGCTGTAAAATGGTTAAAACTCAAAAAGAATGGCATTTATTTCTTTACAACCTTGCCATTTCCGTATATAAAAACTACTTGTGACCTTGGGTCGGTCGTGGCCGACCGCTGGTAGATCAGGAGATGGATGGTTGGAATCCCCGGATTAATTTCTTTTTTGGTTTTTTTGGTTGGCGATCACCTCGAATGAGCATCACTTTTCCAAATCTTTCAAATAAGCAAATTTCTCTGGTGAATTAGATAATGTGACAGGTTTTCAATGCTTATTTGTTACCTATCAAATTGTTCTATGATCGGTACTGCTCGATTTCCGGAGCTCCAGACTTAGGTTTTTTTGGTATACGGTGCCATATTTGCTTCTTGGGTTTCAGCTTTCACAACCTCGGTGGTTTTTTAGGTCCTGAACAGTTTTTAAGAAGTTTTGGCACGGAAAGGACGAGCGATGGCGAAGAATATTTATGTAGGGAATCTGACTTGGACGACCTCCACAGATGATCTCAATGCACTTTTCGGTCAACATGGACAAGTTGCCCGTTCACAAGTTATTATGGATCGTGAAACCGGTCGCTCACGCGGCTTCGGTTTCGTCGAAATGGTTAGCGATCAGGATGCTACCAAAGCTATCGAAGCTTTGAATGGTTTCCAGTTCCAAAACCGAGCTCTTACTGTTAACGAAGCTCGTCCTCGCGAAGAACGCGGCCCTGGTGGCAGCGGCGGCGGCGAACGCGGTGGTGATCGTGGCGGTAGCCGTGGTGGCTTCGGCGGCGGTCGTGGTGGCTTCGGTGGCGGCGGTAGTGGTGGTGGTGGTGGCCGTGGCGGACGCGGCGGCGACCGTGGTGACCGTGGCTCCAGCTACTAACACTATTTTAATTTATTTATCCAAAAAACGTCTTCCTGTACTTGACAGGAAGACGTTTTTTTATGCATGCTATACCCTTGATCTTTTTTCTCTTTGCCATGGAGGGCTTTGTTCTAATGTTTTATCAAACTGAATCTAAGGCGCAGGTTTGGCGCGCTCTTGTTGTTTTCGAAAATCGATCTGAAATGCTTCTTTTCGTCGGCCGTTCTTCCGAACAGGTTCGCGCTAACATCGAACCCGCTTTCAATGATCTCCTCGACGATGAAGAAAAATTGAAAGCTCAGTCAATCTCCCTTCAACGCTGGCACGGCGCACCCGACGCTGGCCGTTGGATGCACCAAACCAATCTCACTATGCCTAGCAAAACTCTTCTTGCTAAAGCTGCTTAATTTTTGATTTCATCCGCAAAGCTCCGGCTTCTCCCCGGAGCTTTTTGCATTTAATTTCACCCTGTCACTCCCACCTCTTTCACTACAATAATCTTGTCTGTTTTTACAACTAACAACCTGACTAATGGGCTTCTACAATACTTCCGCACCTAAACCACTAGCCATTAATAATTCGTCCAGTTGTTTTTTTAATATATCTACCTGCTTTCAAGAAAAGGACCTTTTCATGTCTCAACCTACACTAAGCCTTTTTGCTTCAGGACTTACAGGCGAAACAGCATTTGATGTTCTTGCTATTGCCAAAAAGTTAAAAGCCACAGGCAAAGATGTAATAGAACTGCAAATCGGCGACAGCCCATTTAACAGCACAAAAAACGCCCTCGTATCAGGCGTTAACGCAATCAATCAAGGCATGACACATTACTGCCCTTCCCCGGGCCTTCCTTCTTTCCGCGAAACTATCGCCAAGAATTACTTCAAGGAATTTGGCGTCAAAATAGGGCCCGAAAATGTCACTGTTGGACCAGGCGCTAAAGTTTTTGAACAATTCTTTTGTGAAGCCTTCCTTAACCCAGGCGACGCGGTTCTTGTCTTTTCTCCTCAATTCCCCACTTACAAACCAAACCTCGAAAGGCGTGGCGCTAAAATCGTTTATAGCTCCCTTAAACAAGAAAACCAATTCCGGCCCAACCTCAAAGATGTCGAAGATTTCATCAACAACGAACCTAAAGCTAAAGCTATCTTCCTTAACTCACCACACAACCCAACAGGCGGTGTGGCAACCGAGGACGATATGAAGGGCCTTGCCAAGCTTATTGTTGGCAAAAACATCGCCCTCTTCTCTGATGAACCCTACTGCCACATGGTTTGGAAAGGCAAACACCTCACCCCATTGGCACAACCTGGCATGCTTGATCACACCGTTGCGGTTTACACATTCAGCAAATCCTACAGCATGAGTGGATGGCGCCTTGGATACGCTATTTCTGATCCTAAAGTCGCTGAAATCATTGGGAAAATGATCAACACCTCGCTTTCTTGCGTCCCCCCTATCGTCCAACTCGCTGGCCAAGCTGCCATCGAAAATGATGACAACGAACGCGACGAAGTCATGAAGAAATTCCACAAGAAAGTCGAAATCCTAGTCCGCGAACTTGAAAAAGTCCCGGGCGTCAAGGTTCTCATGCCTGTTGGCACCTTTTATGTCTTTCCTGATGTTTCAGCAATTTGCGACGAGCTTGGCATCGTCTCACACGGTTTGGCCATGTATTTACTTGAAGGTGCAGACGAAAACAAAGGCGTTGCTTGCCTTGGTGGCGAATGCTTTGGTGAGGCTGGTAAAGGCTTCTTACGTTTTAGCTGTGCAGAGCCTGACGAGCGTTTAATCGAGGCTGTCGCCTTCTTTGCGGATGCAATTAAGCGACAGGATCGAGTTAACGCTTATTTGGAGAAAAACCCAAAGTATCGTAAGAATCGTTAATCCAATTCGAACGAAAAAAAATGCTTGCTTTAGTCTTCTTGCGTAACTCTATACTTTTTAGTAGATTTAAATATACGGAGAGGTGGCTGAGTGGCCGAAAGCACCGGTTTGCTAAATCGGCGTACGAGTAACATCGTACCGCGGGTTCGAATCCCGCCCTCTCCGCTTTGGGCTTTAGCACCCAATTCCTCTGACTCGCAAGATTCAGCACAATCCTCTATTAGATCAGTACTTAAGTTAGAATTTGCGACCAATCCTATACGGGTTGCGAACCCTTGCTGCGCCCCTTTTTGCGCCACATCTGCGCCGGATTCTGCACCGCTTTTCCCGCCACCAATCGCCCGGGTGAAATGATCGTCAGTCATTTGCGCGTAATGCTTTACGCAGATCTTCACATCATGCCCCATCCATCGGGCAACAACATGGGTAGGAAACTTTTCAAGTAGTTCGGTTTCACAACTCGAGTTAATTAATTTGGTAGCAAAAGTTTTAGCAATTGCGGACACCTTCGTCACCCTATCCCACTGATTACGCGAAGAACCACCAGAAAGCCCTTGATTATGTTATCTTTGCGTCTTCGCAGTAAAAATGAAAATTGCAGCAAATTTAAATTGTAGCTAAGATAGCTATGTTAACTAATTTAAAGCGTTAATTCGATGATTACGATTACTTCAGTCGAAGCTCAGAATAAGTTTGGCCAGTTGCTTGATACGGTGCAACGGGAACCAGTTACCATCACTCGGCATGGTAGGGTAGTTGCCTTAATGGTAAGACCAGAAGATTTTGAAGCACATATGAAAAACACACTGCATCAACAGGAATCGAAAAAGTTATCAGGAATGCAAGCAATTGCAAACTTCCGAGGCGCAGGAAAAATCGGTTCTGTCTCGCAGTTTCTTCAAGATAGAAAATCAGATAGGCAAACGGAATTGGCCAAAGAAAAACCGTCAAAAAATAAGCGGGGCAAAAAGGCATGACATCTTATGTATTAGATACTTCTGCGTTGTTGACTTTGCATTATAACGAACCTGGAAGCGATCGCGTTGCTGAGATTCTCGCTATGACATTGGAACCCAGCATAGCGAGCAAAGCGCAGGTTGTTGTTTTTGGATGCTTCATGTCACTAATGGAGCTATTTTACCGGGTTTGGAAAAACGAAGGTGAAGCAGAAGGGCGCAAGGCTTATTTCTCATGTCAAGCATTGCCAATAACATGGGTGCATGAAACGCCAGGATTACTTGAACTGGCTGCTCGAATGAAGGCTAGTTTTCCATTGTCGCTAGGAGATGCTTGGATAGCAGCTACGTCCCTTCAATGTGATGCAGTGCTAATTCACAAAGACCCAGAGTTTGAATCGGTATCTGAATTGCAACAATAGCTTTTGCCTTACAAATAAAAACAATCAGATTTTTCAACAAATGCGGAAAAACAGAAGCAGTGAAATTGGTTTATTCGAAAGTCACATTTAAAAGACGCACCAGCCAATCTTGATATCATTGTTCAAGATCTGAATAATTTTTTAAGACAATTGGTGTTTATTATGGCTAACAACGGAACACCTCCTGGTAAATGGTCAGCCGAAGCAGGAAAGTGATTTGTTGAGAATTAGGGCGTCGCATTTGTTAAGGATGGCGGACGGCAGCTTTGTGGGTATCTCAATCATCTTACCAGAGTAATCAATTGACAAAGCTTTTCAAATGAACCATAATACCTCCATATGTTTAAATGTGGAGGTATTAAGTTTTGACCAGACGAGCAGTTTATTTTTGTGAGGAATTTAAACCTGCGATAACAATTTTTCGCAAGCATGGGGCCATAATGCGTATGTCTGATGCCCTTCGAAAAGGCATAACAAAAAGCACCCTTTACAAAATGGTAC
>CALARU010000164.1 GCA_937888715.1 uncultured Planctomycetaceae bacterium | reverse complement strand
TCAATGTCTGCACGATCGCCAAATGATAATGGCCTGCCAAGCGCATACGCAGTCAGCTTATGCACAATCGCCCGGGCAAATTGATCTTGTCGCTCTGCCAGCAAATATCGCTTAACCCCTTCAATGCCTGCCAGAGTTTGGTGATTAAACAGTTCAGATGTCGCATAGACTGGTTTGTTTTTGATGCTGGTGCGGAAGATTCCCAGAGCATCGTAGTTCTCAAACGCAATGCCCCACGGGTCGATCTTGGCATGACAGGAAAGACAAGCGGCCTTATTGCGGTGATCTACGATTCGTTCTTTCAAAGTCATTTTTAGAATCTCGGGATTCGTCAGGTCGACTTCGGGAACATTCGGGGGCGGGGGCGGGGGTGGATCGTGCAGGATGCGTTTCAACATCCATACCCCTCGTTTAAGAGGATTAGAATCTTTGCCATCAGAGTTCATTGCGAGCATCGCAGCGACCGTCAAAATACCGCCCCGATTCGATTGAGCTGTGACCGGCACTTTGCGGAAATGCGGGCCGTATATTTTCGCAAGTCCATAGTGTGCCGCTAACTGCTCATTCACCACTGCGTAATCAGAATGAATGAAATCCATGATGCTGCGGTTTTGCTTAAGGACTTCATCAAAGAATGCGATGGGCTCTTCCTGGATCGAATCTCTCATGGGGGCAGGGATATGAGTCACACTATTCAAGCCATCCAAACCCAGCCATTGCTCAACGAAGTTCTGCGAGAACCTTCTCGAGCGCGGATCTGCCAGCATTCGCTTAACTTGCCCCGCAAGCACATCTGGTTTTCTTAACTTACCCTGCTCTGCGAGTTTCAACAATTCATCATCAGGAATACTGGACCACAGAAAAACAGAGAGACGACTAGCCAGTTCCAGCTCACTGATACTTGCAGCTTTAGTCTTATCTGTCGAAACCCTTTGAGTCAGGTAGAGGAACTCAGGCGTGGCCAGCGCTGTTGCCAGTACTTCTACCATGGTATCTTCAAAAGTCGAAAAGCCAGGCCGATACTTCGCAAACAGAGCCATGAACTGATCGACTTCCAGAGCGGTTACGGGGCGACGCCAAACATTTCTGAGAAATCGATTAAGCACCTCACGGCCATAGATTTGTTCGTTACCCTTGTTGGCACTTTCGATGAAAATGTTGGTGTGAGTTTTCGGCGGCCATTGCTCGTAGAACGGAGCGCTGATTTCAATGGTGTCGATTAGAACGCTAAGTTTGTCTTCCCCTTTAAATGCGTTAGACACATTTTGAATATGCAGGAACTCATCTCTTCTGGGATATGCTGTGGGGAGTTTTCGAAACGGGTTGCGCTGGATATCGCTTAATTGGATATCGAAGTTTATGAATTCGGGCTTATCTGCAGATGCAGTAACCGGAATATCTCGCTGACTGATAACCTGCGAGAAGTTGGCATCATTGCTGGTGTGGGCACTTAGCATCAGACGCAAGCTTGCGTATTCATCAGGGTTCATGGTCGAACGGCCTGCCCTGATACGCACGCGCATGTTCCCCTCATCGGGAAGAAATCGATCCAGATCTAATTTTAACTCTTTAGATGAGGGAAGAAGCAGCACAACAGGCGAAACAGCAGGTGTTTGTCCAGTAACGGCCTTTACATTGGGCGCAAACTTTACAGCGGGAAATGGCATGCTCTCGCCAGTCTTTTGATCAAGCAACTGCTGCTGATTTTTTGAGCTCTTAGAATTCTTTTTACCCTTTACGACTTCCTTCGTATCTTTTTTAGCTACAGCCTTTTCCATCTCTTGCTGCATCGAAATAATATAGGTGACAGCTTCTGGGCGATTGTTACCACTTACCGTGGCTCGCTTCAGCGCCCGTAGTGCAATATCACGATAGGTTTCAAACTGCATGGAAGAAATCTGCAGCAACTCAGAACTGTTCTTAAATCCATCTTCCGTTACGCTTTCTGGGGGCAGCTTGTTCGCAAGGGAATAGTTTAAGCCAAGCAAGTCCTGCAACGCGTAGTCATACTCGTACTTGGTCAGCCGTCGAAAAGAAGAATGATCTTTGGTGTTACGACGAACGAGAGATGCCTTATTCAACTCCCCGCTGAGCCAATCAACCATGTTGCCCCGATCATTGTTGGCGAGCGCATAACCCGGTTCGTCCGCAGGGGGCATTTCAGAATTGCTTACTGCGTTATAAACTTCACGCCATCGTTCAACATCGGGGCCGGTTAGCAAATCAGGGTTTAGTTGATCAATGCGAAACCTGCCCTCAGATTTTTTAGGACCATGACAGTTTATGCAGCTCTTTTTCAAGATCGGCATTACCGACTTTTGGAAGTAGGCAACATTGGCCTTTGGGATCGCATCAGTAGCTTTTGTGGCCGCCTTGGTTTCTTTCAAGAATCTGGATTTTGCACGCCCCTGTTCTTTGGCAGCTTCTAAAGTGATTGGGGTCACCTGAACATCCGCTGATAGAATCGTGGATGCGCTGACAAGTACAATCAAAAGAGTAAGCTTTAAAGTCTTCATAGGCAGGTTTTCGATCTTAGCCAGCTTCGGCATGCGTATTGTTTGCAATGACGAACGCATACGTCTAATTCATCAATTCTGCGCGGGAATAATAACTTAAGATTATCTGCGTCTTCTGCAGAAGTAAAGCCTAATTCTGCCTCCGAACAATAGCATTTTAAGTGCTAGGCTGCATATTTCGACCCACATGGGGGGTCTGGGAATTGAAACGTAGGTTCAAAACCAAAAACTTCCTGCAATAAAATGCATCAAACAGAAAGAAATACGCTGGGTAAAGTTCACGTGCGTAAGTCCATGACAATTTAGTTCAATCCCTGCAGCAAAGCATTTAGAACTCTTTCACACACAGGATCAAGCATCGGTTCATGGGCAGAAGGGATGGTATCACTGCCTTCAAAAATGAAAGGCGTTAGTGCATAAATCGGAACACACGCAATCTTCTTGTCCGCAGTTATAACTCCAACTATTTGAGATTGGCTACCGGTATGCAATGTCACCAACGGTTGAAGCGATTTAGTGTCGGTAAGATCAAAAGTCCATGGGCAGTAAGGATTATGCCAACCTGCTCCGGTTTTTGCAGGATGTACGATTTTCAAAGCATTCAGATCAGTACCAACTAATTCCAATCTTGACATCAGGAATTGATCATCGGTGACCGGAAGATTACTTTTGTCATCTTGTCGCTTTCTTGCTTTTTCGATTACTGTAAGCGATTTAGAAATATTCTTAGCTGTCCCCATTATCCAAAGTATGCGCCCTCCATTTTTAATATAGCGCGCTAACCCCTCTTCCAAATTTTCCAACTTAAGCGAATGATAACCCCGGTAGGAATTCGCAACGATAATCATTACAGGAACTTGCTTGGGCGATGGGAAGCCATCAGCCATTAAATGCCTGACATCAAATGTTGCATAAGAACGACCGGAATTCTGCAAAGTGCGTGCGATGGCAACAGATGGCACACGGCTTGCAAAACCAAACATCGCCCCGTTCATTGCCCAAGTTGGCTCAAGCAATATGCCAACCGCTGGTGCTTGATCTGGTTTTAACTTTTGAAGAATTGGCGCATACAATGCTTCATCAGCAATGTTGCGATCTTTTAAAATTCGAGCAACATCACCTTCATGGGCTTTCTCGATTTCTGCTGTTATCTCAAGTTTCATGTCTGTCTGGGCAAAACGAATTGCAACCTCAACATCACGCAAAGTTCGCACTACAGCCCAGGCGCCAAGCTCGCCTATGTTCTTCCATAGTTTATTCTTTGCAGTAATATCTTGCTTATCAACCCAACCCGCGGCACCTTCAAGGATGCTGACACCACGCGAGTTACAATATGCAGCCCCCTCCTGACCGTAAAGCATGATTTCCGTGAGTGTTTTTTTAACATCTCGTTGATCATCTTTAAGTATCTGCCTTGCGATTGCATTATTAAAGGCATCTGCGCCACCTTTGTTATCTCGTGCGGTATCTGCCAGATCAAGCAACGATTTGACCTTCGAGTAATCCTTGCCATTTGGAAGCTTCAATTTCCAATCTGCCCATGCATAAGTCGCTGTATGAACAAGGGGATCATGATTGCACGCAGACATATCAGAGATAACATGCGAAAGCGTGGCAATCCAATGTGCGGTATGAGCAGCATTCTTTTCGCGCAAGGCATCCACCAGCATGATGAAGCACATTGCAGCCCCGCGCTCGGAGTGAAGATCATAGCGGACTTTAAGCTTGGCACCGGTTAATTTCGCAACTGCAGCATCCCCGATATCTTTGGCAAGAAAAGGCTCGAAGCTATCCGGATAATGGCTGGCATGCAGCACCGCTTCCTTGATGATCTCAGGTGTGAAGGTTTTGCGTAAATCCGCAGGTAGCCTAGCAATGATGGCACGCATGATGTCATCATGGCCCGGGCCCCAGGAATACGCGGCTTCTGGCATTACCAAAAAAGCGGCAAGCATGAAGAAACAAATACGCAAGGTAAAGTTCATAGAAGAATCCCATTACTTTTGTTTAAGGTAACTTTGGGCGATCAATTCCCCCAACTGAACAATGCCCGCAGTGGTTATCACCAACTTCTCTTCCTGTTTGGGAAGATCAAATGCCTTGATGTGAATAAAGGCAGAATCTGCTGCTGCAATTGCAGCCAGATTTGCAGTTACATCAATCGCATTTAGGCCCTTCTCATCAATAGGCTGCTGTTGACTGACATACCATTTAAGCGAAGGTAACGACAAATCCTGACGACTCTTTACGACCGTAGATTGCAACCATTTTGCAGCATCTCTCCGGTATTGCCCCATGGACATTTCGTTTTCGCCCACATGATAAAAAACACCCGCAAGTTCTACCTGATGGCCTTTAGCTTGAAGCTCTTTGATGGAATCTTGAATGAAGGCGATAAATTTCGGATAGAGGTTTAGCTCTTTCGCTTCAGTCCCTTGCGGTGTCCAATCATTCATCTGCGAACCACTATGCGTAAACTTGGCGATGGCGATGTTGCCAGGTACTTTGCCTTGTAATGTTTTGCCGAAACTAAGTTCGGGGCCGAAGGTGCTATAAAACCCAGCAGGGCCCAAAGGTTCCCAACCATCAGAAATCTTATAGCCGCCACCAATGCTGTATTTGTACGCTATTTTTGCATTGTCATTCGCCAGCGACTCTTGACCACCAAGCGCCTGAAGTTCTTGGGTAAAGGCCCGCTCACCTTCCATGTTGCGATGCCCTGCAAGTACAAACAACTTCACTGTGCTTCCTTTTTCATAAGGCCAAACCTTTAGCGGGCGGGCAATGTTTGTATTTTTCCCAATCGTCTTCAAATAGGCATCAGCGTAATTAACACCATGTTCAAGCTGGCCTAAAGTTCCATAGTGGTAATGCAATCCTGTGCCGCCACCAATTTCAACCGCATCATGTGAGGTGGGAATATATTGCGCTAGCGGATCCATTTCGGTGACGAACTTCTGCCCTGCCCTGATTGCGTACATGTTAAAACGATTGTCCATGCCCCAAACCGTCTTGGTGCAAAGCTCCCCGATGTAGAATTTCAACTTTGGTGTCTTGAGGTCGCTACGCCATTTGGCCAGAAAGTTCTGCAGGTTTTTACCATAGTTCGGTTTGAACTCTTTGCTGAACATATCGTTTTCACCCTGATGCCACATAAAGCCTTCGATGCGATAAGGCACTTTCATCTTGTCCAATTCGGCCAAGGATGACTGAATCAATTGCAATGCCAGCGGATAAAGTTTAAAGCCGCTCGGATCATCTGGGTTCCAATCGCCTCCCAAGGTAGTTCCACCAGCAGCACACTTGATGATTGCAATGGGCGCTTTGATTTCTTGCGAGACTTTTCTAGCAAAGCTAAGCTCGGGGCCAACCACATTATCAACCGGCTTCAATGCAACCCACCCATTAGATACAACCTTGTTTTCACGACCAAGATTGTAAGAATATAGAACCTTCTCCTGTGGCATATCCAAACCAACAAAAGGTGGGAATCGTTTGATGTCCTTCACTTTAGAATCTGAACCCACCATGTTGGATTGGCCTGCAAAGATAAAGACTCGCAAAGTCTTATCATCCGTATCTTTTTCCTGAGCCATCAATGGAAGGTTTACACCACTCACAAAGAGCGCTGCAAAAGCCATCAAAAAAAGGTGGTTCTTGTTCATTCTGAATATCCCTTTAAAACTTCGATTGTTACGAGGCATAGTATCCGACAAAAAAACACCCACCCAAACGACGATCAAAATACGCCATGTGGGTGGGTGCGATGTTTTCAAAACCGATTAACGATCCTTGGGCACATAACCCTTCCAAAGCCACTCAAGGGCGCCTGGAAGAATCTGAGGGCGCGCATTGCCAATACCATGGCCAGAATTCAAACAATAAAGATATTGATAATGATAGTTCTTAGCCTTCAATACTTTTGCCATGCGGTTATTAGCCTCTACCCAATCATGCATATTATCACGCATAATATTTGGGTTTAATAGATCCCTATCACCAACAGCCATGTAAAGGCGAATGGGTTTCGGTTCACTATTAGGAATCAGCTTGTCATGGAAATCCCAAGCACCACCAGGTGTTTCGGGGTTGAAGGGCCATTGTTGATTGACAAAAGTGCCAGAGAGAGTGAGCACTCTGCGAAACCATTCAGGATGATACCAAGCCATGATGAGCGCAGCGGAACCACCAGAGCTAGTGCCCATAGTCGCACGGCCTTCAGGATCGCTGGTGATTTTCACTTTGTAGTTCTTCTCTACAAGCGGAAGAACTTCGTTCTGGATGAACTCAGCAAA
>CALARU010000163.1 GCA_937888715.1 uncultured Planctomycetaceae bacterium | reverse complement strand
TGGAAGCAGTAACATGCAGTGATGCAGCAATGCCAAGATTACTTGCTGTACAATGCGGCGCTAATGGGACAAAGAATGCTTCTGCAAGGGTGGCAATTTTTTTCATCGAGGTGATACCACCGGTGTGGCAGCAATCTGGTTGAAGGATATCCAGACAACGATGCAATAAATAAGGAAGCATTTCGTAAATAGTTCGATCTCGCTCACCTGCTGCAAGTGGAATTGAAATATGCTGCTTTAGTCTTTTAAAAACTTCAATATTTCCTGGAACCGCGGGCTCTTCGATGAAAAGAAGATCATACGGTTTCAATGCTGAGGCAAGCTGAATTAAAGTTGCAGGGGGGATGGCGCTGTGGGCATCAAACATGACTGCACCCGTAGGGCCAACTTTTTTCCTGGCATCTTTAATTCTTTCAACAATGGCATCAATTGCTGCGGGGGTGCCACTATGCTCTTCAGGCGCTGCCGGAATTTTTACTGCTTGTTTGGTGTGATAAACCCGAATGCGATCACGGGTTGGCCCACCTAATAGGCGATATACTGGGACCCCCCAAAGTTTCCCGGCAATATCCCATAAAGCCATATCGATTGCTGCAAGTGTATGAATAAGGAAAGGGCCACCTCGGATATCGCGATGGGCACGAAATATTTTCTGCCATAGATGTTCGATGCGCGTTGGATTTTCGCCATTGATTAATTCAAAAAGAGATTCAGCCAGAGGTTTTGAAACCCGTGGATCAACTCCTTTAAGATCGCCCCAACCAATAATACCGTGATTAGTTTCGATGCGTAAAAACACATTGGGATTAACCCAAGTCGCACGCATTCCTGTAATTTTGATGGTGGAATGTCGATCATCAACATTGGCTGCAGGGTTGTTGGCATGGGAAACAGAATCAGCAATCAAGGCATGGCCTGCTGCTGCTGCGCCCATAGTTGCAATAAGATCGCGACGATTAAAGTTAATGGCTTTATCTCCTACAAAAAAGCAAAGTGTCTATCGAACTAGGAGGAAATCAAACAAGGTTGGCACGAAAATTTAAACCGGGGACATCTTCCCCAATGGTAGGAACAATTAAAAGTACCAAACTTCTAAAGGAAAGCTAGGAGGATTTTCCCAGTCAAACAATTTTAAATGCAAGATCAGAATAAAACTCAAAAATAATACTGCTTTAAAAAACACTTGTTCCTATCGCAAAAGAAAAGATTAACCCATTTTAACTATAAGTTTTAATTAAATCTTTTAATTCACGAGTTACCGTTTCAAGCAATACCTCAAGGCACCCGGGAGCTACGGTTGCAATTTTTTCCTGATAAATACCATACCCATAATTAGATGCTTCCGGCAAATAACCAGGCTGCCATTCATTTGAAAGGGTGGCAATAACCACAGCATGGCTAGGAAATCGCTTTCTTAAATTAATTTGAAACATCTGATAAAGTTCCCCGGGAAGGAATACCCAAAGTGAATCCCCCCATGTCAATAATTGAAAAGCGTATTCATAAGTTTTAGTTCCGGGCAATGAAGAAAGCCTAGTGATTTGCCTAGTCATTTGTTCTACAAGTGCCCTGTAATCTCTGGCACTCGCTTGATCACCTGAACTTAATGCTTTTGTTTCTTCATGCTGCCAGTGAAGAAGTTGAGCCTTAGTTTCTTCTAATGTCGGCAGATCCGACCTATATGGAAGCTGAATGGTAACTTCTTTAAACCCCCACCTTTTTTTAGAATCTAGTTCTTCTTTTTGTAACGGCTGATGATGCCATATCCCTAGCGTTGCCCCTGAAACAACGGGGCCTGCATAGGTAAAACAAGAAGAAGTGGGCGCTAGGCTTTCCAACCCAGATAAAACAGCATAGCCAAGTTGTCTGCCATTGCGATCAGCGACTTTATGATCTCCAACAAATCCATCTTTAGGGCCAAGATCTCCAGAAGCCCCTTGTAAGAAAAGGCAGGGCACAAGTGTTTCTTTCTCAATTATTTCCCGCATTGAACCAATATAATCAGGGCTTATTTTTGTGTTTTCCCAAGCAAGAGTGGTTGGATGGCACGCATAATTCACCAGAGTTGCCAAGCATTTCCCATCAGCATTTTCAATTCTTGCCAATAGCACAGTGTCATCCGTCAACCCTTCGGGATTAAAACCACAAACGAACTGTTTTGATATTTCATCATAATAATCGCGATGTGCTGCAAGATTACAATGCGCACTACCAAATGTAATGAAAGCGGGTTGACTGTTATTCATTGCATTTATAGAGGCAAATGCACATTTTTGTA
>CALARU010000162.1 GCA_937888715.1 uncultured Planctomycetaceae bacterium | reverse complement strand
TAAGACCAATACTCTTCGAAATGAATATTGCCTGGGGCATGACCATGGCCTAAATCTGCGTTAAAACCGCGGGATTCTAAAAGCTCGATAATCCCTTCGGGCTGGGGGTAAGTTCGCACACCTGTTTCCAGATGTTTGAACGGGGCCCCAATCATTGCAGGATTACCACACAAATAAACATGGGTCTTTGCGGGATTGAGTTTTGAACCGAGTATAGATTCAAGTTCGCCAGACCTGACTAAATCTTGCAAATAACGCTTCTTGGAAGGATCGCCTTCGCGGGTTGTAAGTTGAATGTATTTGTAATTGGGGGCTTTCTTCATCAACACATCATGAACATCAAGGTAGCCAAGATCTTTACCCATACGCACACAGCAAGCAGAAATAATCTGCCCTTGGTGATTATTTCGTAGCATCTCAAGTGCCATGTAGTTATGAGGGGCCTCACCTGTTCCGGTCGAAAAAAAGATCACATCATCATCAGGCTTTACATGAGAAAGATTGTAATGCCCGGTAATTTTTTCACCCATGAAAAGCCTTGAACCAACTTCGAGATTAAACAACCTTGGGGTCAGCGCAGGCGCAATCTCCCGCCCGGTTTCCCGAACCAAAACAATATAAAACTCGTTCCAATCATTTTCTTCGGCCTTGATGTATGAACCATCAGGCCCGAGAATTGAACTTGAAAGAGAATAGGCCCGCCTTGCAAGTTTCGTCAACTCTTCCTCAGGAATGGATTCTTCTTGGCAACCAGGATATCGACCTTCCCAGTAACCCAAACCAAGCAAAGTATACTGACCAGCACGATGTGGCCTTATGGCCTTATCCGGTTTCACCCGAACAATCATCAAGTCAGAATGAGCTTTTTTCAATTCAACAACTGTAGCGTTGTACTTGGTATTCCTAAGTTCTTCTATCTGTTCAACAGGCAAGTTAAAGGCCATATTCTCTTTCCAAATAGTTTATCAAGAAATCTTTTTTACCGCTGTGTTAAAGATATCGATGCACGCCTTAAGATCTGGGGATGGGTCTTGAGGATTGGCTTCATATTCGATGCTAATCATGCCATTGAATCCAACATCACTCAATGCCTTGAGCACAGAATCCACATCCAAAACACCCTTGCCAAACACCACATCGGTGTGTTTTTTATTGTCGTGATCTTTAAGGTGCATTCCAAAGTTTCGTTTACCCATGGTTCGAACTTCAGTTGCTGGATCAAGATTTTTTCCCAATTGGGCAGATCGGATAAGGTGACCGGTATCCAAGCATGAGCCAATCAATGGATGATGATCTTTCACCCCTGCCATGATTAATTCAGCACTGTACCAGCGATGAAGTTGCCCCTTGCCTGCGGGGCCATGGGGGTGAATCGCAATTGCAATTTTATATTCAGCGCAAAGCTTGTCGAGGCTTTCAAAACTATCTGGATCAGGATCCGCACTAAAAGCGGTAAAGCCAACGGCCTTGCCAAAATCAAACATCTTCTTGTTGGCATCATGATCTTTGGTAAATTTTTGCACGCCAAAGGCAACTGGCTTAACGCCATATTCTTTGCAAAGATTTAAGATAGCCTTGAGTTGCTCTGGGGTGCTGGTTGCGGGAATGTGCTTTTGATAAAATTCAGCTTGAGTAACGCCAAGTTCCTTCATTTTTTTCAAAGCAGTTTCAAGATCAAAGTTTCTATAGGTGTAGGTCTGAACACCCAAGATAATTTTCGGAGTGGGCTGTTTTTTACCCAAGAACTCTTGCGCCTTTAAAATCGAAGTCGTAGCAAGGCTGGTTCCAAGCAAAGCCAGTGATGCTTGCTTAACAAATACTCTACGCGAATTCTTACTTACAAAATCACTCATGGCAATCTCCACAAAGATGGAAAAATAAAATCTCTAGCCTATGTTAAACATAGTCTAGAGATTCTTGCCATGAAAATTTCACTAACAAAAGAAAGTTCTGATCTTTGCTCTGATTCCTGTTATTTGTTAGGGGCAAACATCTGCTCGATTTCCTGATCAGAAATCGTGTTCTTACCTTCCTGGGTATCAATAACCAAAGCGGTATTAGCTGGGGTGACCCAAATCAAATAGTTACCCAGACCGAAAAGCTTTCGAAGCTGGGGCTGTTTTTCCAACAATCGGAAGTATGCATCACTTTGAGCTTGAATAACCATTGTGGGCATTGTCTTAAGAAACCCCTCATCAATCCAAACCCCACCCACCTCGATCATGCTTCGCCCTGAAATCTGTTTGATTGCAGTTTCAGAAACAGTGATCTGATCTCTAAAGCTTTGATTTTGGACCGATAGATCAACCCCCATCTTACCTCCTTGAACAGCGTTCTGATCCCTCCTTCGCAAAGCATCCTTGGCACGATCAAGTGCACCTTTGTCATCCATGGCTTTTTTTAATTGCTCAGCACCAGGTGCACCTGCAAGTCCAGCAAACTCCGAAGCCTTTTCAGCAGCAGCAGCCCTGCCCTCTGCAAGTTGACCGGGTCTACTTTGATTTTCACGGGCAAATTCAAGGACTTTACGATTACCATCACCACCTGATGAAGGCAGCAATCCAAAAGGCACAGGGCGAGGCCCGGGGATGGGATAACCAGGAACAGGCCTATGAATTGGGTATGCAACATGATCGGGAACAACCAAATAACTTGTGTAGGGAGTGATTATCCCATATTTCTTTGCAAGCTTGGTAACCTCGTCCACGAGTTCGCTTTTCTCACCATTGGCACGAATCTGGTCGAGTAGATATCCAACTTTTCTTCGTGCCCATAATTGCTCGACAAAGCTTTTGGAATCTGAAGTCTTTTCGGGAAAATTATACTCGTAGACAAATTCTTTCTTTTCATTGGCAAGATCGCCCCTTAATTTGATTGCTGAACCGCCCTTCCCTTTATATTTCCCAAACACCATTAGTTGGCTACCCTCAAAAATGTCAGGCAAGTTGGTCGGATAGATATCTAGAACTTGTATGTCGGGCGAAAAAGTCAGGGAGAGGTTAACAAGCACTGGGTTGCTGATTTTCGAGACCATGGCACTGGATTTGATTTCGATATCTTCTGCAGGGCGGACATAAGTGGTTGCAGCTTTTGTTTTTTCCGCAAGCATATCAAGCATGGTTGCATTGACATCATCGCCCACACCAAAAGTAAATATCCGGGTATTGGGTTTAATCTTGGCAAGAACATCACGGGTAATTTTTTCAGGATTAGTTTCACCAATGGTGGGCATTCCATCGGTAAAGAAAACAATTACAAACGGCCTAGATGCGTTATTTCCTCGAATTTCTAGTGCAGCAAGTAAGGCATCTCGGATCGCAGTACCGCCAGTAGAATCTAATCCCTCGATCCATTTTCTTCCTGTGTTCTTAAATTCCTCGTTGGCAGGCACAAATTCATCCCGAAACAGGCTGACGGCGGTGGCGAAATTAAGCATCGAAAAACGATCGTTTTCACCAAGGCTATTGATGCAGTATTTCAGAGCTTTTTTGGCCTGCTCCATTTTCTGTCCACGCATACTTCCCGAGGTATCCATGACAAAAACAAAATCACGGGGCATCGGCTTTAACTTGTTTCCCTTCATCGAAGGATTGATCATCAATGAAAAATACCCATCTTCGGTTGCTTTGGGGCGGTGAGTGAGCATACTCATGCCAACAACTTTGTCGGAAAAAGAATAAAAAAGCTGAAAGTCCTTGTCCCCAACTAGGCTGGCTTTGTTCAAACTGAGTGAAACTTCTTTATCGGATTTACGCTGCGTATTAATGTCATGGGTGGGGCTGTAAGTATTTGCAATACCATGCTGGGACTTAATGGTTCCAGAAAGTGAGAAATCCTGGGAGACCTGATTGGACCGCATTTCACCTTTTAAAGGAAAAATAAACTCCATAATGTCGCCCTCCTTGGGGACGATAGAAGTATAAGAAACCGCAACACGCTGATTCCCCCGGGCAGGAACTGGAAAAACTCGCATTCTTAGCAGATTATTTTCCATATACTCGAGCAAGCCTGGGTCTTGTATTCTTCGCACGATACTTGTGTAAATTTCGCGAGCTTTATCAGCTTCCAATAATTCACCTTTGGTTTCTTTGCCATCCACCCACATGGTAAATTTGTTTACCGATGCACCTTTGGGAACTGGAAATATATAGGTAGCTTCCAAAGGCCGATCACTATGATTGTAAAAAACTTGCTCAACCATGGTTTCTGCGATTTGATCTTCAATTTTAAAATCAACAATTTGTTTGATAAGAATCAGTGGTGCGATTTTTTTGTCTTCTGGAATCAAAAGGCCCCTTGCCAATAAAACAGAGGGATTTAATAGAACTGCTAAGCCAAGAATGATTGCAAATTTGTTTAACATGATGCACCCATGAAATTGAATTAGTATTGGTTCTAAAATTAAGACGAATTAAGACGTCGGAGAGATTGAAAAAAACAAAGGGCAACTTCCCTCCTAGCCCGCCCATCTTCCAAAAGCTGGGCAATATAGCTAGACCTTTAGCGATGCATTAGTGGTGGGACTAAACTTGTAGCGGTTAAACTACTTTTAAAACTAAGGTATAGAGCCAATAAAAGCGATTAGATAGAAAGATATCCTAGTATGAGGTTTTATTACAATGCTTAGCCGTCGAAATATTCTCTCCCTTGGGCTAACAGCAATATGTTCACAATTTTCTTTTGGCATTCCCGCTAAAAAGAAATTTCTGATCTTAATAGAAGGTGCGGGCGATTTCCAAGCAGTCGCTAAAGTTTTGGAAAAATCGCTCGATCTTTTGCCCCCAAACATGGAACTACAGCGTTTCCATTGGTCCCACGGGTATTTAAGAATTGTTGCAGATCAAACAGATCTGCCTCATATTTCAGAACAAGGCGAAAAACTCGCTAGTTCTATTCGAATTATTCAAAAACAACATCCAGATGCTGAAATCAACATTATCGCCCATAGTGCAGGAACTTCCGTTGCACTTGCTGGCGTTTCCCTGCTGAACGAAAACAGCATCGAAAGGGTAATTCTTTTGGCGCCTTCCGTATCTAAGGATTACCCAATTATTCCTGCTATCGCAGCGGTAAAAGATAGTGTTCATGTTTTTTACAGCCATGAAGACACCTTCATTCTTGGACCAATTTTAAAATTCACAAAAACCGCTGATCTCAGAAAAACTCAAAATGCAGCGGGAAGATATGGGTTTATTCCTGCTACAAGAAATCGCGAAGAAGAATTACTGGTTGCAACAAAACTGAAGCAATATGCTTGGAATCCAGAAGATGCTTCGATTGGGAATAACGGTGGTCACTATGGCGCTTATGGCCAACCATACATGAATAAAAAAGTGCTGCCCCTACTATTTAGCAATCCACCCACAAGAATCACCAGTGCTATGCCTTAGTTTTCTGTTCTTAAAACTACAAGCACTTTAATACCGGACTGATTACTGGATTTGACAGTTTCGAGATATTGCTTTACTTCAGCGCTATTAACCAGATTTTGTGTTGCAGTAAAAGACACCGCCAAGGCTGGACTCTTATTCTTTTTCAATGATTGCAAAGAGCCTCCTTTGGCTGGTTCAGTTGATTCGATGGCAGGTTTAGCAGTGTTGTTGAGGGAAGAACTGCCCTGCTCTGTTGGCTCAAAGCCTAAAACAAATTTCATGGTTTTACGGTCATTTGAAGATAATTTTGAGACGACTAAAGCCTCCCAGAAAGAACTCGTTAGGGTAACTTTAGCAACATCCTTGGCTAGCGTGGGCTTTTCTTGCCCAAGCAACTGCGCTAGATCGTTAACATTAGCGTTCTCAAGGTAAATCATGTAATTAACGGGCGACTTATCATTTTTATTTTTCAAACGCATGAGAGTACTGACATCCGAATAAACAAAATACCCCATCTTGTTTAGATTCATTTTAAGTTGAGCAAATGCAGCAGCATTGTCCTTGCACGAAAGCTCGATTTTCAAACGTGCATCATGGCTTATAACTTTTGAAAGCACCCTGCCTGATACTTCACCATCAACATCTTTTTTGCGCAGAACCCATGGTAAAGGCGCATCCACCTTGATCAAATTAAAAGTTTCATTTGCAGGTGCTGCAAGCAATTCTTTACCTTTTGATGCTATGTCAGTGGATTTGTTTTTTTGCCCTACAAGAGGGCGCATCTTTGCAGATTTATCATTCTCTTTATTTAGTTCAGGAGGCACAGGAAGCAAATTTTGCTTCTCTTGCATTGCAATTTGTTCAGCCTTCGCGATGGATTCAGAATTATCTGCTTTCGCATTCTTGTCGTTTTTAACATTTTGGTTAGAGGAACGAGCCAACTGCCCTTTTCCTTGTTCGTTTTCCTGCATAGCTAGAAAGGCATTAACTGCGTAAAAAGATATAAAAGTGGTAACAGCAAGAATCGCAGCCACCGCAACTAGCGAAAACCAAGGCCTCATCATCAGATCATCGCGCTTGTTTAAGTGAGCAATTCGAGACAAAGGCCTGACCTTAATATTATTTAGGATTTTTTGTGTTAGCTCATAACTGCATTCCATTGGAACCCGATTACGAATCATTAAGGCATCTTGTTTCAATAAGCGCAGGAATTCTCGAGCTTCGGCTGAATTTTGCAACAATTCATTTACTTCATTCTGCATGCTTGCATGAAGTTCGCCATCAACAAATGCAGTCAGCAACTTAAGTTCGTGTTTTTTCATAAATCAGCTCTTTCCTTATCTAGCTTTTCCAAGATCGCCCTTAATTCTAGTCTGGCCCTATGCAAACGGCTTCTTACCGTTCCTACCGGCACACCAAGCGATAAAGCAATCTCTTCATAGGAAAAACCTTCTATTTCCTTCAACACCAACCCTGCCCTATGATCCAGCGAAAGCAACCCTAGAGCCTTATCCATCAAGGTTTTGCCCTCTTCATCTTCCATGTTTTTCATGGGACTCGCGTCATCTGAGGGCAAAGTTATCTCACCCTGACTATCGGTCTGACTATTTAAGGATAAGGCGGGCTTGCGTTTCCGTCTTTGACTAATCGCAAGGTTGTAAGTAATCCTAAAAAGCCAAGTATAAAATTTTGAGGTCCCCCGAAAACTACCTAACCCCTTAAATGCTTGCGAAAAAGTATCCTGAGCCACATCTTCGGCATCTTCAACACTGTTCAAAAGCCGATACGCCAAGCTGTAAACCTTTGTATTGTAACGCCTTACGATGACATCAAAGGCCGAAGTATTACCTTCAAGCACCAGTCGAATCAGAGTGTGGTCATCTAAGGAATTCACTTTAACCCTATTTATTTAGACGCCATTTGTTGCAAAAGGTTCCCTTAATTAGGCTTTTATCCAAGTTTTCTTAGGGTTCCCGATAATCTCAACTAATCTCATCTTTTTGAAGATTTAAACAGCATTTGCTATAGCGGTGTCGTCCATTTTGTCAATTGTTAACCCTGAATTGGGAATTACCCCACAGGTTTCTCTTATAATCAATTCTATCTGCAATGCGACAACCTAACTACGGTAAACATCCAAGGTTAATGGGAATTATGAAAGCTGAAGATACTCAATCGATTGTGGTTCGAGGGGCACGAGAACACAACCTCCGCGATATCAGTTTGGTTCTCCCAAGAAACCAACTAATTGTTTTTACGGGGGTAAGTGGATCGGGTAAAAGTTCGCTTGCGTTTGACACCCTATACGCTGAAGGCCAAAGGCGTTATGTAGAATCTTTATCGAGCTATGCGAGGCAATTTCTAGGCCAACTCCAGAAACCCGATGTCGATTTTCTTTCGGGCTTATCACCCACGATCAGCATTCAGCAAAAATCCGCAGGCAGAAATCCCAGAAGCACCGTTGGCACCATTACAGAGATTCATGATTACCTTCGCGTTCTTTTTGCTAGGATTGGACTTGGCCATTGCCCTGATTGTGGCAACCCCATCACAGCCCAATCCAGAGAACAAATTCTAGCGCAAATTTTAGTCCTGCCCAAAGGCACTAAATTTCTAGTTCTTGCTCCCTTGATTCGAGGCCAAAAAGGAGAATACAAAGATCTTTTCGAAGATCTTCAACGCAAAGGGTTTGTTCGTGCCAGAGCTGATAAGAAAGTCTTTCGGCTTGGGGAAGACATCAAGCTTGATCGCAAAATCAAACACGATATCGAAGTGGTTATTGACAGGCTGAAAATTGATGATGATTTGCGTTCCAGGCTCGCAGAGGCGGTCGAACAAGCGCTTCAACAATCCAAAGGCTCTCTTATTGTTGCTATCGAAAAAGAAGATGGCACCTACGACGACATTTTGCTTTCTTCGCATTACGCTTGTTTGCAATGCAATAAAAGTGTGGAACCCCCTTCCCCGCAGTTATTCAGCTTCAACAGTCCGCATGGCATGTGCATGCAATGTGATGGCCTGGGTATTTCCTATAGTTTTGATCCTGATTTGATGGTGCCTGATCCTTCCCTTAGCTTTAGTCAGGGCGCGATCGCAATTCTCGGAAAAATTCAAGCCATGGGCCGCTGGCGCAGGCATATCTATGCTGGGGTAGCCAACACCCTTGGCATCGACCCCAAAGCTGCTTGGAAAGATTTACCTAAACAACATCAGGATTGGCTTCTCTTTGGTAGCGGCGATACTCATATCGTTTACGAATGGAAGATGCGTGGCGGTGGGGTTTGGAAGCATGGTGGCATGTGGGAGGGAGTTGTGCCCCAGCTACAGGTAAGCTTCAAAAAAACTGCTGCAGGGCCTAGAAAGTATCAACTCGAAAAATACATGCGCGTTATGAAATGCTCTGCGTGCCATGGCCAACGCTTAAACCCTCAGGCACGCTTTGTTAAAATAGCAGGCAAGTCGCTTGTCGATCTTTGTTCTCTTCCTGTTTCAGAACTGGCTGAATGGCTTGATCCAATCAATGGCGTCCTCGCAAAAAAAATCTCTCCCATTCACGCTCTCATTGCTGATGAAGTTCTTAAAGAACTTCGAGGAAGAATCGGGTTCCTTTTAAACCTAGGCCTTCATTATCTTTCTCTTGAACGATCTGCACCTACGCTTTCTGGCGGCGAGGCACAGCGCATAAGACTAGCTGGCCAAATTGGCTGCGGCCTTGTGGGCGTTCTTTATATCCTTGATGAACCCAGCATTGGATTGCATCCCAGAGACAACGAACGGCTCATCGAAAGCCTAAAACGACTGCGTGATTTTGGGAATACCGTTATCGTGGTCGAGCATGATGAAGATACCATGCGGGCTGCTGATTTTATTGTCGACTTCGGCCCAGGGCCTGGTATCCGTGGTGGCGAAATCGTCGCAACAGGTTCTTATGATGACATTGTCGCAAACAAAAACAGCCTCACTGGCAAATATCTTTCTGGCAAAATCACCATCGATGGCCCTCCCAACAGACGCAGCGGAAACGGTCAAGTCATCACCGTCACTGGCGCAAAGCATCACAACCTTAAAAACATTAACTCAGACTTCCCTCTTGGGAAGTTCATTTGCGTTACAGGGGCTAGCGGCTCTGGTAAAAGCTCTTTGGTTAACGATATTCTTAGGCGCGGGCTTTCTGTTCTTCTAAACAAGGCTACAAATTCAGATCCCGATGCGGAACCTCAAGAAGATTCTGAAGAAGTGATTCATGCATCTAAGATGCCCCCGGGCGAGCATGATTCCATCAAAGGCTACCAGCACATTGATAAAGTAATCAACATTGATCAAACCGCAATTGGTAGAACTCCACGCTCAAATCCTGCAACTTATATCAAAGTGTTTGACGAAATAAGGGCACTTTTCGCAGAGCTACCCGAAGCTAAAATTCGTGGGTACCAGAAAGGTCGGTTTAGTTTCAACAGGCCGGGCGGCAGATGCGAAGCGTGCGAAGGAAATGGTAGCAACCGTCTTGAAATGGATTTCCTCGCTGATGTCTGGGTCCCCTGCCCTGTTTGTGAAAGCAAGCGGTTCAATAGGGAAACTCTACAAGTGCGCTTCAAAGAAAAGAACATCCAAGAAGTGCTGGAAATGGACATCCAGCAGGCGGTTGAGCACTTCCAAAATATTCCCAAAATTCACAACATGCTTAAAACCCTGCACGATGTCGGGCTTGATTACATGAAGCTTGGACAACCTGCACCCACCCTTTCAGGCGGTGAAGCTCAGAGAATCAAACTCGCCAAGGAACTTTGTAAAAGATCCACAGGCAAAACACTTTATCTCCTTGATGAGCCTACCACAGGGCTTCATTTTGAAGACATTCGGAAACTCTTGCAGGTGCTTCACGGATTTGTTGATGCAGGCAACACAGTACTAGTCATCGAACATAATCTTGATGTTATCAAGACCGCTGATTGGATTATCGACTTGGGACCTGAAGGTGGCAAAGGCGGTGGCGAAATCCTATTTGCAGGAACCCCAGACGACTTACAAAAATGCAAAACCTCGCATACGGGAAGTGCTTTAAAGGAGCACCTTCACCCTAAATCCAAAGGACTCAAGGCAGGAAAATCCGACCTGAAGAAAAAAGGCGCACAGCAACCTTTGAAGTTCATCGAGGTCGCTGGCGCACAACAGCACAACCTTAAAAATGTCAGTGTTTCTATTCCAAGAGATAAAATGACGGTTTGCTCAGGCCCCAGCGGATCGGGCAAAAGCTCTCTTGCTATGGATACCATTTACGCAGAGGGACAGCGCAGGTACATCGAATCGCTTTCTGCATACGCTAGGCAATTTCTTGGTCAAATGCAAAAGCCCAGGGTTGAGCATGTTACAGGTTTATCTCCTGCGATTGCTATCGAACAAAAAAACAACAGCAAAAGCCCCCGCTCTACCATTGGGACCATTACTGAAATTCATGATTATCTTCGTATTCTTTTTTGCAGACTAGGTGAACCCCATTGCCCCAAATGCAACATCCCTGTTGGCACCCAGACATCCGATGAAATTATTGCCAAGATAGAATCGATGCAAGAGGGTTCAAAGATTTACCTGATGGCGCCTATCGAGAGAAAAGGGCAGGATTCTTTCGAAGATATTTTCAACGAAATCCGCAGTGCGGGTTATCTACGAGTCCGAATTGATGGCAAGCTTTTCACCCTTGAAAACCTTCCTGAAATCGACCATCGCAGAAAACACAATGTTGAAGTCGTAGTAGATAGATTGGTTATTAAATCAGGGATGCGAACCAGAATTTGTGATGCGGTTGAATCAGGCTTGGACTTAGGCAAAGGCATGCTTCATATTGCACATGTTGATGATCAATTTGCAGAAGAAAATTGGAAGATAGACAAGTATAGCCAGCATTTTTCCTGCAACAAATGCAATCGGGGCTTTGAGCCGCTTAACCCACATCATTTCTCTTTTAACAGCCCCTTGGGCTGGTGCCCGGTTTGCGAAGGCCTTGGAAAACAACAGGGCGCAAACCCTGCCCTGCTTGTACGAAATCCATCCCTGACTTTACGCAAAGGGGCTCTGTCTGCATGGCCAGACCTTGAAGCACATGATGGCTTCCTACCTTTTGCGCAGGCCATTGCCACTGGGGGTGGATTTAATCTTGATACCCCTTTCGATCAGCTTACACCCACACAGCAACGATTCGTGTTTCATGGTTCCAATGAAGACTGGCTGGAAGCTACGGTTCCTTCTTCACTCAAAAACAATTCCAAGGTACTTTTCCAATACAAAGGGCTCTTCCCCGCACTTGAAGAAGCCTCTAGGGTTAGCGCCTTTTATCGTGCCAAGCTTGATAGTCTTGTCAGTGATGTCGCCTGTGGAACTTGCAGGGGTTCCAGACTTCGCGATGATGCTTCCGCGTGCAAATTGCATTTCGGTAAAGGGTTGCCATCACTAACAATCGGCGAATTAGAATCTTCAACATTAAGATTAGGATTGAGCTATTTCAAAGGGCTGACACTTAATGCCCCCCAGAAAAAAATTGCAGGCGAATTGGTCCGTGAAATCGTGGGGAGGTTGCAGTTACTCGTGGATGTCGGGCTAGATTATGTGACTTTAGATCGATCGGGGCCTACGCTTTCGGGGGGAGAATCGCAAAGAATTCGCCTCGCCAGCCAGGTAGGAAGCGGACTTACTGGGGTTCTTTATGTTCTTGATGAACCCACCATTGGATTACATCCCCGCGATAATCAACGCCTTTTAAAAGCTTTGCAAAAACTTCGCGATCTCGGCAACACTCTGATAATGGTAGAGCATGACCGGGAAGTAATTAGTTCTGCAGATTATCTTCTCGACTTCGGCCCTGGTGCGGGCAGCATGGGTGGTGCTATTACCGCAAGCGGAACCCCAGAACAGGTTCTTAAATCTACTGCTTCCCTTACTGGTCAATACTTATCAGGAAAAAAAGCCATTCCTGTTCCAACTAAGAGAAGGTTATCTTTTAACAAGGTTGGTATATACCAACCTTCTGGAACACTTTGCATTCGTGGGGCGAGGCAAAACAATCTGAAAAACATCGATGTATGGATACCGCTTGGCGCGTTGATTTCTGTTACAGGTGTCAGCGGTTCCGGAAAAAGTTCGCTCATCAATGAAGTTCTTTATCAAACTCTTGCCCGCAGATTGCACCGAGCTAAAACGCCTGCAACTGCACATGATGATATTTTGGGTCTGGAAAATGTTGATAAAGTGATCAATGTTGATCAGGATCAACTTGGGAATTCACCCCAATCAAACCCAGCAACTTATACTGGCGTTTTCGATCACCTGCGCGAATTATTCAGCAAGCTTCCAGAATCTAAAATCAGGGGCTATCAACCTCGTAGATTCAGCTTTAATAAACCGGGTGGCAGGTGCGATGCTTGCGAAGGAAATGGGCAAAAATGCATCGAAATGCACTTCCTACCAGATGTTTGGCTCGAATGCGACATCTGCAAAGGCAAGCGCTACAACCCAGAAACTTTAGCTGTATTGTACAAAGGAAAATCAATCGCAGATGTGCTGGAAATGCGCATTAGTGATGCTGTTGCCTTGTTCGAAAACCAACCAAAAATCCGACAAATACTTCAGACCTTGGATGATGTTGGATTGGGTTACATGGCACTTGGGCAATCTGCCCCTACACTTTCAGGCGGAGAAGCCCAACGCGTTAAACTTGCTGCAGAACTTGCACGGCCCAATACTGGCAAAACAATTTACATTCTCGATGAACCCACCACCGGGTTGCATTTCGACGATGTTAGAAAACTTCTGGAAGTCCTTCACCGCTTGGTTGATTTGGGCAATACCGTGGTTGTGGTTGAACATAATCTTGATGTGATTAAAAGTTCAGATTGGATCATTGATCTTGGCCCAGAGGCGGGCCCGGAAGGTGGCTTGGTCGTCGCTCAAGGTACACCCGAAGCCATTGTTACTGCTACTTGGGAAAAGCTTCACATCTCTGATGTGCCAATAAAACCCTATGGATTATCTCACACCGCAATAGCTTTATTACCCATTTTAAATGCTGGCCCTAAAATCGAACGCATCCCACATAACCCATTAAAAGAACTTTCCGCTAAGGAAAAATCCATCAACATCAAGGATCTTGGCGGTGATGTCAAAATGCCTTGGG
>CALARU010000161.1 GCA_937888715.1 uncultured Planctomycetaceae bacterium | reverse complement strand
TAAGAGGCATAGACATCGAAAAGTTGTCTGCGTGGGTCGTAGCGAAAAACGCCTGCGTTAGCGCATCTACGGGGTGGGCCGTAAGGGCTTTCAACTTGAGTATGATGGAAGGTGCCTTCCTGGAAATAAAGCCCGCCACCTGGTTCATAGGCAAAGCTGCTTATTGCATGATGGGTATCCGCAGAATCGATGCCATGCAAAACGCGTTCACGAACATCAGCAACATCATCGCCATCGGTATCTTTAAGGAACAAGAGATCGGGTTGATGGCCAACGAGGAGTCCACCGTTCCAGAATTCGAGGCCTGTAGGAACATGAAGCCTGTCTGCAAAGACTTTGCATTTGTCAGCTTTGCCATCGCCATCGGTATCTTCGAAGATAAGAATTTTATCATTCATTTCTTCTTTGGGTTTCCAATGGGGATACGAAGGCATGACCGCAACCCAAAGGCGCCCCTTGGGATCAAAAGCCATCTGCACGGGCTTTGCAAGATCAGGAAATTCTTTTTCAGATGCGAAGAGTTCGACCTTCAGCCCTTTGCCAATTGTCATTTTGGAAATAGCATCATTGCCATCAAGGAAAATATGCTTGCCTCCGGGAAGAGGGCCGGGCTTGTTGGTGACAACTTCCAGGAAGGGCGCAGTGTTGGAATCATCATTAGTAATCACTTTGCCGTTGGCAGCAGCACTGATTTTCTTATCACGATTAGCGGTGATCTCATCGAGGATTTGCATTTCCCTTGCCATTACCACCCTATTGGTCTGGCCTGCGACGAAGCGAAGATCTGCACGACCCCCATAAATGGAATACCCATCTACAGTGCGATAGCGGTTGAACCAATGAAAGTCCTTCTCAAGCACCGAGGCACGCAGTTTATCCAAAAAGGCTGCATCTTTTTTATCACCTTCATTTTGAAAGAGTTGCTTCTCAATAATCTGAGCAACCAACTTATCACCATACTCGTTCAGATGAATACCATTGATCGTGAGGGGTTTTTCTGAGACAGAATAAAGATTGAGAGTCGTGGTGAATAAATCAACAAAGAATACTTTGTTGGCTGCAGCAACCTTAGCCATGGCTTTGGTGTAAAGATCGATGCGCTTGTTATTTTCAATCCCATTGGGAAGGTTTGGATCTTTGATATTTTCATGAGCGATGGGAGAGAAGAGAACGATGCGTGGGTTGTTTTTACCATCATACTTTTTAGAAAGGGTTTCTTTGAGGAAGGTATCAAGATCTTTTTCGAACTTGGGAAGGCCCTCTTCGCCTGCAAAGGATTCGTTGTAACCAAAAAAAGCAAAGACAACATTGGCGTTGGTCTGCTTGAGCCAATCTTCAGGCGAGCCAAACCCTGCAGATCTTAATCTTAAAGTAAGTTCATCTCCTGAAAACCCGAGGTTGCGGAAAGAAAGTTCATGCCCGGGTAGCCGAGAATGAATCAGAGTTTCCATCCAACCATGATGCTGCATGCGTTCGGCAAGGGTGTTGCCCAAAATACTAACATGATCACCTTTTTGAAAAGGAAAGGGCTGTGCATTAGCATTCGAAAAACAAAGCAAAAGGAGTGCAATAGAAAAAAAGCGCAGCATGGGAGAATGCCCTTAGGTGAAACAAAGGAAGGAAAAAACCGAATAATTCAAACTAAGATAGTTTAAGTTATTGCAATAGAAATTGTAATCAGAAAAGAGACGCAAAGACAATATAAATAAACAAGGGCCTCGCAATACAATGTTTGCAAGGCCCGAGATTATTAAACTTTTAAATATTACCAAGCAAGGTTGCTAAAGGCCCAACTGCTTGTTCAACATTTTAACGAATTCAGCTTCAGGGCGAACGCCAACCGTGCGATCAACCGGATCTACACCACCCTTGAAAACAAGAATTGCAGGAATAGTGTTGATGCCATATCGAATTGCGATTTCCTGACTTTCATCGGTATTGAGCTTGCCCACCTTGGCTATACCAGCGAACTGATCTGCAATTTTATCGATAGTGGGCCCAAGAGCTCTACAAGGCCCGCACCAAGCAGCCCAAAAATCAACCAAAACAGGAACTTTGCTGTTTACAACTTCAGCTTCCCAATTTTCAGTCGTCAAGTTGATTACATTTGCATTTGCCATGATTCATATACCTTTCAAATCGTAAAACCTTAAACCAATTAGTGCATGATTGAGCAAAAAATAAAGCTCTACTCTCAATAGCATAGTTTATGAATAACCCTGATGATCGGCAGGGCCGAGATCTTCAAGTTCATCCTCAACATCAGGAATATATCTACCCGAGGGCAGGGTGCCAGGCGCAGTACCGTTATTAGGCGCTGGCCCTGAACCTTCATTTCTAAGATTTTCGAATTTATTAAATAACGGGCGTAAATCGATCACATGATTGACCGAACCCTTAAGATCGCTGCTGACATTCTGCTCGATTGCAGCAAGTTCAACACGAACTCCTTTTTTACGCAGTGTCAAAGCAAGGTGGCCAAAATCAGGATCTGCAGTGACTAACATTAAAACTTGGGGTTTGAATTCGCCACAAAGTTCCATTCCATCAACCGCCATCATCAGGTTGATGCTAGCCTTGTAATACCCATCGCCCGTAGGGGCACCATCCCGGGTCATCACCATGAATCCATGGGTTTTTAACCAATGGCAAAAGCGGAGTTTTTTAGAGCGTTGTTCCTGATATTCAGCATGGCTAGAAGGGGGAAGGCCGACATAAACCGCAGCTTCGCCATACCTTCCCATGGATTCATCGATGAGGAATTTGCGAATTGCAAGCCAGTCGAGACTACGATTGCAAGCCCTTGCAGCAGCAAGAAGAGCGGATTCATCAATGAGTGCCAAAGTTCTGGTGGTTGGAAGAACTGAATCATACTGGGAGGGAGAGTGCATGACATAAATCCTGTTTTATAAAGCGGTCTTGTTCAATAATGTTGATTCATCAAATTAACAAAGGACCAATTTTCAATAATATAGAGGTAAGGTAACTTACATTCTTTTAAGGTCTAGAATTAACTTACCTAATTTTAACAGAGATTCTAGTAAATTTGGATTGATGAACGATTTTTTTTTGGGGATCAGACCTTTTTAATGTGCTGTTTCAGACCAACCTTTTTTGGACTGCTGCATGGAACTTGCCCGAAATCTAAAAGTCGAAAGCGTAATCAGGCTTAAGCCCACGGAAGATTATCGCTTATTGCCCGAAGCTACGGTCACGCAGGCCATCTGTTTAATGCGCGAAAAAAAAATAGGCTGCGTTCTTATTTGCAGAGAAGATCATTTGCTGGGCCTCTTTACCGAACGCGATCTTATCCGCAGAGTTCTTGCCCGCAGGCTTCCCTTGGATTCCCCCATTCAACAAGTAATGACTCCCAGCCCTGCGGTGGTTTCGCCCACCGACTCCATCAGTTCTGCAATTCGTAAAATGCAGGAAGGTAACTACAGGCATCTGCCCGTACTAGATACTCAAAATAAACCGATGGGCATCTTATCGGTTAAAAGGATCGTGCATTACCTTGCTGGGCATTTTCCCACTGCGGTATTTAATCTGCCCCCCGACCCGACTCAGTACCCGCCTTGTGCGGAAGGGGTATGATTTTAAACGATAATTGAATTTCAAAAGAGGCAAACGAATCGCATGGAAGAAAAAGTTGTCAACCCAGGTAAACCAGATCTTGGTGCACCTTCGTTGCCTTTGGCTCCTGCCCATGCGCTCCGAATGACAGGCGATGCCCATGATGGCATAGTAATGTTATCGCACTTGTTTGCCTTGGCAGCGGGATCGCGCGGGTATCATCTTTATTCGGTACCAGAATACCCTGCTGAAATTCGTTCCCACGCCAACACCCTTGCAGGCGTTTATACAAGTTCCCTCGCCTTTGCGCCCTACCATGAGCCGATCGATGACCGCACTAGTTTCCTCCTTGCGATGAACCCCGCAGGTTTAAAGTTGCACGAAAGCAGCCTCGAAAAAGATGGTATTCTGCTCGCCAACTCGGATTCATTTGGACCAGATGAGCTTGCCTGCGCAGGTTACCTCGAAAATCCACTCGCAGGAAAGAACCAGCTTTTCCATCGCACCATCTCGGTTCCCATGGCGCAACTTACTAACCATGCAATCAACCTGGCTCGGGCAGGCGAAAAAGGTGCGCTCCTTTCCTACCGCGAAGTTGATCGTTGCAGAAACCTCTTCGCCCTAGGAATGCTTCTGTGGTATTACTCCATTCCAATCGACCCCGTATTGCGTTGGTTAAAACAAAAGTTTTCCATCAACCCTTCGATTCTCGATGCTTCGCAAAAAGCGTTCAAGGCTGGGTTCATTTATTCTGAAACTGCTAATGTCTTTCCCCAAGTTCCCGCCTACCACCCCGTAGAATCTCTGAGTAAAAAAGGTCGGATTTGTCGCATGATCTCGGGCAACGATGCCTCGCTTCTTGCTCTCAAACATGTTGCTTTAAAAACCAACAGACCCGTTTTGCTCGCATCTACCTCGAGGCCGCCCTCTCATGAAATCAGCTCCCTCGCCGCCAAGAATACTGGTGATGGGTTTTCCTTCATTCTGGCTGATGATGAGCACGCTGCTGCTTCCATCGCAATTGGCGTTTCATATGGCGGGGGCCTGGGATGCACTGCTGTTTCAGGCATTGGGTTTCCGCATCAATCAGAAGTTGTAAGCCTGGCATCTGCAGCAGAGCTTCCATTATTACTTTTAGAATATCAACGCGCAGGAATTTCGACCGGGTTGCCCCAGCGAGTTGCTCAATCCGATCTAGGCATGGCTTTAATGGGAAGAAATGGCGAAGCCCCTCTTGTAGTGCTGGCGCCCGATTCCCCTTCGGATTGCTTCGCATTAACCCTGCTTGCTGCCAAGGTTGCAATGCGCTTTCTCGCACCGGTTTGTATCCTTCATGATCTTTTGAATTCGCGCGCCAGTGAATCATGGCTTATACCCGAACCCGAATCGCTTCCCGATTTTGAATTCCCACACTTCGCCTCGGATTCTTCCTCTGGCCCTTACGAATGCGATGATCATCTTGCAAGGCCATGGATCACCCCGGGCACTCCAGGTAAAGAGCACCGATTGGGTGGTAACGAACGCAAGTTAAACAGCCCTCAGGTTAGTTTTCTGCCGCTAGATCACCTTGCAATGAACCGCCATCGTGCTGCGCGCATGCAAAGAATTGCAGAATTTCTTGGGCCACTTCCTGTTTCTGGTGACAACGATGCGCAGATTCTTTTACTGGGATGGGGCGGGACTAAAAATGTTCTCGAAGCAGCTACCGCATTGGCAAGAAAAAACGGTATCAGCGTAGCCTTCGCTCACCTCCGCTTTCTCAATCCACTTCCGAAAAACATGCAAATGGTTCTTAACTCTTATCCTAAAGTTATCGTCGCAGAATTAAACTCGGGCAGGCTCTTTGCTTTACTTAAAGAAAAATTCGAATTCAATGGCATCAGCTTCACCAGGCAGGATGGCCTAAACTTTGTCATCTCCCAAGTGGAACAAGCCATCGTTCAATTCGCTCGGGGAGAATCTTCATGATCACCCATAATCAACCCAACGATTTTGCCTCGGTACAAGAGGTGCGATGGTGCCCGGGGTGTGGCGATTTCGCAATCCTCGCACAAATCAAAAAAATGCTCGCAGACGTGCCACTACTTAAAGAGGAACAAGTTTTCCTTTCGGGCATAGGCTGCGCCTCGCGCATGCCAAACTACCTTAGCACCTATGGATTTCGTGGTCTGCATGGTGGTGCAGTTTCTGCAGGTATGGGGCTTAAACTTGCCCAACCCAACCTCACGGTTTGGATTGTTTTGGGAGATGGAGAAGGTTTTGGCGCAGCAACCCAACATCTCTTGCATGCCTGCAGACGCAATGTTGATATCAAAGTTCTTTTCATCAACAATGAAATCCGCGGCCTCTCCCGCGGCCAGGAATCTGCAACCACCAGACCCGGTACCCTCACCGCAACTTGCCCTGAAGGTTCCTCCGACAACCCCTGGCATCCATGTGCACTTGCACTAGCGGCTGGCGCTACCTTCGTCGCACGATCACTTGATGTTGATGTGGATCATCTGGGCACCATCTTGCAGCGGGCCTCTGCACACAAAGGTTTTGCATTTGTAGAAATCCTTCAGAACTGCAAAGTCTACAACGATCTCGTGTTCGATAACCTTGCAACCCAACACGATAGGCCGGAGCATCTAATCTATCTGGAGCATGGCAAGCCCATGGTATATGGTGCCCAGAACAGGCAGGGAATTAAATTCGAGAACGCCTCGGTGGCCCTTGTGCAACCCAACCATGCCGCATCAACCGCACCAGCCATTCATGATGAGGCATGCGAAAGTCCCTTCGCAGCCCAGATGCTTGCAACGCTTGAAAACCCTGATTTCCCTGAATGTATCGGGGTTTTTCGGGCTGTCACAAGAAGTTGCCATCATGAATCTTTTAACCGTGGCACCAATACTCCGAACCCAGAAACACCCAAACTAGACCTAGAAGGCCCCGACTCCTTCCCTGTGGAATAAACCATGATCTGCCCTCATTGTAACAAGCAAAATTATCCAGGCATCGATTCTTGCAGCAACTGCAAGCTCGACCTTTCCTCCTTCGATGTCCCCGTAGCTCATGATCGGGTTGAACGAAGTCTTATGGAAGATCCCGTGGGCGTTGTAAAGCCACCACCCGCAGTGATCCTTCATGCCTCCACTCCTGTTTCCAAAGCCCTCGATATCATGATCGATCAAAACATTGGCGCACTTCTTGTTGTTGATGATCAAAATAAAATGCTTGGCATCTTCAGCGAAAGAGATCTGCTTAACCATGTCCTTGATGACCCCAACGATTATGCAGAGAAACCCATTTCCGACTATATGACCGAAGAACCTGAAACGGTTCGCACCACCGACAGACTGGCCTTCGTTCTTCACAAAATGGATAACGGGGGATACAGGCATCTTCCTGTATTGAAAGATGGCAAACCCATCGCAATGATCTCGGTTCGGGATATGCTCAAACATATTCTGCATCTATGCAACACATAATAAATTATTAAAAGCTTATTTCTTTACATCAATTATCTTTATAGTGCGATATACAATTTCAAGCGCACGGGCTATGCAATGTTTATCCATGATGCGCCAATCATCGTGCCTAGTGTGATAATAAAATGCTGGTGCGGGATCCATCGCTGCCAACGCAGCACAACGAAACCCCTGCTGAGTGAAAGCTGCAGCATCTGAAGAACCAAGAAAGATGGTGCCAAAGGGCAGATCAAGCCCTGCCTTTTTCCCTGCTTCTTGAACCAATTTGCAGCTTTCCCTATCATGCGATACGGTGCCATTCATATCCCATGCATAAACTTTCATATGGTCAAGATCGCGAATGGTATCCAGGGTAAGCACCATGGTTTCAGGGCCGCCAAACTCTTCCTTATGCAACTTGGCCCAAACTTTTGCACCCCGTAACCCTGCTTCCTCACACCCAGTAAAAACCACCATCACCTCCGTATGCGCCAGCCTTTTCTCTTGTGCAAGCAGCTTGAATATCGTGGTGTGAATGAACACGCCCGAAAGGTTATCATTGGCACCGGGAGCGACAACTTTCATGTTGTTAAAAACAATCGCAAGCAATGATCCGGGAAGAAATAGCAACAACCCCAACCCACAATAATGCTTTAACTCTTCATTACCAATATGTTCAAACCACCATCCCAATCCAGATATCAAGGGCGCTAAAAACATTCCGATAAGCATGTAAGCCACGATCAGCGAAAACTTCTTGTTGCAATAATAATTGTAACGCCATTCGTACGCAGCATCAGGATGCGCATTTAAGATGATACGATTCTTGATAGCCCCCTCTGGCTTGAGTGTTGCAGAAAGATTCAAGCTGGTGGATTTTGAGAAAAAGGGATCGAGAAAAAGACGATAACGCAAAAGCTGAAAGTATTGCACCAAAATAGGCAGCAAAGAAACACTTAGCGCGAGGGCGGGAGAAACCCAATAGCTTGCTACTGCAAGCAAGCCGATAATACCACCGACCATCTGCATGCGAAAAAAAGCAGTGGGCGCAACTTTAAATTCTTCCAGCTTTATAGGTTCATCTGCAAAAGGTTTTAAATCCTCTGCAATATGAAGCATTGCATTGCGTTCGCCTACACTTCCCGGAGGCCGGGGTCCATAAGTTTCTATGATTTCACGGGCTTGATCAATAACACCTTCTGCGAGGGTGTTATAACACTCTTTTTCCGGAACCATCATTTGCTTTTAAGATCGAAATCATGGCGCAGATTCTTTGCGGAGATATCCACCTTTAAAGTGCTTTGAGCACCATATTTGACTGGGATCATCTGGATTACCTCTTCCGATTCCTGACCCGGCCCCGCTATTTTAGTCTTCAATATTTTCCCCGTCTTCTTACTCCAAGTCAGCGATACCTTGTAATTACCCTCAGTCAGTTTCACCAAATATTTTCCTTCAACAACAAAACTTTCTGCAGTGTTACCCTTTTTATCGGTGGTTTCAAAACGAATAACCGCATCATCCTTGTTCCCGACAGGTTTCCCATCAAGGATCACTTCTCCAGCAACAGGATAGTTAACAGGGCCACTGCTGCAAGCCGATGCTAAAAAAGAAATAAATACGAAAGAGAACAAAAGTTTATTCATGATCACTTCAAGGTTAGTAATTGGAATCGAACACTTCAGAACCATTCATGGTACTGATAGCCTGCCAGGTCACCAAGGGTATCGAATTAGAAATAAAGCGGATGGATCCATCACAAAAACTAGCGTTCACACCACCCGTATGCTTGCTGCGTGCTGCGATTTTTCCATTTCCACTGTTGATACATGGCATCCTAACTGCATCATTGACACACCAGCCCGTCATTTCATCAATCCCGCTGTTTGGGGTGTCAATCGTCATGAATCTTCCACATTGACTATCATCGTTGATAAAGTCGCCACGAAAATCAGCAGCGGCATCGTTATCGTGCATTAACACCTCAGAAAATGCCAAGGTGTTGGAAGTACCATCTGGAAATTTATCTAAATTAGAAATTCTTGGGGAGGCCCGGTTAGAAAAATCGGTATACCCCCATGGAGAATTCGCTTGAGGGGCTGCACCGAGCAAAGGCATTCTCACGTTACCCCAGTTTATCACATAATTGCTTCTTGCCCGCCAGTAACCGTCCCCTTGCCATTTGGCATCCTGACGACCCGACCCACAATAATATATTTTCGAAATCGTGGAACAAACCCCATTATGCGTACCGGGAATTATATTGTTAGGTTGCCAGAAACCCACATTACGATTATACATCTTCGCTGAGTTTTCCATCTCGACATAAGGCCAAAGAAAAACAGGCCAAGAAATGCGATTGGGATTGGCTGCTGCTGCAGGCATAAAATTTCCATAGGTCGAATGATAATTATGGATTGCAAGCGACCATTGCTTGATGTTGTTGCTGCAGGTTGCCCGGGCCGCTGCCTCGCGCACCTTCTGCACCGCAGGCAATAGCAAACCAATGAGAATTGCGATGATTGCTATCACCACTAAAAGCTCAATCAGGGTAAAACCCCGTATTTTCTTTGAAATAGGAACCATGCTGCCACCTCATTATAAAAAAGTAGAAATGATGTAGATTAGCATAATTAAACTTGATGAATAATAAAAGTGTAATCACAAGAAAATTAATGATTTTTACTGTGCCAGCCACTCTTTTACATAAGCATACTGCATTAAATGCCTGCATTTAAACTTGGGCAGCAAGGGCATCCGCAGCACGAAGGGCATCCACAACCATGGAAGAAGTGACAGGAAATGGCTCATTATGAATGGTTTCGCCCGGCTGGGTTGCCCTTTTCGCAATGATATTAATGGCGTTTAAATCGTTAACATCAATACCAAGGTCTTTCAGGCGGGTTGGAAGATTAACGGATTTAAGAAACCGAACGATATCTTGGAAAAACGGCCTGGGCTTGCCTTCGAGGGCCAGTTGGGTCAATACCCCTATGGTAACTTTTTCGCCATGCAAAAAATCATGCGTTGAGGGTATCATGGTCAACCCATTATGAATGGCATGGGCAGCGGCAAGGCCTGAAGACTCAAACCCTAAGCCTGAAAGCAAGGTATTCGCCTCGACCACGCGTTCAAGCGCAGGAGAGACCAGCTTATTTGCGACTGCAACACAGGCATCTGCGCCATCAGCAATAATGGAATCAAAACAGAACCGTGCAAGCGCAAAGGCAGCTTGAGTGCTTAAGCCTCCCCGCATGTTGGGCTTTCTCGACAATCTGCAGGCATCGGATTCAAAGTAGGTTGAAAGAGCATCACCAATGCCTGCTGCAAGAAACCTTACCGGGGCCTGAGCAATCAGACTTATATCAACCAGTACAAGATCTGGATTACGCTTAAATATGCGATACTCAAGAACTTTGCCTTGTTCATCGTAAACAACCGAAAGCGCGCTGGTGGGGGCATCGGTAGAAGCGATGCTAGGCGCAAGTGCGATAGAGATATTGCAAATGTTTGCAGCGGCGCGTGCGGTATCAAGAACTTTACCACCCCCTGCGCCCACCAAACTTTTAACCCCAAGAGTTTTCGCCCTGGCAACAACAGAATCAATTTCTTTGGGTGTACATTCGCCCGTAAAATCAAGAATGGAAAACTCCCACCCCATCTGCTTCATACTTTCCTGCCAAGCCTTTTCCGCCTGCGAACGGGCAGACTTGCTAGCTATAAGCAAGACCGGGGGCTTCATGCCAACTGCATCCATCTGCTGGGCTAATTGATTGCTAGCTGAAATACCCTGAACATAACGAAGTGGACTGCAAAATACCTGCATCATAAGTTCCAATCATTCAGATTATAATTTTTGATTAAAGATTAGCGATTATTGCTGCTTGGCGTTGATACCTTTGGAGTAATCGCGGCCTTTTTTGCCCATCATACTGCCCGGAGGGGGAGGCGGAGTGCCAATGGTTGGAAGATTGGGCTCATCAGGGGGCAAAGGCTTCGATTCACAACCTGCAACAATAATAAACAGAACAAGTAAGAATGCGATTCGCATGAAAAAAAGCCTCAATTAATATTAATTAGTTTCCAGGTCGCCCGGCATAGTGACCCCATCATTATAAGTCCAAAGCCTTCGAAGTTGGTTGGCATTCATGCCGTAACGCACACCCCTGATAGAACCATCCGCAAAAGAACAAGGCATGGATCCAGAATGCGGCGAAGAGAAATAATACTGCATATTAGGAACATCATAATCTTCAGCAACCAGAAAATCAGGGTTTCGTTTATGTTCCCAATGATCACCGGAAGCCCAAGAAATATCGATTCCAGTTTGACCATACGCTGCAGGGCTGCACCCTGAATAATACTTACGAGCAACACCCTTATGCGCCATTAAAAGGGTGTTGGAAGTACCATCAGTAATTCTAATAAAGTCTGGAGCATTATGATCGGGAAGAGCGCCGCCCCCTTGAAGGTAAGGACCACCCAGAATGGTGTACCAACCTGTATTACCAAACCAATGGCAATGATGGGAAGCACCAAAATCATTTTTCGGCCCGACATCCACACCTCTTCTACCAGGGCATAAAAAAAGTTTGATGGGCTGTGGGGTCAGTGGGGGATTATTTTTTTGCTCAATGTAAGGCAGCAAGCTAGTGTAAAAAGTCAGAGGTTGATAGGAGGGGGGATTACGGCCACCGCCATCATCATCGATAGGGAATTTCCGCATGGTATCCACATGGGCATGACAGGCAAGCGCAAGATTTTTCAGATTGTTAACGCATTGAATACGGGTTGCGGCTTCTCTAACTTTTTGCACTGCAGGCAGCAATAACCCAATTAAAATTGCAATGATTGCAATAACAACCAGAAGCTCAATAAGTGTAAAAGCTTTTCGTTTCATGGCGGGGATACTCTTTGAACCAATAATTAAACTGATAGTAAAGCTTAATTTATCTATTAAAAAGATGCTAGTTTATTTTGATTTTACTGCAAAATCACCCTTATTATTACCAACCACTACTGACTGCTTTAAGTTGGATTTAGAATTATATGCGACTCCAACTGCCTCCACTTCTTCATCGATCATTTCACCTTTGGGCGCCATCGCCTTTTGCATTTTATTGCCTGTCTTTTTTGAGCCATTGATTTTCACGCGATACTCACCCACAGAAAGTTCGACTTTATAAGCCCCATTCAAAATGGCACCCGTTGCGGGATCTCCCTTTATGCCGGGCAATGGATCAAAAAAAATGGTTCCCCGCTCCAAAGGGTTACCATCCAACGAGACATTTCCATTTAAGGGGTGCTTGATAAGCCCAGACTCTCCGCCACATCCTAAGGCAAAAACGAGTACTGAAAAAAACATAAGCTTGCTTAAAAATCCCATGAATCCCTCATCTTTAAAAATCACCAGGCGGATTACCATCAGCAATTGCCCCAAGTCTTCGCCAAACTGTAATATCAACAGCGTTTTTGACAAATCGAACAGAGCCATCGCAGAAAAGAACATTGACCCCACCAGTATGACGACTGCGAGGACTAGCATAGTTGGCATCAGTATCACCGCCAACGCAGGGCAAATTCATAGAAGGTTTGTTATGACTATTATCAGCCGGGCAGAAATCGGGATGAAACGCATAAATATTATCGGGGCTTGTAGAATTGGGTAAAAGTGTGGTGTATAAAAACTGCGAACCTGCGCGATTGGTAAAAAAATATCCTCTAGAATCGGAATCGTTGATGCCCGTAAGATATTCTGAAACTGCCATCGTGTTGCTGGTTCCATCCTGAATCTCAGAAATTTTAGTCCCAATGCCCATGCGGAATAAACCCTGCTGGGTTCCAAAAGTTTTGTTGACATTTTCACCATCATTAAGGCCAGAGAAAAAGCCAAGATAGTTGCTGGAGGGAATCTTCAAGGAACCGCCGGAAATGGCATTTTTAAGGCCTGTGCCCACACCATCACTGGAGCAAATCAGAGATTTGATGGGTATGTCCTTGGCAGCAATAGGCCAGTTCGCAGGCTTATCCCAAGGATTGGGAATATCAAAATTATTTCCATTAAGTGCTTTATGAAAGTTGTCTTGCTCCATATGAGGCATCAGGTAATGAATAAAGTACGGCCACTCATACCCACCCGTGGTGTTCAAATTCCAGACATAGGAAAATCGGGTTTTCGCCATGGTCCCTGATGGAAATGTACCCGCCGAAGAAAGATAGGAATGCAAAGCCAATCCCATTTGTTTTTCATTGTTGGTGCAACTCAACCTTGCTGCAGCTTCGCGCACCTTTTGAACCGCGGGCAACAATAACCCAATAAGAATTGCAATGATTGCAATAACAACCAGAAGCTCAATCAGGGTAAAAGCTTTTCGGTTCATGGGTGGGATACTCTTTAAATCAATATTTAAACTGATAATAGAGCTTAATTTAAGCAGTGAAAAGATGCAAGTTTATTCTAATTCTACCCGATAAGAAAATATCATATTTCTGTAAACATACGATTGAACCAAAAGACTCTCGAATTTTATTTTGATTTTCCGATTCAAGTTGCAACCTATACGCAAGCATCAATGCCTACGGCACTTAACAAAACTTACTAAGCCATTTCGGTTCAAGCAGCGGTGCCGGGAGATTAGGATGATTGCCAGCCATCGGAGAGTAGCTGGGGCACCCTTTTATTACGGTAACTTTCCCAGAGATACTGTGAAGGAAATAGTGAAATCATAAAAGCAACGAGAACTCCAGCGCAAGCAAAATTGATCACATTGCCAGACACAAAAACACCTACCATATTAAACAAAGCGCACCCCTCAAGAATTGCCAAACGAACAATGCAATTATTTCGCCATTCATTTAAGGCAAAATCATAGGCAAAAGATTCAGTCATTTTGGAAGCGTCTTCAAGTTCTTTAGGAGTCTTTTTATATTTGAGCAACGACTCTTCTGAAGAGTTTTCTGGATTTGCAATGGTGTTGGTTTGTGGAGGTTTTGCCAATTGTTTGATCGGATTCCTCAAGAATATACACACTGAAACGACACCAATAAAAGTCAGAATAACCCCAAAACCTGCTGGGAAAATATTGAGAACAGTTAATTGGGGCAACCCATTTAAGAATATTACAATGAAAGCAAAGTTAAAAGGACCGAACACCAAAAAAAACCAAAGAAATTTCAGTTGTCTCGATTCATCAAATTCCAGCGTTTCGATTTCATTCATAGGATACCAATCCCATTACAAATTAAATTTGATCAGTTGTTCAGCAAAATTATCATACCAATACAATCTTTATAATCCAAGGTCATCAATCAGAACAATTGCAACTTATCAAACCTAGCCCGAATGGTTTCTCAAACTTCCTTGAAATTTCGAATACGGGAAACAAGGGGAAGCATTGCAAGCACGATAACGCCTGCGAAAAGGAAGGGCGCCATACTGTCGATCTTATAAAGGGTTAGCCCAAAGATTGGGCCAAAGATGCGAGCAAGAGAAGAGCAGGATTGATTAACGCCTAGGATTTCACCTTGTCGTTCTGGGTCTGCGCGTTGCGAAACAAGTGCCTGAGCACTAGGAGTAAGAAAGGCAAATCCAACAACTGAAATAGTTAGGCTTACCATCATGAGTGGAAGAAGGAAATCGGCGAGGAGATTATTGCGGGAAATATAGGTGATACCAGCAAGGCTTGCAACGCCCGAGCCCATGAGCAGAATGCCCAAAGTAAGGAAAAAATAGACGGAGAATTTACGAGAAAGCGGGCGGTAAAGCCCATTAGCAAGGCTGAGCGTAAGGCCTACATAGGCGAAGAGCAGAAAGTTGGAAGTCTTACCAAACTTAAGAACATCTTGGTTGATCATCGCCAAGGTGGATTCAAAGGCACCAAAGCCAATGGTAGCCAGGAAGAAAACAAAAATAATGGGTCCAAGCGCAGGGTTGGAAAGGACATTCTTAAAAGCTGAAACATCAAAGATCTTACGATTTGCACTATGACCACCAGGAACTCTGGTTTCGGGCATTTTTACCAGACCAAGGATAAAAGCAAAAAGCGAAAGGCCAGCAGAAATATAACCCGTAGCGCCTGCTTGATCAGGGAAAAAGGTGAGGGCACCAAATCCAACCAAGGGGCCAAAAGTAAAACCAATGCCAAAAGCTGCGCCGATTAATGCCATGCCTCTGCTGCGGTTTTCCTTCGAGGTGCAATCTGCAATAACAGCTTGAGCTGTACCAATGGTTGCCCCGCAAATACCAGCGCCAATGCGTGCTGCAAAGAGTAGAAAAAGAGCAAGGTGTGCGGATTCCGTGGGCAGGGTGGAGGCATAGCCGAAGAGCGCGTAGAAAATAATAGAACCAAGAAGGCCCAGAAGAAGAATGGGTTTTCTTCCTATGAAGTCCGAGTACCTTCCCCATGCCGGGGCGAAGAGAAATTGCATCATGGAAAAAGAAGACATCAGCAAACCAAGGATAATGCCATGAAAAATACTGGATGAGCCTTCTGGAAGAACCCGTGCCACATATTGATCGCCATAAATGGGAAGCAAGGGCAGAACAATGCCAAAGCCAAGAAGGTCGATGAAGACAACAAGAAAAACCATCAAAAGGGCAAACTTGTTGGATTTAGCGGGGGCGGAATTAATCTCGGTCATGAATACAATTTCCTTATTCAACAATGGAACCAAGAATAGTTATACCCGCTGAATGGGGCCGAAGGGAGTGATTAGCTGGAAAATAAAGAAAGAAGCCTCCGGGGATCATTGGGCAAGCACTTGACGAATGAATTGCGAAAACTGCCATAGGTAGGGAATTTCCTTAGCTGGATATTCCTGCTGGCATAGATCCGATGCAAGTTTTTGGGAACAAGCGAAGTCAAAATATTTCTGTGCCTCAACCCCTTTTCCCGTGGCATATAGCAATTTGCCCAATTCTGCAACGATCCTTGTGGATTCAGGAAAAACAGCATGTGCCTTTTGCAACAAGGCTATCACTGCAGATTTATCCTGCAGGGGAAGAGCGACGATTGCAAAAACAGCCCTAGAAAGTACATCTCTTGCATAAGGATGCTCCATAATGGAAAAAGTTGAACCTACCCGGTTAAGAATCTCAAGCAAGGCTACAGGCTTTTCCTCAGGCGAATAATTATCAAGTCCGATCAGGGACAACGAATAACATCTGGGAAATCCCGCATCAGCTTTTTTACACCAACCAATGCCATCACCAGCTTTTTGAATTGCAAGTAATCGCAACAAATACTTCCACGCAGGCAGAAAAGATGTTTCAGAAAGGCATACCTGCTTAAGCAGAGCCACCGCCTTATCACGATCTTCCAACAGAAAATAGCTGCGGGCGATTTCGATCTTAGCCTTGCTGCTGTAAGGGATCAACTCCAACGCTTTTTCAAGCGTCTTGATTGCATCGCCGGGCTGCCTTAAACCATTCAGGCACTCGCCCAGTTTCAACCATCCGAAAGAATATGCGGGCTGCTGCTGGGTCAGATTTTTCAAGGATGCCAACTGTTCATTGGCAGATGTTTTTGCGGATGCTTCAAGAAACTGCTTTTCAACAACGCCTGCACGAAGCTGGAAATACCCAGCTTGCTTTTCCCCCGCGCCTTCCAGTGCAATTACTATCTGATCATCAACACCCTCAGAAACAGAATTCTTTTTATCCAAGGTTTTGTACCACTCAACCCTATCGCCAATATGATCCTCCATCCTTCTTTGCTTGCTAGCAAAGTCATAAGCTTGATCACGAATATGCAAACGAAGTTTTGTATCTTGATAAAGGCGATCCAACTGCCTGATCAATTCTTCAGGGCTGCTGAAGAACAGTCCCGTTTCGCCATCCTTGACAATGTTGCGATAAGGCTCAAGGTTTTGATAAATACCTGCAACCCCGCAAGATGCATATTCCAAGAACTTGACATCCGATCTGCCCTTGTTGTACGTCGTGGGAAGAAGAGGAGCGATGCCAACATCGATGGAGCCAAGGAAATCAAGGTAGGATTCGATAGAGCCGAAGGGCTTGAAATGAAAGCGCGCGGGATCAAGATGAAAAAACTCTTGGGCTAGTTCATTCGTCATGATTGCAAGATGGGCATCCGGGTGGGCATCGAGCCAATTTTGCAAATAGGGTGCAACATGGTAGAGATCTGCAAAGTGACCGGGGGAACCAGCCCAACCAACGGTGAAAGGCCTTTCAACAATATTAGGTAATGGCTGAAGGTGAACCAATTGGTTTGGAAAAACTTCCACATTGCATGAACCCATCTTTGACCATTGTTCAGCAAGATAAGCCGTGCTGGTTTGCACTCCATCAGAAAGTCGCAGGAGTTGTATGTAAAGCTCTTGAATTTCTCGATCCTGCCAACTTCTTGCAATCGGGTTCCATGGTTGAAGATCGAAAAAGAAATCGTTGGCTTCGAATATAGTTATTTTGCTAAGCTTTTTACGCATGCTCAAAAGTGGAATCAAATCCCAATCTGAGAAGAACTGCAGTACCAGTACATCGGCCTTCTCTGCAAGCATGGGAAGCAAATGATGATGAAAATGAACATCAACGCAAACCACTCCATCAATCAAACCCATGAACCTTGCGGGTGCATGAATACGATAATGAGCATCGCCATCGGTTCCAAAATCACCAACCTGCACGATCAACATGTCTTAACTCCAAGGTATGGAATAGGCGCAAGAGACTTCTTCAAATAAAGCGGATGACTAGGAAAGCCATCCTTCGTCTCCTTCAAACAATGCAATTTATCACCAAGCAATGCAATCACTTGCTGATGTCGATCAAGATGACTACCATGAGTTCCCCAAGCTGCAACTATCACCGAGGCATCCCTTGCGATTTCAACGATCCAGCGATTGTTATCTTTGCCGATGGGATTGTGCTGAGCCTTCATAACCGTAGGAAGGGTCGCCCGGAAGGAAAAGATATTCATCATGCAAAGTGCGCCAAAACCCCAGCGCATCGAATAATCAATGCATCGCGCAACGGTTGGATCGTTTTGGACTTCATCCGCAGTAGAGGGGTTAAGGCCGATAAACATTGCATAACTGGGGTTGGTGAAATCCCACTGGCGCCAAAGGGTGTAGCGATACTTTCTGCATTTGGAAAATACGGTGCTGCGTTCCATGCCTTAGGTACACCTTTGAAATCAAGAAAAGAAGGCGCCAAGCTTGACCTTTGCAACAATGCAGGTGATCATGGGAATATCTTACTTTATTAGCAGAAAGAAAACATGGATCACTCAACGCAAATTGCAAACGATATTAAAAAAGAAGGAACTCAGCAGGCAGCCAGCCCTAAAGATGCAGTTGCCTACATTGTGTTCGATACCGAAAGCATCCCCGATGGCGAACTGGTTGCAACAGTAAAATACCCATCCGAAAACCTTTCGCCCGATGCAGCAATCGAAAGGGCCCAAGCCGAGGCGAAGGCGAAAAGCTATTCCGGGTCGGATTTTCTCCCATTCACTTTTCAAAAACCCATCGCTATCTGCACTCTTAAGGTGGACAAAAACTTCATGCCCATCGGGCTAAACTGTTTAGATACACCCCAATATCGCACAAGCGAAATGGTCAAGCTATTTTGGCTGGGCGTTGAAACCTACAAGCGTGCCAACCTAGTCAGCTTCAATGGCAGAGGGTTTGATCTCCCGCTTTTGGAGCTCGCGGCCTACGATCAGGGAATCTCTGCAACCAGTTATTTTGCAAGCGAAAAACGCAGCAGATACCGCTCAACCTACATCGATTTACAAGATGTTTTATCCAACCAAGGTTCCTGCAAGTTGGAAGGTGGCTTAAACCTGCTGGCTCGCAGACTGGGGCTGCCCGGAAAAATGGGCATCACCGGGCATGATGTCTACCCCATGCACAAGGCGGGCAAATTCCAGGAAATCAACGACTACTGTGCCTGCGATACCATCGATACTTATTTCGTATTCCTGCGAACTAAAGTTCTCATGGGCCATGTAACACTAGAGCAAGAAAAGAAAATCTTCGAGGATGCAATCGATTGGTTCAAAACCAAGGCGGAAGACTTCCCAGCTTTAAGCAAATATCTCGCCAACATCCAGCGAGGCAAACCGATTTGAGCCTGAATTAGCCAGGCCATATCACCCATCTAAAATTCGCATAAACAGGTGTAAAGCAGCCAACAACACCGCAATTAATGATCATGAAGCCTAAAAAGGGCCAAATATACCGCCCAAATGCCCCTTAATTGCATGTTTTCCCAGCTTTCGCCTTGACTTACGAAGGTCAAAGTGAAAAGTTATATATAGCTCACCATTTTTATAAATTATTACGGGGAAGAGAACATGCTGATACTCAAGAAACACAAGGCATTTACCTTAATTGAATTGCTGGTGGTTATTGCAATTATCGCTATTCTCATAGGTTTATTGCTGCCTGCAGTGCAAAAGGTGCGCGAAGCTTCCTCACGAATCCAGTGCTCTAATAATCTGAAGCAACTTGGCCTTGCAATGCATTCTTATCACGATGTTTTTCGTATTTTCCCCAGAAACTACACCCGCGTCGGTACCAACGTTTGGGAAGCCTTGAGCGTTAATTTTCTTTTGCTACCCTACCTTGAACAAAACGGTTTGTTCCAGAAAATGCTTCTTCCTGCAGATCCCAATGTGGGCGATTCTGCAGCATGGTCAAACGATTGGACCTTAGCCAACACTAAGTTAAAAGTTTTTAACTGCCCATCTTCGGAACCTGCAACTTTGCGAACATCCGATTATTGGGGCGGGCCAGGTTGCAATTATGGCTGGTCTACTGGTAGTAGCACCGAAACCACTTGGGCTGGCACCAGGTTTAATGGCATGATTTCTTATCAATCCGATACAAAAATGGGCGATGTCTCTGACGGGCTTTCAAACACGATCCTAGCTTCAGAACTCCTTACAGGCAGTGGTGCCAGGAGCGGTGCTGGCGTTTTTCCGCGCGATATCTTCTATACCAACGATGGTTTGTTTAGCGCAGTCGTCAATAAGAACTTCCCCACTCAAACGGAACTCGACAACATAGGTAATGCTGCGAAAACTGCCCCATCCGGGGTTAGAGGAACTATAGGCGGAAACTGGGCTTGGTACGCTGCAGGCCAATCTACCTTGACCACCGCTGCACCGCCCAACTGGCAATTCCCAACCGCTGGGGGCAATTGCTGCCCAGGCGGAGCCCATGACTGGGGCTCAGGCATCATTCCACCACGCAGCAGGCATACAGGCGGGGTCAATGCCCTCTTCGGGGATGGCAGCCTTCGCTTTATCCAGAATTCCGTTACACTCATTACATTTCAATGCCTAGGTAATAAAGCCGATGGTCAGGTTTTGGGCGAATACTAAAAATTTTCGGAGTCATTATCTTGAGAACTTATTTCCGCATCTGCTTGCTTGGTTCGTTAATTGCGTTTTCCATAACTGCATGTTCTAAACCACAAAATGAAACCATTATCATCAAGGCTGCTGAAGATCCTCTTGATGGAATTCGTACCGTGCTTGATGGATATGCTAAAGGGCAACCGATACGCAGCGAGGCAAGCTCATTTCCAAATTACATCAGCGATATACGGAAAGTTAACCCTGAAAAAGCTGACATTTTAGAAAAAGGACTCCAAGAATTGCAAAAGCCAGGCGCTAAAGTCCAAGCCAAAGCCAAAGCGCTTCTTGAAAAACTAAAGTAACTGCATCACTTTGCTAGCTCTGAAAAATATTGGAACTCCTTTGCAGCATCATAACCCACACCCTCGTGAAGCATCGCTCCAAACACGATTCTAAAAGACTCACCTTTTTTGACAGTGTATAGGCTTTTGGCACCCTGCTTCATTGCAGACCTGCCGAAAGGGTTGGCTACAAAAACGCCATAATCCCTGTTATGCCACCAGGACTCACGGAAATTCAAAGGCGAAGCCATCAGGGTGATGCCTTCCTTACTTTCTTTGGTACTAGAATAATCGCACCAAGATGCAGCTTTACCCCAGGTGGCCTTTGCGCTTTTCAAACCTACACTTGAGGTGATAACACCGCTCGCCTTTTCCGTCAAAGCGGTTGCAACCCTAGCTCCAAATCCCATTTCCTCTTGGTCTCCAAACGAAAAATCCGCATCATCACTTTTCAAAATTGCATCCCAAACTAACAAATAACCTGAAGGCCTTGCTCGCATCTGAATGTTGTTACGCATTTTGCAGATTTCTTTTCCAGCCTCGTTTAGAAGCCTGCTTTCCGTTGCAAAAACTACTAGGTCTATCCCAGCCTTCGGTTCTTCAACAAATTTAAGATGTTCAATACGGCCCTTATTTCTCCAAAAGTCTGTGCCACTAATATCTCCAAACGCCAGCCAGATTCCAGGGTGCATGGTGTCGTGGTCGATAGCATCCGTTGCGGGAATTGGTGGATGATTGCGGGTTACCTTGAAACCCGATGGCAAAAGCACGTTAGAAAAGTAAGGCCTTAAAATCTTAGGGTCTGCAAAGACAAAATCTGCAACCTTCTTAGTAGCAAACGAAATTTCTAGCCGGTCTTTCTTTAACCCCACACTAAAACCCATAGGACCTTGACCTGCAACCTCTTGAAAAAGAAACACAAAACCTCCAAAAACAATCATCATTACAACACTAAGCAAACTAGACTTTTTCATTTGACACACCTTTTGATTGCAAAAACTTATGTTCCCAAAAACCTACTTATCCTGATTGTTTACAAATCCAGGGCCACCTGCGCCCACATAACCATTACTCGCGCCCTTTGCATCACCAACCCAGAAAGAATAAAGCGAACCTTTCGTCAAATAAAAGCGCAAGCGCACTGGCTTCCCAGCCAAGCTGGATAAATCCTTTCCACCACGCCAACGAACCATCACCTTCGTGCTATCACCCACCAAGGGCAGACATTTATCCCTGCTAAAACCATCGATCACTTTTCCCTGCTCATCCATAACTTCAACCTGAAGCCCACCCCTTTGCGATTCAAGGTTCACAAAAAGATTCGCTCCCGAAAACTTCAACAGCTTGGTGGTAAGCGAACCCTGAACATCGCCAGCATCCATCGAGGCGAAGCCATCCCTTCGCATGGTTGCAAGCCCTGTTGCACCCGAATCAGCAGGCTGCATCGTGCGCCCGGAACAATAAAAATAAAGCTTATCCCCAACCACCAGACAACCGCCACCCACCGACTGCACATTACCCGCATTCCAAGCCTTCGGGTCTTCACTTACCCCAAGAAAGCGCTCGCGATTGCTGCGATCCCAATGGAAACCATCCCTGCTAAAGCCCACCAGCACTTCGTTTCTTTTATGAATCCCCAACGCCTGGCAAGTTTCATTATCAGGGCCCTGCCAGATGGTGAACAAACCCACCAGCAAGCTTTCATAAGGAAACACATCTAAGTTATAAAGCTGGGGTTCAATATGTTGGAACCGAGGATCAGGATTGCGAGGGTCGAGCTTATCTGCAGCAACCCAAGGTTGCAAATCACCCGGAATATAATCACCCTTGGCAACCAAATCGGTGTGCTGAGTCCACCCAAGAACATCCCGTGCATTATTTGCCTCGCGATAACAACGAAGCCGATGCACCCCCTCCTGCCCAACATGATCATGCCCACGAATGCTTGCAACCCACAAACTGCGAAACGGATTGTAAAAGATGGTGGAACGATCCCACGAAGGCCCCGAAACTTTCACCTCATCAGACCATTTCTTACCATCTGCAGAAACCCGTAACGCAATATGGTAGGGCGACTTTTTCGTACGCGCTTCAAACAACTTGAACCGTTCTTTTTCATCTTCCGCATGATGATCAAGCACCACGGTCGCAGCATCTCTGTTAGATTTCAGCACCACATTACTTGCAGGCTCCAAATCAAGTTCCGGGCGCTTCCATTCCACCCCATCTTCAGATAATGCCAGGCAGGTTCTCCCGGTTGCAGAGCGATACCACATCATGAACATTTTCTGCTTAGAATCAAACCAGACCCCATCACTAAAAGGCGCTGCAAATGCTGCGGTTTTACTTTTCTCCCATGCCATCTCTGGTTTTAATACAGGCGACTTTTCATGATACTTAGGCTGATGGAACCGCCTCTTTAAATCCGTTGATTCAATCAAAAAATCATCAATGAACAACTGCCTGCCCAGATCGATGGGAACCACACGGGGCCCGTTTTTCAAGTAAGGCACCGCCATTGGTTCTAAAGATTTCATCTCCTTTGCAGTGCGCAGGGGAGGCCAGGGCGAAGAAAGCTCGATGCCATTGTATAACACCTCTTTCTTCACGACCCCAGACTGTGCTAAAGCTAGTGGCGCGATTACAACCAATCCAATCAACAATAGAAATAGTACTCTCATGCGATCTCTCTTGAGCCTAAGGAACCGATTATTTATCCAGCACTTTTTTATGCTTCAGCCAGTAGGCGAAGAAATCGTAAAGCACCTCATTTGATTCCACAGTGGGCGAATGGCCGGGCCGGTTCGACATGAACACCCTGCCCTCGTAACCCAGGAATTTATTCACCGCAATCAAATGATTAAGCGCCTGCCAACGCGATGGGCCATCTTCCGCACCCCCCGAAACTAACACGGGTCTGGGCGCAAGCAACGCATGCAGTTCATGCAAATCATGCCCCGTTTCAACCAAGGTTTTGTAAGGGCCTGTGCGTGGGTTATCCGCTTTTATAACACCAGGCTTCCGACTGATACCTTTTTCATAACCAAGGTACCAAGGCTCCCAGTAATTCACATTGGATCTTTTTTCATCAAACACGATGCCCGGATCGGACCATGCAGTTGCTGCAAATTTGTCGTACAAACAAGATCCAAATAACGCCCACTTGCCACCATAGCTATGGCCCGTCAAACCGATCAATCTCGCATCAACTTGGGGAAGGGATGCAAGCACCTGATAGCCGTTTGCTGCAACATAACCATGGTAGGTCAAGGGTTGAAGTTTGACATCATCGCGGGAGGGATAATAACTATTGGGGTCGCTGCCCAAAGAAAGAGTGACAAAGCCCCGCTTTGCAAGCTGCCAGGCGAAGTCTCGCATCTCACCTTTTCTTCCTATTCCAGAAAGTGATTCATAAAAGACCACAACAACTGCAGGAAAAGGCCCCTTTCCTTCGGGGATGAGTAGGTAGGCATCCTCGGTCTTTTTCCCGGGTGCGACCTCGATTCGAATATGATGCTGTGCCACCTTTTCACGCATCTCTTTTTCAAGATACTCTATTTTCGGTTGCTGAAGAATTGCGGGCCAATGCCCCAGCGCATCGTTCCAACTCTTTCTGATTTCCTGCCTGCGCTTTCCCCAATCTTCTTTTGTCTTCACCCCTTCAAGCATCGATTTATACTTCCCCATATCGCCTGCATATTCCTTAGCTGGCTGAGCGAAGGGCTGCAACCTTTGCAATAGCTTCTCGCTTTCCTGAGCATGTAAAAATGAACCACCCAAGATGCACGCACCAATACATACCACTGCCAAAGTTTTCATGATTGTTTCCTAATAAACCACAGGAAGGAAACCCTAGACTATCACAAGATATCTTTGAGTTACAGAATTTAGTTTTTGTGAGCTTATCAGTAAAAAAGAAAGGAGTATTTTTCGATAGATTCAAGATGCCAACACATTGTGGCATTGTTGAACTTCTCTTTTCGACTCAAAACCTACCATTTTAGGCTAATTTAAATCTGCATGCTAACGCTAAAACTCAGCAGTAGGGACCTTTTCAAAACGATTTGGAACCCGGAGAAACCGAAATAGAAGCGCCGGTTGTGGGTGGCCCTTTGTCAGGCTCTATCTTGCGCGGGGGATAAGATACGAACTTTAAACCGCTCTTTTTCTCTTGCTCTTTAATGTCTTGAAATATTGCATCAAGGTCATAATTGAACATCGCCGCATGAGCGTCCCGAACACGTCGAATCTCATCCACAATTGGATCGATCATGGCTTTGCCTCCAAAAGTTCTTCAGGTGTACAGATGATCGGGGCCCTAAGGCCCCTTGCCATACAAACACTTTCAATCATGGGTCGCATCGTGGCAAGTAATGGCTGGTGAGTCAATCATTTTCTAAATCCTTTCCCATAGCTATTAGAGATGTTTATTGGTTTGGCTTGGTAAGTATATCCAACTTTTTTGAGCACGATCAAACAACCGATTGTAAAAGGCGAAACACTACAGCACTAAAAAACAACCTTGTTGAGAAAAAAGGGATGGGGTGTTTCCTGAAAGTGAGTAAGTTTCTATTCCCTTTTTTCATGTGCGATAAAAACATGTCTTTTAACAAACAAAAAGGTTATAATTCTGATCTATGATTTAGTGAACTTCTATAAAGGGTGTTTTCATGAATAGTGTTTTATCTTTGCTGATTGCCCTCTTGCTTGCTGGCCAAGAAACCCAAACCACCAAGCCAAACATTCTTTTCTTCTTCGCAGATGATCAACGAGCAGACACCATCAACGCCCTTGGCAATAAGGCCATCATTACGCCAAACATCGATCAACTAGTCAAGGAAGGCACCGCATTTGAACGAGCTTACATCATGGGCGGAACCCAAGGCGCAGTTTGTGTTCCCTCACGAGCCATGCTGCTTTCGGGCAAATCTTTATTCAGAATTTCAGAACAGTTAAAGGGCGCAGTTACCTGGCCCATGGCTCTACGAGATGCAGGTTATGAAACCTTTGCAACCGGAAAATGGCACAACGGCCAGCCATCCTTGGCTGCATCATTCCCCAAAGCCAAGAGCATTTATCTCGGAGGCATGAGCGGACAGTTCAACACACCCGTCTCCGATGTAGGCACCGAGGGGAAGATGATCAACTTTAAAACCCCCAATGAACATTGCAGCGAAACCTTTGCTAACGAAGCCATCGAGTTCCTGCAAAAGACTCCCAAAGATAAACCCTTCGCAGCCTACATCGCATTCAAATCCCCACACGACCCAAGGCAGGCACCCAAAAAGTTCATCGATATGTACAACCCTAAAGATATCCCCCTCCCTGCAAACTATTTACCCGAACACCCATTCAACAATGGGGAATTAGTAATCCGTGATGAAAGGTTGGAGAAATGGCCCCGCAGCAAAAGCGCAATCCAACAACACCTCGCAGAATACTACGCCATCATCACCCACGAAGATGAACAAATTGGTAAAGTCATCAAAGCTCTTAAAGACACAGGTAGGTTTGAAAACACCATCATTATTTTTTCCGCAGACAACGGCTTAGCCATCGGCAGCCACGGCTTAATGGGCAAACAGAATGTGTATGAACACTCGGTGAAAATACCTTTGGTAATTTCGGGCCCTGGAATCGAAAAGAACAAACGCAACCAGGCGATGTGCTACACCTTTGATTTGTTCCCAACTTTCTGCGAGGCTGCGGGGGCTAAAATCCCCTCAAGTGTGGAAGGCAAAAGCCTATGGCCTATTCTTAAAGGAACCAAAGAGACACATCGCGAAGAGATTTTCAGCGCTTACCGGGGCCTAATGCGTGGCTTAAATGATGGCCGTTATAAATTAATTGTAAACATCGCAGTCAACAAAACCCAGTTGTTTGACCTGCAAAACGACCCTGATGAAATGAAGGATCTCGCAGACGATGTAAGCCAAAAGCCTAGGTTGGATGCCATGATTGCGAAGCTGAAAACATCACAGGGAAACTGGGCTGATAAACAGGAATTGAAATCAGAGAAGCCCCTGCCTTTGAAGATCGACCTTTCCAAAA
>CALARU010000160.1 GCA_937888715.1 uncultured Planctomycetaceae bacterium | reverse complement strand
CCATGTGAAGGCACCGGTTTAAAGATGACTTACTTTTTGGATTACGGCAATCAATCTCCGATTCAAAAACAAGTTCACACACAAAATATCGAACCAGCCCTCTTCTCTCGAGAAATCTCTCGTTGCAGAACTTTCATTCTTGAAGAAGAAGCTGAAATGCTTAAAAGCCAAGGGATTGGTTCAAGGACAACCGCACAAGACCTTATAATATTTGGCCCGAGAGGCCCTATTGATAATCCGCTTCGCTTTGCCAACGAGCCCGCCAGGCACAAGGTGCTGGATATGCTCGGAGACCTTGCATTACTGGGTGTTGATCTGTGTGGGCATGTGGTTGCCTATAGATCGGGGCATCCTTTAAATGTGGAATTAGCTCGCACTCTATCGCAAAAATTAAAAATGAGCATGCAACCTACTATGCTCAAAGCAGCTTAAGGGTTTTCTTATTGAAAGGGTAATATGCCAGACTTGAAAATCGGTGTTATCGGGGTAGGGCACCTGGGCCAGCAGCATGCCAGAATTCTTTCCTCGCTTAAAGGCGTGGAACTTGTGGGCGTGGTTGATGCTTCTAGGCAGCAAGCCGAGAACATTGCAATGCGCTATTCCACCACTCCTTATACTTCGCATCTTGAATTACTACCCAAGGTGGATGCAGCAATTATTGTGGTTCCTACTCGATTTCATTTTGATGTAGCTCGTGATTTTCTTGAACAAGGTAAAGCGTTGCTCATCGAGAAACCCATTACCATTGAACCGGAAAAAGCCTATCAACTTTGCGAACTCGCAAAAAGCAAAAATACCACGATTCAAGTTGGGCATGTCGAGCGCTTCAACCCTGCCTACGAAGCCCTTTGCGATCTTCCCATGAAGCCCCGCTACATTCGTGCTGAACGCCTAGGCGGCTTTTCGGGGCGATCCTCTGATACCGGCGTTGTTCTTGATCTCATGGTCCACGATATCGATCTTGTTTGCTCACTTGTTCAATCTAAAGTCACCTCAGTCTCTGGGTTGGGTGTTGCGGTTCTGGGTGGTCATGAAGATATTGCCCAAGCAAGACTTACCTTTGCCAATGGTACAATTTGTGATCTTTCTGCAAGCAGGGCGCATCCTGAAGCCAGGCGCAGAATGGATGTATGGGGCTCTGAAGGTTATGCAGGTATTGATTTCATCACCAAGAAAATTACCCTGATGCAACCTAGCGATTCTTTGCGTTACCTTGCAGAATCTGCACCCGGTAAAGTGGATGCAGGCACCTTGAACTCCTTCAAAACTGATTTGTTTGCCAACCATGTTGAAACCCGAACCATGGATTGTTCCCGCACTGATGGTGATCAACTTACTTGGGAACTTCTCGATTTTGTTCAGGCTGTTACTTTAGGAGTTAAGCCCCGCGTGGATGGAATTGCTGGCGCTCGTGCAGTTGAAATCTCTACCATGATTCTTGATAGTATCTGCTCGCATCAATGGGAAGGCACCTCCGGCAATGCAACCGGCCCTTGGGATCTGCCTTATTCTGAAGGTAAGTTATTCCACAATCTTAATATCAGCAAGGATGCTGCAGCTTGATACTTTAGCATTCGGAGTATTAATATTAAACAAAGGAAGAGGTGTTGTAATGCACCTCTTCCTTTACTTTTTGGGATAAGCGGTTAGTTGAATTCGTTGCCGTTCACTATGCCACCCTCGTCAATTCCTGAAAGATTAAGCCATGCCGTAGGGCTGATTCCAAGGGTGATGCTATGAACGGATCCATCGCAAAAAACCGTGGTAATGGCAGGATGGATGGTACCAAAAAAACCGCCACAACCGCCTACACTTCCGACGGGTTGGGGGGTGATCACGACGCCGGTACTGCTAGTGCCACGGGCCCAGCAAATCGTATCGTTATCCCAGCCATCAACCCAACCTTGATCATCATTACAATCCGGAGTAGTGTTGGCTGTTTTAATATTAAGATATTTTTCCCCAATAAGAAGGGTGCTCGAGGTGCCATCCTTGATGTGGGAAATGGTGATTTTTCTTTTGCCTGAGGCAGCAATGGGACCATCAAAAGCATTTCCCCCATTGGGATTAAAGCTTCCCCAGGTTCCACCATTGCCTACATAATCCATCTGGGCCCGATCGCCAGTGGGTGCGGATTGTGTATAAGGAAATTTGGTAGGCCCGCGAAGAGAAGGGCAACGAAATACCTTTAAAGAGGTTCCTGCTACAGTTGCGCTACTAGGATGTTCCCACAGGGCTTTTTGTTCCAGATAGGGGAGGATTTGGTATGCCCAACCCCAAGCCTGGGTTTGATAATCAGCGGGGACACCACCATTCATGGTGCGGTCCGAATTCCAATTTAGCCCACCAGATGGAAACGCACCGAATTGGTCGTGATGCATTTGAAAAGCCAAGCCAACTTGCTTTAAGTTGTTGCTACAACTTAATCGATTCGAAGCTTCTCGCACTTTTTGAACCGCAGGCAGAAGCAATCCAATCAATATGGCGATGATGGCAATCACCACCAAGAGTTCAATGAGAGTGAACCCCTTTCTTTGCTTAAAATCATTCATCACAGTCTCCAAAAGAAAAAGAAATTAAAAAGGAAAATTATAACCTGCTGGGAAAACAGAGGATTTTAATTGATCATCGGTAAGTTGCACAATGGTATTCATGCCTCTAAGAACATAGCGTTTACCATCTTTACCGGATTTTTCAAAAGCTACAACGGGGAGTTTGGCACCACTGACTTTAAGACCTTTTAATTGTACATCGTAAACGATGATGAATTCTTGCCCATCGTTGGGGGAGATAAGAAGCTCTTTGGGGAAACTAGATATTTTGAAAATAGCAAGAAGGTCGGCTTTAGTTTTTGGTGGCGGGGTACCCCGAATATAAGCGCTACCGATTTTATCTAAGGCAATAACGGTTGCATCTGTCGTTAGGGGTTCAATTTTCTCTCCGCCGCAGCCAATAAGAAAGAAAGTCAATAACAGTAAAGAAACTTTGATTTTATTAGGAAGGAAAAAACCCATTATTTAACCCCTATTGAACACAATACCCTTGAATCTTAACGAAATGTAATAACTATATTATCGATGTTTTAGGCAAATTTGAAAAGACAATAACAAGAATATTTTCATTTCTTTAAAAATGCATCCGGAATATGAAAAATAGACATCCATGGTGTTTAATGCACCATACGGAGACTTTATTATCTTCAAAAGCTCTAGAACAAAACTGGGTATTGACATAAGTGCTTTATTAAAAAGCACTTACGGCTTCTATTTACCCAAAGAACGGATTAAAGCGAGTTGCGATTCAGCATCTTTTCTAAGTTTGCCACATACTAAGGCGCATAGATCAAAAATCATCGGGTCTGCGATCGAGTAGAAAATAAGGTTGCCTTGGCGTTCTCGTTTTAACAACCCTGCATCGTAAAGTATGCCAAGCTGTTTGGAGATGTTGGATTGTTTAGCATTGGTGGCGGCAACGATCTGCCCGACGGAGAGGGGAGCTTTCTTGAGATTTTGCAGGATATCAAGCCGGGTGGGTTCTGCCAGCAATTCGAAGAGTTTGGCAACCGCCTGCAGTTGATGTTGGTCCAGCAATGATTTGGCCATGACCATACCCCCATTGACAATATTACTAATAAGCAATATTATGCTAATCAATATACAAGCATTTGTCGATATGAATGTTGAAAAGAAAAAGGAGTTTCAGAATGGCAAAGCGAATTCTTATTGTGGGCGGCGTTGCGGGTGGTGCCAGTGCTGCAGCTAGACTTCGCAGGTTAGATGAAAATGCTGCCATCGTTCTTTTCGAGCGTGGTCCGGATGTTTCCTTTGCTAATTGCGGTTTGCCTTATTACCTCGGTCGAGAAATCAAAGAACGTGGAAAGCTTTTGGTTCAGACGCCACAAAAGCTAGCTGCCAACCTTAATCTAGATGTTCGGGTTCGCTCTAAAGTGATAGCCATTCTTAGAGATAAAAAAGTAATCCAAATCCGCAATCTCGAAACCAATGTCATCTATGAAGAAGCTTATGATACGCTGATCTTGGCGCCTGGAGCTGCGCCCATAATTCCCCTCATTCCCGGGATAGAAAAGCCTGGCATTTTTTCTCTGCGCAATCTCGTTGATACCGATCGCATTCATAACTGGGTTCAAAATCAGCAAGCGAGAAAAGCAGTAGTGGTCGGCGCTGGATTCATTGGCCTTGAGATGGCGGAGCAACTTAAAATCCGAGGCCTCGAAGTTGCTTTAATCCAACGCTCTGGCCAAGTGCTTGATCCGTTCGACCCCGAAATGATTACCCCTATTCATCAAGAGCTTGTTGCCAAGGGGATCGATTTGCGCCTTAATCATCAAGTGGTTCGATTTGAGGACGCTTCTTCGAAGGATAAAGCGTTGCATGTGGTGCTTGATGATGGTTCGAGTATTGAAGCCGATGTGGTGATTATGGGTATTGGTGTTAAGCCTGAGTCGCATCTTGCAAGCGATGCAAAGTTAGAGGTGAATGCCCGCGGTGCAATCAAGGTGAATGATTTTCTTTGTACTTCAGACCCTTGTATTTATGCGATTGGCGATGCAATTGAAGTGACTGATCCCATCACGGGCAATCAAACCCAGGTGCCTTTGGCTGGGCCTGCGAACAGGCAGGGAAGGGTTGTTGCAGATAACATTGCCGGTAAGCCCACGAGGTATCGGGGCACCTTGGGAACCGCAATATTGCGCATCTTTGATTACACTACTGCTTGCACGGGTGCCAATGCTAAGACTCTTTCTAAAGCAGGGATTACTTTCAAAACGGTTTATCTACATCCAAATTCTCATGCGGGTTATTATCCTGGTGCACATCCTATTTCGTTGAAAGTTTTATTCTCGCCCACAGATGGGAAAATACTTGGCGCACAAGCTGTAGGCAAAGATGGTGTTGATAAACGCATCGATGTTATTGCAACTTCCATTCATCATGGGGGCACTATGGATGACTTGGTTGATTACGAATTATGCTACGCTCCGCCCTTTGGAAGTGCCAAGGATCCCGTTAACCTTGCGGGCATGGTTATTCAGAATAACATCAATCATCTGGTAGAGATTATTCATTGGAGCGAGGTGGAAGCTAGAGTTCAACAAGGCGCAAAAATGTTGGATGTTCGCGAGCCCAAAGAAGTTGAAGCTGGAATGATTCTGGGCGCTGTAAATATTCCGCTTGGGCAACTTCGCAACCGCCTTACTGAGATTGATCTTTCAAGCGATTGGATTGTTTATTGCCAATCAGGCCAGCGTTCTTATAACGCCTGCAGAATTCTTTCGCAGCATGGTTACAAGTGTTGCAATCTTAGTGGTGCATACAAAACTTACAGTGCCGCTAAAAGCATTAGTAAATAATTGGCTTTAACAAAAGGAATATCATGAATGTTATCGAAATTACACCTGCAGAACTGATGGAACGAAAAAATGCGGGCCCTATTCATTTGATTGATGTGCGCACCCCGGTCGAGTTTCAAGAGATGCATGTTTCTTTTGCAAACCTTATTCCATTGGATACCTTCACTCCACAAGTAGTGGGTGAAAAGTTCAAAGGTACCGACCCTGTTTATATGGTGTGCAGAAGTGGTTCGCGTGGCAAGAAAGCCTGTGAAGTTCTTCTTGCTTCGGGGCGTACCAATGTTTTTAACATCCAAGGTGGAACACTTGCGTGCGCTCAGGCAGGCTTGCCCATCACCCATGGTAAAAAGGTCATGTCTTTGGAAAGGCAAGTGCGCATCGCCGCTGGTTTTTTGGTCGCGCTTGGTAGCTTACTCGGATTTTATGTTGATCCAAGATTGGGCTTTATTTCCACCTTTGTAGGGTGTGGCTTAATGTTTGCAGGGGTTACAGATACTTGTGGCATGGGAATGATGCTGGCGAAAATGCCCTGGAACCGTGTTGCCAACACTCCAAGCTGCTCCCTGCCCAAATCTTGATCTCTGTTCGGGTTCCAAGGGTAAATTTGAGAATCTTTTGTTTCTGTTTTACCCTTGTTAAATAGATTATTCGGTCCTTCTAGGTATCTCGCTATTGCCCTTAACATCACCTTTTTGATAAACATAGTATGTGCTGATTACTTAAATGCATAACGGGTTGCCTCATGGCATTGACTCAATGGACAGAACAGCAGTTGAATGAAGCGTGTGTTTCTTTGGAAACAGCGACGCCTCAGGATATTTTGTGTTATGCGGTCAAAAACTTTTATCCCAAGTTAACGATGGCAACCGCATTTGGCGCAGAGGGTTGCTGTATCCTTCATATGCTTGCTGAAATCGAACCAGGCGTGAAGGTGTTTAATCTGGAAACAGGTTATCAGTTTCAGGAAACACTCGACCTGCGCGAAAAAATCAAACAACGCTATAACATCGAAGTCGAATATGTTCGCCCCGAACTGACTATCGAAGAATATGAAAAAGAACATGGCGGACCCCTCTACAGGCACAGGCCCGACCAATGTTGCTTTGATCGTAAGGTGCTGCCATTGCGTAGAGCGGTTGTAGGTTATGATGCCTGGATTAGTGCGATTCGTGCTGATCAGACATCGCAGCGTGCAGGGGCTGGCGTAGTCCAGTGGGATGCCAAGTTCAACTTGATAAAAATCAATCCGCTGTTGCGTTGGAACAAGAAAGATGTCTGGGATTTCATCGTGAAAAACGATGTGCCTTACAATCCCCTGCATGATCAGGGTTACCCAAGCATTGGTTGCTGGCCCTGCACCCAGCAAGTGAAGGAAGGCGAAAATGAGCGCAGTGGGCGCTGGGCTGGCTCTGCAAAAAAAGAGTGTGGCCTTCATGTGATCGAACATCAAGAAGGAAGTGGTATTTAAAAGATCAGCAATTGATCTGTTAGATTTGTACCAACCCCGGAATTTACTTAAAAGGATTTTGCAAAGATGCGATTGTCTGCCAAAGCCGACTATGCCTGCCTTGCAATGCTTGAACTTGCTGCAACCATAGATGCAACGCAACCAACCCGTATCAAAGCGATAGCCGATACCCACCAGATACCCCAGCGATTTTTAGTGCAGATCTTGTTGCAGTTGAAAACTTCGGGGTTGGTGAAAAGCGTGCGTGGCGCTTCAGGTGGTTATAATCTTGCACGCAAGCCTGAAAATATAAATATCGCTGATGTGATTCGTGCGGTAGATGATCGTGCCCTTGCGGCCCCCGAAGCCACTAACTTTCAGACATCCTCTTCAATTGTAAATGCCCTCTCGGAAACCTGGAAACAGGTTCATACCGAGCAGCTGCGTATTCTTGAAAAATTATCCCTCGCAGAGATTTTGCGCAGGGCCAACGCTGAAAATGTATCAAGCTATCAGATTTGAATTAAGATTCTGGGATTTCAGGATAGTTGTCAAGAAGATTGCGCATGTTCAAAAACGCATCAACAAGCGCTGGATCAAACTGGGTATCCCTGCCCTTGCCTATTTCTTCGAATGCTTTTTCTAGTGGAAGCCCCTTCCGATAGGGTCTATCCGAAACCATCGCATCCATCGCATCTGCGATAGCAACCACCCTGGCAATACGGGGAATTTTCTCACCCTTCAAACCATCTGGGTATCCTTTACCATCCCATCTTTCGTGATGTGATCTTACGATGGGGATGATATCAATAAGATCGGGAACTAGCATGACGATGGCAGCACCCTTGGTGGTATGCTGTTTCATGATTTCGGATTCTTCGGGGGTAAGCTTACTGGGTTTACGCAGGATTGCATCATCGATGCCGATTTTTCCGATGTCGTGAAGCGGCGTTCCCGTGCGGATTTTTTCGAGCTCTTCCTCCTTCATCTTTGCTTCATTTGCGAGAAGCATAGCAATTGCGGTAACCCTGTTGGTATGCCCGCCTGTGTAGATATCGCGCAGTTCCACAGCCTGTGCCAGAATGGTGACAGTATTTAAAAACAGGTTGCGTTGCTTATCAAGAAGCATAGCGCATTCGATACCAGAGGATACATGCGAAGCAAGAGCATCAGCAAGTTTAAGATCATCTTTGGTGAAGTTGGGTTGTAATGGGCCACGATCTAGATGCAGGATACCTAGTTTTTTTCGAGGTGTGCGCAGCACCACACATAGAATAGATTCCATCACACCTTCAGAAATGCTGCCCGTTGGTCCATCGATGTTTTTCGCATCATCCGAACTTTTATAAAGAATGGATTCCCCTTTTGCCATGCATCTTTGCGCAATGGTGTCGCTGTAGGGAATACGCAGGTGCAGGTTGCTGGGTTTTAACTTACTATTGGATTCGGAACCTGTTTCGATCGCTTTGAGTACCAGTTTATTTGTGGTGGGGGAAAGCAGGGCGATTGCGCCTCGTTGGGCATCCAGTACTGCCACGGTGTCTGTCAGAATATTCTTTAGTAATTCTTCTTGTTTCTCAACATTTGCGAGGTAGTGGCCTGCTCGAAGAAGAGCGAAGATTTTTTCTCCTGCTTTGGGGGTTCTGTCGCCCAAGACCCCGAGGCTTTTAAACGATTCATCCCAATTGGAACTGTATACCGACTCGATGTTAAAATCATCCGTGACAGATTCTTCCGTGGATTTGGTGGGCGGAAGGTCGCTAATATTCTCGACCTTCAATGCAATTTCACCAAATTGCACGATGTCGTTGGGCAGAAGGGTAAATGTTTCTTTTGAAAGTTTCTTTCCGTTGATAAAGGTGCCATTGGTGCTATTGAGGTCGCGAACCTGCCAGCCTGTTTTTGTTAAAGAGATTTCAGCATGTTTTCTGCTGACAGAATAATCATCTAGAAATACTTTAAGGATTTTGTCTCTGCCTACGAAGGTGGATTCTGAAAGGCTCCAGGTCGTGGAATTATAGTTATGATTTATGCCACGTAGGATAATGGTAGATGTTTTATTCATGGGATCACTTAGGGAAGCAGAATGACTTTTCCTGAAAGAGTTCCAGCTCCTTTGAGTGTGTTTTCTTCTAAAAGTTTATGAGCCTCAGCAGCCTTGGACAAAGGAAATGCAGCCCCGATATGAGATCTAAGTTTCCCAGATGCTAGCCATGCGTTAATATCGTTAGCACAGCGCCTTTGCTCATCGGGTGTAGCATTAAACATTGCAAAGCCAGTAAGGGTTAGGCCTTTGACATAAAAAGGGCCGACCGGAAATAAAGGCTGTGCGGTTCTTCCTGCCATGATGATAATTCTACCACGGGCAGCCATCAGGTCTACTATTTTTAAAAAGTCAGGCTCTCTTTGGGTTTCGAACCAAACATGAACCCCTTGATTATTAGTGTAATCTTTCACTTCTTTGGGGATATCATCGGTTTTATAATTAATAACTTTATCTGCACCCCAACTTCTGCATAAATCTTCTTTTGCGCTGGAACCAACCGTGGTGATAACCTTGGCGCCAATGGCCTTGGCCATTTGAACCACCATGCTTCCCACCCCGCCTGTGCCACCGTTTACAAAAATCGTTTCGCCTGCTTTTAGATTTACATTGCGGAACAAGCCAAGGTGGGCAGTGATTCCGACCAAAGAGGTTGCAGCTAATTGCTGATCATCAACGCCTTCTGGAGATGGATAGAGCCAATCTTCTTTGATTGCTGCAAATTCTGCGCTGGTGCCTTGTCTGCCTAAAAGACCTTGATTCGAACCCCAGACGCGATCGCCCTCTTTGAAGCGGGAGCAATTTTCCCCAACGCTTTCTACCACCCCTGCAAAGTCGCATCCCGATATAAACTGCTTGGGTAAAGGCATGGCAATGGTGCCTGCTCGAATATACATATCAATAGGATTAAGGGCGATGGCCTTTATTCGGATTAGATATTCATCCTGCATGGGTTGTGGTGTGGGGATTTCGCCCACGATGATTTCATTACATGGGCCAGGCTTATTGATATAGGCAGCATTCATTTTATGTTCCTTTTAGAATTCATCAGAGATTATTCTATGATTCCATGCCTATCAATGAAGAAGATTATTCTGCTTTGACGGGTAAAGAGCCATTTCTTAGCAATTCTTGCCATCTTGCTACCTCAACAGTGCGGGAGATTGGTTGGGCTAAAGGAAGGAAATTGGGTAACTCCTTTTCGGTTTTGGCGTAGTATCGTAATTGCAGGTATGCCAGCTCTCGGATTTTTGTATTATCATTTAGTAATAATCCGATTAATTCTTCGTAATCTTGCTTTCGAGCTACATTAGGCCTAGGTACCAGAAGGTTTTTAAGAATCTGAGATTGTTCAGGCGTAAACCCTGCCTGTGGCAACCAGCCCTCTTTCAATGAGGTGTTATAAAGTACGTCCGCCCCCGTCGGTTCCATCAACAACCATAATTTTAATCCTTGGATGCTATATAGCCTTAGCATGCTTTGTTGAACGGTGTCGGTGCGCCATAGTTCCAAAAGTTTTTTCCCTTCCCCCAATGCCGCCAACGCTAGGCATCCAATGTTCCGCCTGGCATCATTACTATTGTTGGCAAGAATGTAAGCTAGAATGGCCTGAGAGATATCAAGATTGGGTTTTAATGCAAGTAGTAGTTCATCCAATGCAGCCCCCAGAGCTTTGTTATTGGAAACATATTCAAGGGGGATGAGTTGGTTTGAAAAGATTAAATTGTTTTCTTGAGATGTAACCCTTTTTGTTTCTCCTTGAGCGTTGATTGTAAGTAGGCTGCCTGCAAGAAATTCTGGTAGGGGCTTTTCTTTTCCTTCTTGTTGAATGCTGCAAGATCCTTGCAAAACTCCTAGAAGAATCGTTTCCGTGTTTGCTTCAAGAACTAGTTCTGAATTATTTCTTAGATTAACCTCCCATACTGTTTTTAAATCCCAGGAGCGCACGATGATTGTTGCAGGAACTTTGGTTTTAATAGAAGCTCTGCCACTTTTTAAAGCCATATCCACTTGCTTTACACTTCTGGCATAAAACCGGAATACGCAGGGAACATGCATAGGATCGAAGCTTGCGCCTCGGGTTTCACCAAGGAAGTTTATTTGTAGTTGGTTGTTTATCTCAGCGTTGAGCGTACTACCTGGCAGGCACATATAAATAAACGAGGTGCTGAGAAATGTTGGATTTAGAGCCCTAGTAAAAGGTTGGTTTTCAAGGGGTTTGTGTAAGAGAAGAATTTTTTCGCGTGCAACTTCTTGCAAGCTTGCGATTTCGGTTTGAGTTTCACCATCAGGTTTTCCAATCATTTTTAAAACTTTGGGCTCCTCCTTGGGAATTGGGATGGCTGCTTTAGTTTTTGAAATAGAAGGTTCAATTTTCTTCATCTCGACTTTTGGAGCTTCTTTGGGCGGTTCTTTTTTTTCTGGTAACTTCGCAAGTGTTTTATTCTCTTGTTCTACCTTGGGTGCTTCTGAAATACCCTTAGATTCTTCGGGTGTTTTTACCGCGGGGGGCATTATTTTAAGTAACAGCATCCCAAGAATGATCATAACCATGGGGCCACTTATCATTAGAATCAATTTGTTTTTCGAAATGCCCTTTGATTGCGTCTGGGTTTTTGGCGTGACAGACGATTTTATCTTAGGTCTTGGTGGGGCACTTTGTGTTGCGCCCACTTCTATACCTAATTCATAGGATCGTATGAAAGTTCTGGTTGGAACGGGAATTGGAATTAACCCGGTGATTACTTTATGGCAGGTTGCAACATGCGCCAAGAAATGATCATCTAATTGTAAAACATCTTCCACTGCTTTGAGGTCATCGCCTTTCAGGGTTCCTTCAAGGTAGGCAGAAACGAGGTTGGCATTGGGCCAAGCGCCTTCTTTGCCATGGGGTTGTTGAAGCAGAGGGTTTTTTAAAATCTGCGTGAGTCGATCGAGCATGTTGCGAACTTTGGGTTCCTCTTTAAGCAAAGTCATGAGTTCATGGGTTTGCGAAGCATCCAGTCGATCATCGAGGTAATTGAAGAGAAACTTATAATTAATGCGCATGCTTGCATTCCCAAAGAATTAAATTAAGAAATCGAGCCACCTTATTAGTGGGACCAATCATAAGATTTCGTACAAAAGTTTTTAAAAATATTGCAGTTCACAACTGAGATTGATCCAATCCTAAATTTGGTTACAAGGTTGTCGATCATCAAGTGAAAAATACCAGAATGAGGTTGGAGAGGTAAATGACAAAAAGCAGGTTGATAACACTGGTTGTGATAGGTTTGGGGTTATGGGCAGGAGCACCTAGTGTTCGGGCTGAACTTATTTGCCCAGAACCTTCTTTTGATGCAGGGTCTTTGCTTGCGGGCAAGCCTTTCAAGCATTCTTTTGCTCTTAACAATAAAGGTAAAGAAGCCCTTCAGATTCTGGAAATTCTGCCTAGTTGCGGTTGTTTAAGGCCCACCCTTTCCAAGACAATTTTAAACCCAAGCGAAGAAATTACTTTGCCAATAGAAATCCACACGCTGACCAAGCCGAAGGGTGCTCATCGTTTTAGCATCAACATTCGTTACAAAGAAGCAGGGGAAATCAAAGAGCTAACATTAGAAGTTAAAGCTTTGATTCAAGTGGAAGTGGAAGTTACCCCAGCAGCATCTGCAATTTTTACAGATCGTGCGATCTCTCATACTCTCAGCGTGAAAGATATGCGTGCCAAGCCGATGCGAATTGTTGCAGCACATTCAAGCAATTCTCAGGTTACATTTCAGATTCATACTTCAACCCTAAATGAAAATAAAGAATCTGTTCAAACCATCAAAGTTTATATTTCAGATTTACTAACTCCGGGTAAGCATGATCTTTGGATACATCTGGTTTCTGATGATGCCTCTTATGCGGAGATGAAAATTCCACTGACCATTGTTAAACGCGATGGGAAGTTAGCGAGTGCAGCGCCTTCAAGGTTGTATTTGGAAGGTAGAGTTGGAATTCCTTTTGGGGCAAAAATGGTTCGCATTAATAAGGCAGGCACCGAACCTGTGAGTGTTGATAAAGTTGAATGTTCGCATCCTGCATTCAAATGCACCTGGGCGCAAGGCCCGGGGGATGATGCAACTATCAGATTACTATTGGATGAAAAGAAACTACTGCCAGGCGAAACCATCGCAGAGCTTCGTGTACTTTTAAAAGGGAATCAAACTCAAAGCGTGCTAATACCCGTTAATATCCAATTAAAGTAAATAATTGTTACCACCTCTACTCTGATACCCGATGTTTTAAAACTAGCTCATCAACAATAAAGCTTTTTAGATGCAATAAGGCATTTGACAAAATGCATTGGTAAAGCGTGGGAAAATATCGGGATTATCCTCCTGAAGGTATTTTCTTCCAAGATTGTTTGGTCTCTAATGTCGTTATAATCGGCCCTCCATTTTGAAAAAATTTCAATTTTAATTAAAGTTTACACCGCCTGTATGCCGACCATGGTGCACATTATTTCTGAAAGCATGTTAACCATTGGGGTTGAACATGCAAACCTATCTGAACTCATATGCAAAAAAATACTATGGAAACATTCTGGTCGTTCCTTGTTTCATTCTGGGTGGATGGTGTTGGCATTGGCCAGGCTCCTCCTGCGATTTTAGGCAGGCACCAATTCGAAAGGGTCAACCGCAAACTGCATGGCAACTTGGTTGATTACACCAACAATCATGGGAAAGATCGTCGTATTTATTCTGCTGCTTTGGGGCAGAAAAGAGATATGTATGTTTACCTTCCCCCCGGATACGACCCTGCAAAGAAGTATCCCTTTGCGATGTTTTTGCATGGCGCTGCTCAGGACGAAGAATTTTTCTTCCAAGCTCAAGTTGATCAGTTTGATCAGGCCATTATAGATGGAATGTTGGACCCGGTTATTCTTGTGGCGCCTGATGGCAGCATGAATGGCAAGGCAAGTTTAAGCAAGCCTGCAACCTTTTGGGCGAACTCCCGTGCGGGGAACTTTGAAGATTATGTAATGGATGATGTTTATAATTTCATGATGGCCAATTATTCCATCAGACCAGAAAGAGATTTCCACGCAATATTAGGGCCTTCCATGGGCGGATCTGCTTCTTTTGCATTAGGCATCAAGCATCGAGATCGTTTCAAAGTTGCGATAGCGTTCATGCCTTTATTGAATCTTCGGTATGTGGATGGCAACGGAGATTATAAGGGAAAATATGTACCCGAAGCTTGGTCTTTCAGGTCTCGTATGAGAGGGCTTGAACCCTTGGGCACAAGAAAATTTTTCGTGCTGCGATTTGGTACCTTGTATCGGCCACTTTTTGGCATGGGTAATCAAGCACTCAGTGGTTTAAGTGCGATCAATCCTTTAGAAATCATGGAAGCCTATGATCTCAAAGATGGGGAAATGGATCTTTATATTTCCTATGGGGGCAAAGATGAGTTTCATATTCCTAATCAGGTACAAAGTTTTCTCGAGGTTGCTAACAAGCGGGGAATCAAGATCACCGTGGATTACGACCCGAATGGGCAGCATGACTTGAAGAGCGGTAACAAAGCGGTTCCCAAAGCGCTTGAATGGGTTCAGACCAGGTTTCACCCTCTGAAAAACATAGCGGCTTCTGATTAGATGGTTTTGTTGCTCTGGGGATAACCTCTTCCCCAGAGCAATTTGTTTTCTCTCACCTTTCAAAATTCATCCCATCTTTTTTCTTGCGATACCTTAAAGTTGAACATTGTTGCAGTGCTTTGAAGCTGCAATAATAATGCCTACGGTAATGTTTAACTTACGGATCATTTTTCATGCTTAAATCTTCGGGCATTATTTTGCTGATGTGCTTGCTTGCAATGCCTTGCATAGCCCAAGATCAGCTTTCAAAAGAAGACACCCGTTTGTTCATGAAGAAACTTGCAACATTTGTTGCAGAAAAACACATGCGAACTATTAAAGGTTCGATGCAGCATGGCATGACTTACGAATATAGAGACATGCGTAAGGAAAAATCCCCCGCTTGTTTTGTTCAGGGTGAGGCCTTGGATACCATGCATGATGGCGCTTGGTTTGGCGCTGCCATGGTTAATGCCAGCTTGGCCACCGGCGATCCTATTTACCGCGAACTTCTTGAAATGAATGTGCTTCCTTTTTATTGCAGGGTGCTGAATCACTCCGATAAAATTTTCTCGAATAAGACGAACCACGCAAGGCCTGCATCTCAACAAATCTGGGCACAGCAGAAAGAATGGCTCTTTCAAGAAGGGGAAAAAGGCTTCGTTCCTTATTGGTGGGATGATGGCGGCTCGGTTAGCTTAGAGCGATTGCGTGACAAAAATCCGCTCCCTGCATTTCCCTCGTTTGATCAGTTTGTCAGTGATAAAAAACCAAACCCAGAGTTTGTTCTTTCAGGTTTCTCTTTGGGTTCTTCAAACCACCTTGCTCAGGATTTAGGTGTTTTACTCCAACTCTCCTGGCTTTATTACAGAGAATATAAAGGAAATGATGGCGATTGTTTCCGTACGGAACTTTCTGATGCTGCTCAAAACCTGCAGGCCTGCAGAATGCGGCATCATGGCCATATTCCAATGTGTGATGCGCCTGCTGCGCTTGTACTTTCAGATCCTGCGTTCATGCGTCTGGTGCCTGATGCCTCGGTTTTAAATCTGGCCCTTTTGAATAATCATTACAGGCAGGCACTTGAAGCTGCTATCTCTGATCGCAAATACGCCACCCCTGGTTTTGCAGATGATCAGCAGTACAAGTATTATTCTGCGATAGCCAGGCATGGGAAACTGCCTCGGGCTGCTGCATTTAAACTCGTTTACGATGCCTTCACCGAGCCAAAGCTTTATCGTTATTATTCAGATGATGCATTAGTTGCAGCGGGGATGAATCGATTTGATTTGCATCCGATTAACTTCATCGGTGGTAAGCCTGCCGATTATCGTTCAGATAAGAAAGGCCCCGGTGGGAAGCCTAGGCCGATAGGTTCGAGATTCGGGCCACAAAACATGATTCAATGCGCCCTGGCATTGCAAGCGTTCAAGCAATTCCCCGATGTTTGGGACACTTCAATCGAAACATTTTATAAAGGCCTTGCAAGGGTGAATATTCATGATTCACTCATCAACCCAAGTAAGAATGCCGTACTCACTAACCTTAAGTTAGGCAAGCATGTTGTTTCCTTGGAAGCTACGCCTTCTTCGATTGGAATCAAAACTACTCTTCCAATAAACATCAAGAAAATCATAATTACCCAAGTTAAAGATTCAAAGCGATTTGGATGCGATTTGATCATCAAAGATGATGGGAATCTAGAGGCAAGAAGTTTTGCAGGGGTATTGCTCAGCGGAAAATTTTCTGCAACACTTAATGGTGGAAATAGAACCATCGATTGCATCATTCCCACCACGGTGGACAAAGCCCAGTCTCCTTGGATGAATTCCATCGAGCTTGAAAAGTATGCAATTAAAATCGAAGGCGATGAGGTGGAATTTATCTTGGCAAGCAGCCAAGCGGATGTCGTAAAAAGTCTTGAGAAAGAAGTAGCAGAAGGTATTTTCAACTGGAGTAAAGTTTTTGAAAGCAAAGGGTTTATTCCAACGGGAATCGAAACCGGGGGAGATTGGGATCATTATTCAGATACCGGCGGTTATGCCCATTTAATTTCTGCTTGTGCGCAATATTTGAATTATCTGGAAGGTAAAAAAGATTGGGAAGTCTTGCACATCCCAATCTTGATTGAATCCAACAAGTAATAGGAGTTTCTCATGATCTTGAATTTGATATTAGGGTTGCTGTTGAATCAGACGGACGATGTTAAGAAACCCGTGGTAACCCGCTGGAGTTTTGAGAATGTGGAAACGGTTTTGTTTGAAGGTGAACTTTCATTCCGGGCGAGTGGCGAAAATATGAATGTCAAGGAGTGGGGCATTTTCACCTGCAAGGCACCCGAGTTTCCCACCCAGAAAAATGTACAAACGAAGGTGCTGGTGTTGAATGCCAAGACCCCCCCAGTTCCGGTGCGCGATTTCAGCCCTTTCATGCGAACCGTGTATTTGAATCGTCTTGTTGTGAAAGAACCCATCAACAAGGATTTGGTAGATGTGAAGGTAAGTTATCAGGCAGAATTGATCGCACGAAAATTAGTACCTGCTACTGCTGATATGCCTGTGGTAAAAGTTGAACCTTTGAAGGAGCAGGAAAAAAATCTTTATCTGATGGAGTGGGGCGATGTGAAATTCAAAGATAAGAAATTCCAGATCTGGATGGAAAACAACAAGGTTATTCGCCAAGTGGGAGAGCGAGATCTGGACTTCGCACGCAGAGTGTTCAGGCAGATAAATTACAAGGTGGATTTTGATTTTACAGACAAGATGGATCGGAAATCAACTGCGGTAAGTGTCATGATGAAGTCGGATGCTGGTGGCATCTCAAATTTATTTGTTGCAATACTTCGTGCGAACAAGGTGCCTGCAAGGTCTTTATGGGGCCGCATGATTATGAGTGCTAAAGAGATAGAAAAACTTAAGACCAAAGAACACAACCAAATGAGTGTACGATGTGAATTTTTTGCTGAAGATATAGGCTGGGTGCCTGCGGATCCGGGTTCTGCGCTTTACAGCAAGAAGAATAAGATCGATCCGGATATCTGTTTTGGTATAGATTACGCAGCATTTTTTACGCAGCATGTTGATCCGAATATTGAGGTGCATAATCCCTTGAGCAACAAACGCATCAATATTATTGCATTGCAAACCCCGGCTTATTGGATCACCACCCTGGCTACGACAATCGGGCCTATTAAGGTTACTCAAGATTGGAAAGTCACTAAGCGGGAGAAAAAAATCGACCCCGTGAAGTAGCATCATAGGGTGATGCTTTTATCAGAAGTCAGATTTTTAAGAATCTATTTTGAGCGTAGGCACCATAGATGTAAAGCACTTCTTCGCCTTTGTTGATATCTCTGAGGGCGCTTAAATAAACCCTCGAACCCTTGATGATTTTCTTGGCGTTGGGGGTATCGGAATGATTGGCAATGCCCCCAAGCCCCGTGGGAATCAGCAGATATTTCCCGATGCGAAACTTGTACGCATCTGCGTAGGTGGTGCAGCGGTCTGCAAGCGATTTTGCAGGCACTAACACTCCTAACACTTCGAGTTTGTCGCCCTTTGCAATTGCTATCTTGGCAAACAAACCCTTACCCGCACCCTTGATGGTGGATTTCGCAACATAGAATCGAGCATCGGATTCATTGCTGATCATTGCAATCCTTGTGAGGAGTATTATGCGGCATCAACCTATGCTGCCTGGGGTTGTTTACTTTTTTTCACAGGGGGCTGGTGTTTCCATCTTCGGTGCAGCCAGAAGTATTGCTCGGGGTATTTGCGGATCATCCGTTCGAGCGCGCTGGTGTAGCGCTGGGTAATCGCATGAAGGGCATCGGGTCGGCCTTCGTATTCTTGGGGGTCGATAATATCTTCGCAAACGACCTGGTACTTCATCGGTTTGCCTACCCGGGGCACGCCTACTACAGCCATGGGTACATTAAATTCCATTGCCAAAAGAGCGATTGCTTTGTGTGTGGAAGCGGGCCTGCCAAAGAAATCTACAAATTGTCCTCTTGGGCCTGCATCTTGATCTGCAAGGGTTGCGATAGTGCCCCCTGCTGCGAGGATATTGGTCATTTGATCGAAGTCGCCTTTCTTGGCGAGTAATTTTTGGCCTGTGCGTTCGCGGAAAGATCGTAGGAAGTTTTCAAGATGGGGATTATCCAGGGTTCGTGCGATGGCGTGAGTTGTAAAGCCAAGCAGGCCCAGAGAAAATCCAGCCATCTCCCAGTTTCCAAAATGCCCGGTGACAATCATGAGGGGTCGATTTTTTAAAAGTGCATCCACGATGATGGGGCTGTCCCCTAGATCTAGAAATTTGCGCCAGTTGCGACTGTTCATAATTCTGGGCAGGTGAACAATCTCAATAAGGAGGGTGCAGAAGTGTTCAAGAACTTTGCGCACAATACGATCGCGGGCTGGAAAATCCTCTGCAAGTTCTGGGAAAGCGAGAGCGAGATTTTCGTGCGCCACCTGCCTGTGCCTTTTATCCACTTTATAAATTAGCCAAGCCAGGCCTCTTGCCAGGGATTTTCCTGCTTCAAGGGGCATTGCCTGCAACGCCGCAACAACGATGCGAATTGCAAGGTACACCAGATAATTCAACAGAGGTTTTTCTTTTTTCGCCATGGGATCCATCCCGTTTAGATGTTTTCAGATGTATCAAAGTACCATGAAACAAAGAAACTCGGGAAGCCCGCTTTTTGCCTATCTTCACTTTTACATTGACCTTCCCATTAAGGTAGATTGTAATTATAGGGCGCAAGTGTTTTACTGCTTAAGGTTTTTTCATACCAACAAGGGAGGCACCCACCGTGGGGAAGATCAACAAGGCTAATATTTCTCGTAGGGAAGCAATTAAGACAACTGGTACAGTTGCCACAAGTCTAGCCGTTGCTGCAATGAGCATGCAAGGTGTTTACGCCTATCAAAGCAATACAGTGCAAGTGGCGCTTATAGGTTGCGGTGGCCGTGGTACCGGTGCTGCAGTAAACGCCCTTTCCACTAAAAGTGGCCCCATCAAGCTTACTGCGATGGCTGATGTGTTTGAAGACAGGCTTAAGGGTAGTTATGGTTCCATCAAAAAAGCCTTTGATAAACAGGTTGATGTTCCGGTTGATAGGCAGTTTATTGGGTTTGATGGCTACAAGAATGCCATGGATTCTTTAAAGCCAGGCGATGTGGTTATTCTTACGACACCAGTGGCATTTCGCTGGGTGATGTTTGCTTATGCCATTGAAAAAGGCTTGAATGTATTCATGGAAAAGCCCACCACGGTGGATGGCCCAGGCACTCGCAGAATGCTTGAGTTGGCTTCGAAATCTGAAGCTAAGAATTTGAAGGTTGGCGTTGGCCTTATGTGCAGGCATTGCAGGGCCAGAGGCGAATTGCATGATCGAATCCGGAATGGCGAAATTGGCGATATCACCCTTCTTCGTGCTTATCGTGTTGCTGGACCTACAGGCAGTGCTTTTGTAAAGCCCAAGCCTGCCAACATGAACGAACTCCTTTATCAAATCAAAAACTTCCATGGCTTCCTTTGGGCCAGTGGTGGTGCTTACTCCGACTTCCTCATCCATAACATTGATGAATCTTGTTGGATGAAAGATGCATGGCCGATTTCTGCGAAGGGATACGGCGGCAGGCATTATCGTGAAGATTATGTCGATCAGAATTTTGATTCTTACTCGACAGAGTTTACTTTTGCAGATGGCGCTAAACTGATTCTTGAAGGCCGTTACATGCCTGATTGCGATCAGGAGTTCGCCAGTTATGCACATGGCACCAAGGGTTCTGCCACCATTTCTGCAAAGGGCCATTGGCCCGCCAATGCAAGAATGTACAAGGGCCAGATTATGACTACTGCCAACGAGATTTGGAAGTACACCAAGGAAGATTTGAACCCCTACCAATTAGAATGGGATGCATTAATCGAAGCGATTCGCCAAGACAAAAAGCACAATGAGTGCCGTCGTGGTGCGGAAGCTAGCTTGGTAACTTCGATGGGCCGTATGGCTTGCCATACCGGTAAGATCATCACTTATGATGAGATGCTAAATTGCGAGCATGAGTTTGCTCCAACGGTGGACAAGCTTACCTTGGATGGTCCTGCGCCATTGGTTGCAGATAAGAATGGTAAATACCCAATTCCCCAGCCAGGGAAGTTCATTCGCCCCAAACGCGAATATGGGATTTAATTTGCAAGCTGTCTAAAAAGAAGACCTGTGGAGATATTCTCCGCAGGTCTTTTTTATTTACTTGGGTTCCATTCCTTTGAATTGGATTGCAAACCAATCAATCATGTTGGGAATGAATCTCTTTGCGGTTGCCGTGTTGTGTCTGCCGTGTGGATCGTAATCAACATCTACATGAATGCCTTTGGTTTGGGCGTGATGTAGGAAGCTTTCCGCTTGGGCATCGAGGTTGAATTCATCTTTTCTGCCATAGGCCAGATACATGTTAAGCATGCCATTTTTGATATTATAAAAGTCGAGCATTTCAGTGGGGTTTACCGCAGCGATTTCTGTAGCGATGTTGGGGTCTTTAAAGTTAAACAAGTCGGCTTGAATATCTTTAGCTTTTACGAGAAAGAAGCCAAAGAATTTGCCCACAGTCATGTTGCTTTTGGAAAAGTCGCTCCGTAGCTCGGTGAAGGCAGAGTTAAATTTGCCCATGTAAGAGCCTTTATTATCCATGTAGCGGAGATTCAGCGGTGGGGATATACCTGCGATATTTTTGAAAAACTGGTTGTGTTTGATCCCAAGGTGATAAGAAGCTGCACCACCCATCGAGGTGCCTGCCAAGCCATGCGCTTCTCTTTCCGGGCGAATAAGATAATTTTTGGTGAGAAATCCCAGCACATCTTTCATGAAATAGTCTTCGTAATTTCCCGCTTTACTATTAATGAAGAAGCTGCCAGGCGGAATTAATCGCAGCTTTTTATTCAAGCTGCCATCGGGGGCTGCAATTATCATTGGGGGAAGTTTGCCCGAAGCAATGGCGCAATCAAAAGGTTTTACCACATAGTCGACGAAAACATTTTCATCCTGACTAAACCCATGCAGCCAGATTAAAAGTGGGTAAGCTTTGCCAGAATCATAATTAGGAGGTAGATAGACATACAGATCGCGTTTTTCACAAAGCGATTCCGACCAAATTCGATTATCCATCCTGGAATTATTGGTGTAATCAACAATCGTTCCATGAAGATTACGATTTACCCTGTTGTATAAAAAAGGGTTGGTCAGTTTGAAAGCTAAAAGAGTTGGAGTAAGCACCAGCATGAACACAAGTGCGCTGGCACGAATAAAGTGCATGATCCTAAAAGCCTTTCTGATACAGAAAATATGATTATCGTTCTAGAAACATAGCGTCAAAACACTGCCCGGGCAATTTTTGAGCACTTCTAATTAACCCAGCTTTAATAAATACTGGTATGCCTGCATGGATTTGATCGATTAAAGCATTTATTTCGAAGGTACTTCGATGGTGAGCGGTTTGCCCGCAACTAACTCCATCGGTAATTCATAAGTAGGAAAAAGTGCTTTTCCCATGGGCGCTTCTTCCCGTGGTTTGCCATCGAATCCGTGGATACGAATGATGTATTTCCCTGGAATAATCCCTGAGTTGATATCTTTGGTGGAAAATTTCCCCTCACTTATCAACGCTCTTCCTTGGGGCCCTTTAATTGAAATATCAGGGTCGAAATAGATTTCTCCCTTGGGGATGGCTTTGCCTTTGAAGGTTACCATGCCTTCCACGGGAAAAGTCGAAACCTCGGCACTACAACCCAAGATGGCAAGCCCCAGGATTGTCATTAGCAGAAGGCGTTTGCAAGCAGGTTTTAACATAAGAATTAATCCAAAGGTAAGACTTCGCCACTATTATAACTGGCTGCAGCACGGTAAGTGTTAATGTTAATACTAGCGTTTAAGAATCTTACCGAAGCATCGCCCATGGCAAAGTTGGTACCGCCTGTATGCTGGCTGCCAAAAGGCATTTCATTAAAAAGGGTGTTGGAATATGCATTGATTGCATTGCTTATGGTTTTAATTCCTGCGCAAACTGGGGCCCCCCCAATTGCAGGGTTTTCACATCCACGAGCCCACCCCCGAAATCGTGTACCAGCTATATTACTGGGCGATATAGCACCGGGTGACCAAGACATTTCTCCTACCATCAGAGTGTTAGAAGTCCCATCAATAATGTTGCTAAGATTAACGGCATCCGTTCTTTGGAACATGCCTTGTTTTCCCATTCGGCCCTGCGTGGCATCATTAACCTCATAAATATAGGTGACACCGGTGGTTGGGTTTACTCCAGCTGGCCCGCCCACGCCATAATAATGCGTGGTGTAAGGGGGCTGGTTATTGATGACTTCGGGAAAATTTACATTGTGGGGCGGTGTTGGCGCGAGGATCATTTTTTCGGCTTCGGTTTGGCTGGGGCAGAGAAATGTTGCAACTTTATTGTTTACAGGAATATCGTACTTCCCAACCACCAAATAGCTTCCCGCATTTTGGCTTACTTTGTTGAACAGGGCGGTTTGTTCGATGTAAGGAAGTATTCCCACATGCCAACTTAACGCTGTTGCCATGTTACCTGCAGGAATAAACCGGGAATAAGTATCGTGATAGGAATGCACCCCCAGCCCCAGTTGTTTAAGGTTATTCTGGCACTTCATCCGTGCAGCTGCTTCCCTAACTTTTTGCACTGCAGGCAGAAGCAAACCAATTAAAATGGCAATGATGGCTATCACAACCAACAGTTCAATCAGCGTAAACCCTTTTCTTTTCATAACTTACATCCAAACAACAAATAGAGTTGAAGAATTGAAGAATTGAAAACAAATACTATATACTCTAAAGAAACCCCGCTTTACAAATCAATTCCCTTGGGATAGTTGACTTTAGGCTCTAAAATTGTAATTTGACTTCCTTAGGCGTATTTGATTTTTTATTCACGAAAAGTTGAGAGTAACCATGGTTCGCAAGAAATTGGGTAAAGGTAAGAAGAATCGTTGTCGTTTTTGCACCAAGGAAGGTTGCCCTCGTCCCGCTTTTGTTGACTACAAGGATGTTAGCACCCTCAAGAAAATGTCTACCGGGCAAGGCAAAATGCTCAGCCGTAAGCGTACAGGCAATTGTGCTGCTTTCCAGCGCGCTGTTCAAGATGCTGTCAAACGCGCCCGATTTATGGCTTTAATGCCCTACATTGGCGAGTAATCTCGCTTTAATCTATTAAGCAATACCCATGATTACCCTGAAACTGCCAGATGGTTCTACTAGGCAAGTCCCCTTGGGAACCCGGTCTAGGGATGTTGCTGAATCCATTGGTAAAAGACTGGCCCAAGCAGCCATTGCTGCCAAGGTCGATGGCATCATCGTTGATTTGGAACGCGAGCTTCCTTCCAAGGAAGAATCCACGTTTCAAATTCTCACTGAAAAAGATCCCGATGCATTAGAAGTGCTCAGGCATTCTTGTGCCCACATCATGGCTCGGGCTGTCATGCGCTTGTTTCCAAACACCCAACTTGCGTTTGGCCCTGCAACTGAAACAGGTTTCTATTACGACATCGAATCTGCGACTCCGATTCGTGAGGAAGATTTTCCCCGCATCGAAGAAGAGATGCGCAAGATTGTCGAAAAGGCTGAACCATTCGAGCGCTTTGAGCGCAGCACCAGCGAAGGTCGCGAACTCGTAAATGATCTTAAGCAAGATTATAAAGTCGAACACATTGATGGTGAGTTAAAGAAATATCCCATCCTTAGTTTTTATCGCCAGGGCGAATTTGTTGATCTTTGCAGAGGCCCGCATCTTCCTCATGCAGGCAAAGTCGGGGCATTCAAGCTCCTCAGTATCGCAGGGGCATACTGGAAAAATGATGTTTCTCGCAAGCAATTGCAGCGCCTTTACGCAACTGCTTTCTTTTCCCAAAAAGATCTCGATGCCTATCTCAAATTAATCGAAGAATCCAAGAAGCGCGATCATCGTTTACTAGGCAAACAACTTCGCCTTTTCACCATCAGCAATCTTGTGGGTGCGGGCCTTATTTTGTGGATGCCCAAAGGTGCGATCATCCGCGGCTTGCTCGAATCTTTTATCAAAGATGAATTAGTCAAACGGGGTTACTCCCCTGTTTATACTCCGCATGTGGGTAAGCTAGATCTCTACCGCACCTCTGGCCATTTCCCGTATTATCGCGATGCCCAGTTCCCGCCACTGTATTATCATCCCGCAGCTTCTGCACTCGACTTATGCCAATACAGGCTTGCAGCTGGCGAACTCGATGAAGCTAAAGAACGCGATATGGTTTTGTTCCTTGATCGAGCGCAACTTACCATTCCAGGCTATGCCGATGCTGATACCAATGCCAAGAAATTAGATTGTGTTCATCAGTTGGTGTTGAAGCTATTGGATACCATGAAGGTAGAAATTGCACCTTACCTTGCTGCAACTACCACCCCTGATCGAGCCGCAGCCCTTCTGGGTTGGCTAGTGAATCAGGAAGGCTATCTGCTTAAGCCGATGAATTGCCCGCACCATATTCAAATTTATAAAGCAGAGCCCCGCAGTTATCGCGACCTTCCAGTTCGCTTGGCGGAGTTTGGCACGGTTTATCGCTACGAACAAACTGGCGAGCTTTCTGGTTTGACCCGTGTCCGTGGGTTTACCCAGGATGATGCGCATCTTTTCGTTACTGCAGATCAGGTTGAAGAAGAAATGCGGGCCAATATCGAGCTCGTTCTCTTCGTATTAAAAGACCTCGGCTTAACTGATTTCCGCATCCGCATCGGCTTACGCGATCCAAAAAGCGATAAGTATGTTGGCGCTGATGAAGATTGGAACAACGCCCAAGCAGCTATCATCAACATTGTTAAATCCCTCAACATGCCCTTCTCTGCAGAAGAAGGCGAAGCTGCATTCTATGGCCCTAAGATTGACTTTGTGGTCAAGGATTGCATCGGCAGGGAATGGCAACTAGGTACTGTGCAACTCGATTACAATCTGCCCAAGCGCTTTGATCTCGAGTATGTTGGCGCAGATAATAAAATGCATCGCCCTATCATGATTCATCGCGCTCCCTTTGGATCTATGGAACGATTCATGGGCATTCTCATCGAGCATTTTTGTGGTGCATTCCCACTCTGGCTTTCACCAGAACAAGTTCGCGTTCTGCCCGTTAGTGATAAATTCAACGAATATGGCAAACAAGTTGAAGCTCAACTTCGAAGTGCTGGCCTTCGTGCTACAGGCGATTATCGCTCTGATAAAGTCGGCGCAAAGATCCGCGAAGCAAGCCTTGAAAAAATCCCCTACATGCTCGTGGTAGGCGATAAAGAAGTTTCCGCATCCACCGTTGCAGTCAGGCACCGTACCGATGGCGATTTAGGTGCCATGCCTCTTGCTGATCTTCTAGCTAAACTTGCTGAAGAAATCACTGCCCGTAGATTGGTTCGAACGCCTAGTTAACTCTTTTCATTCCAGACTCCTTTCAAAATTATTGATCTGAATTCTGGAGGTTTCCCATCGCCAAATCATCTACCAAATCTGTGCTCTTTCTTGTTAACAACAAAATCAACATTAGCGAAATCTTGAGGGTGAGCATTGAAAACTCCCTTAAGATGATGGGCCTGCCCTATGTTGCAGAGATCAACTCTTATTCCGTACCTTTTATAAAGCCTGAGATCACTGCAGATAGATTGATCGTGGTTTGTTTACCCGAAGAATCAGAGGCTATAAAAGGAATTCTAGAATCAGGTGCTTGCGCATTTGAACTATGGGATATGACAGAAAAACAGGCGACCAAGGAATTAGTAAGTGGTGAAGTCAACGGCTGGATCGCAAGGTTGATTACAGGCTCGCCTCGCTTGGGTCCGCCTGATTTAACACCCATTCCCCAAAAGGTTATCACATCTCCAGCAGTGCAACCGATTAATAAAAAACAAGTCATCAGCGTAGGTAGAGAAACCAAAGGGCGCAAAGGCAAAGGCGTTACCATTCTTTCTGATCTTCCCATGAATGAAGAGCAAATTCATCAACTTGCAACCACGCTGAAATCAAAGTGTGGCACCGGGGGAACAGTGAAAGATAGTAAAATCGAAATCCAAGGCGATCAAAGAGAACGCATCATCATCGAGCTGGAGAAGCTTGGTTTCAAAACCAAAAAAGTCGGCGGCTGATCCCTCTGTTTTTCGTTATCTTGCCCTCTTCAAAGATAGTAGGTGGGGTGGGGCTCTTACCCACAACCTTTCTTGACTTATAAGCCTGAAGCGCAAGCGAAGGAATAATGTGTGGATGGTAAACGGGCATTTAAAAAACCTTCG
>CALARU010000159.1 GCA_937888715.1 uncultured Planctomycetaceae bacterium | reverse complement strand
ATACTAATATATTGTACCCTTATGCTTTAATCTTCTTGTAACCTAAGAGTTAATTTAATGAGTAATGCAACAACCAATCAAATCACAGCTAATGAAGAACCTTGGCTAGAAGTAACATCATCCCGTAATTTCAGCAACTGGCTTGCCCTCGAAAAAATCAGCCTTGCATTCTCTACCTATCAGGCAGGAAAAGTTTTTCTTCTTGGAAGAAAACAAGATGGGCAAATCTCTGTATTCGAACGAACTTTACAGCGCTGCATGGGGCTTTGCTCTACTAAAAATGGCTTTTGGCTGAGTTCCACCTATCAAGTATGGCGCTTTGAAAATGCCTTGCTGCCTGGCCAAATGCATAACGATCACGACAAACTTTACATACCTCGGGTCGGGTACACAACAGGCGATCTTGATGTACACGACATTGTGGTCGAAGATTCCGGACGGGTTGTTTTCGTAAACACCATGTTCGGATGCCTTGCTACTTTCAGCAATCAACACAGTTTTACCCCTCTGTGGAAACCTTCCTTCCTTAGTAAAATCACCCCTGAAGATCGTTGTCATCTTAATGGCTTAGCTTTGGAAAATGGAAAATGCAAATATGTTACGGTGGTGAGCAAATCGGATGTGGTGGACGGATGGAGAAATCGGAGGCATGATGGCGGTTGTGTGCTGGAAGTTCCAAGTGGTGAAACAATTGTTTCGGGCCTTTCTATGCCACATTCCCCCAGAGTTTATCGAGGCGAGCTTTATGTACATAACTCGGGCACCGGGTATTTTGGAAAGGTTGATCGTAAAAAGGGTGTTTTTGAACCCATCACTTTCTGTCCAGGTTATCTTCGCGGTATGGCTTTTTCAGGAAACTGTGCAATTGTTGGCCTCTCAGGACCACGCAAAGATAAAACTTTCAGCGGCCTTCAATTGGATTCCGAACTCCTTAAACGAGATGCAGAAGCTTGGTGCGGATTGCAAGTTATAGAACTTTCGACAGGAAATGTCATCGAATGGGTTAGGCTTAATGGCATGGTGACGGAACTCTACGATGTTGCAGTTTTAAAAGATGTAATCCGCCCTATGGTTCTTGGATTTAAAACCACAGAAATTGCACAACTAGTAAGCATGGATGAAGGGCAGTCGCTTTAATTACCGCCGTATTGGTAATTTACAGAAGAGAAAACACGGTAATCAATATTTGGAAACAAATTGTGCCGGGCTTCCACTTCAGTAAGCCAGGGTTCATCAATCTTTTTTTCAGTTATCTGTTCGTATAAATGAAGAAAATTCAATATATGCATTCTGGTACGGTTAACAGCATAATCAACCGTAGTACCCGCCTTGATAATAAAAGCCCAATCACTCGATTGCGCTAAAAGCAATTCTCTCAACGCTTGATTCAAAGCCCTCAAATTAATGGGATCGGGTGAAAGGTTATTAGACGCAAGTTCCTCCATTCGATCAGCGCAAGCATGAAGATGCATGTAAATCCAATCATTTGAAGCTTCAAGCCAAACTTCACTATAACCATTGTTTCCCCAACTAGACATAACCGGTCGGCAATGCTGAATATTGGGATATTTTTCAAGATATTCTGGAACGGTGATACATTTGATTGTTTGTTGATCAAAATGCATTTTACGGAAGAGAAAATCAAGCCACTGCGGGCCTTCAAACCACCAATGCCCAAAAAGTTCAGCATCATAAGGCGCAACAATTAAAGCTGGGCGATCCTTCATAGCACCGCTAAGCCACTCAACCTGTTTTTCACGATTGAACAAAAAGTTACCTGCATGCTCCGCTGCTTTTTCAGTGGCTTGCTCCGGATGATAGGGCTTCTTTTCACCCGATCTCCCTGTAATTCTAAAGTATTTGATCCCTGTCATGGTACGGATACCAATTTGATGCAAATGCGGCCTTAGATATTCAAAGTCAAGATCGAACCCGATATCGTGATAAAACTCTCTGTAAGCGTAATCTCCGGGATAGCCCTCTAATGCGCTCCACACTTGTTTGCTAGGTTCAGTATCTCGCCCGAATGCAAAAACAGATGAACCAGTACATTGGATAGGCGCATAAATACCATAAGTAGGGCGTGGCTCTGCAAATAGAACACCATGAGTGTCAGTGAAAAAATACGAGACGCCACACGCTTCAAGAATTTTTTCGAGGCCCTCAATATAACCGCATTCTGGAAGCCAAATACCTTTTGGCTTTCTTCCAAAGTGCCTTTCAAACTCCTTCACACCAATTTCGATTTGAGCCCGAACAGCACTAGGGTTTGAACTCAGTAATGGCAAGAACCCATGAGTAGCGGCAGAGGTAATCAATTCCAAACTACCTGAATCAAAATGCTTTTTGAACGAATGAAGAAGATTCCCTTTATGGCGATTTTCAAACCGATCAAGAATCATCTCAAATTGCGAGAGGTACATTTTTGCAAGTTTATAAAACTCAGGCTCCCAGCGGGTACGCTCCACTTCCTTTTTTGCAAGCACGATCAGATTGTTGATGTATCGAACAAAGCGTTGCGAAAGCAACGGGTCTTCCAACATAGAAGCAAGAGTCGGGGTAATCGACATGGTCAGGCGCCATTGAACCCCATCTTTTTCCAAGTTGTCAAACACTTCAAGTAATGGAATATAAGTTTCAGCCATGGCTTCATAAAGCCAGTCTTCTTCTAAAAAGTCTTCAAATTCTGGATGGCGAACAAATGGGAGATGCGCATGCAAAACCAAGGTTAAATATCCTAATGGCATTAAATCTCCAACTCTAAATGTTTAACTGCAATAAAGGCCAGCAATATAAATCCCATCTGTAAGCAAATTAAGAAAAGAATTACTTATATCCATTTACCATGAATCATGACCCGTGAACAACTTTGATTTCCCAAAAGAAGATTTTCCAACGGGTCAACAGGCGCATTAAGGTCGATGGGAAAGTAGCAAAGGTTTGCATATTTCCCACGCGTCAGACTACCATTTTTTCTATCCGCATGCAAAAGGGCGGCACCATTAATCGTAATCATTCTTAGAATCTGATCCGGGGATAATTGAGGAAATTTAGCTCTTACAAATCTTGCCTCGCTTAGCACATCAAGATCAGGATTTGAAGAAAGGCCATCCGTACCCAAGGCTATTTCCCACCCCGCAGACAACATTTGAGGCATAGGATGTGGCGAAGAATTGAAAAAATCATGCGTGCGCGGGCAATATACCAACTTTCTTTTCTTTTCCGAAAAATCATTCAAGCATGTTCCATGAACCAACACACTTTGAGAATTCCGATCAAGTAATTGCAAGATATTTCTCACCGAGGGAGCCATGCCAGCTTCATCATAAACATTCTTTGCTATCAACCAATCTGCAAAAGGACCTTTCCTAGTTTGAAGTAATTCGATTTCGAGCAAAGTTTCTGCAAGGTGCATCTGCAATGGCAATTCCTGCTCAATCGCAAAATTCAACAATTCAATGCGAACAGTGTAGGGGGCATGCGGACTAACTCCGGCAGAAAGACAATCCTGTGGCTTGATACGCTCTATCCAGCTTAAAAATGCTTCGAGTGCTGTTTGGGCCCGATCTCTGTTCAATCCCAATAATTCGAAATAAACCACTCCTCCCAGCTTGCTTTGAGAAAGCAAATCCCAAGAATTTCCTCCCGCTGAAATATCGCCTATTAAGCATACTCCTGCCTTCAGGGATTGGTCGATTCCTTTTTGAATATGCTTTTGCATTTGCGAAGGTGTTGTTGACATTCGATGGGCAATTACAGAATCGATCCACTCAAGAAAATTACCTCCATTTTTTCTTTCTTGAGGAAACCCTGTCAAGTCAAGGTGCGTGTGTGCATTCACCAACCCAGGCAAAAGAATAACCTCACCTAGATTTTCATCAACCTCAATGGTGCCGGCCTTGGAAACCCCAGTGATTTTTTCACCTTCAATGTGAACCTGCCCCCATTCCAATGGCGGCCCATCGATGGGAACAACCCAGCGGGCGGATAATGTTTTTTGTTCCCCGGATTCTTTCAAGAAAAACTCCCAGAATATTCTTGTACATGCAAAGATGGCTTTCCTTGCGTACTACTTATCTTAGTAGCTGCAAGCACTGCAACGCCATGATGTTCTTCCACAATTCCTTGAACAACATAAGGCCCGACGGAAAGATGCGCAATCGGATTGCAATTTCCCGGAAACAAAACAACATCTGCAAGCCCTGTATCATCTTCCAAAGAAATAAATTGCATTGGCTTTCCGGAATCTGTTGTTGTTCGCCTTGCGGTAGCCACGGTACCTTCAATTGTGATTTTCTTACCAATACTTCTAGAAAAATCATCACAACTTGTGATGTGCCCGAATCCAACAGGCATGGCATATCCAGCACTAGCACGAAGCATCGCTATCAAAGGCATTTCCAATGTAAAACCAAGAGTTTGCCATTCATCATGGGCTTTATGCAGCTTTGAAACCTGCACAGGAGCCCAACGATCAGGAATACGGGGCGCAAAAAGTTCTTGTGTACTTCGCCGTAATTCGGATTCCGCTTGAAGATAAAGCACTGGTCTGGGAAGACCAAAACAATCACAAGCGCCAGACTGAACCAAAAGTGCAAGAGTTTCTGCACCAGGCTTTAAGCGAGTAATCAGTTCAACCAGACTGGTATAGGGCCCATTGTGATCCCTTTCTTCGTACAACAACAACTTCAAATTTTGTGGAAGGCCTGCAATAGCATCAAGACCAACACGAATGCCGATTCCTTCAAGGCCAAAATTACCACCAGAACGATTGACACAAGGCGCAAACAAAGGAATGCCAGCTCTACGAATCGCCTCAATATAAACATGCCTGGGATAAGTACCCTGATTATTATTTAATGCTGCAGTCCAAAATTCACGCGGATGATATGCCTTCAGCCAAACAGCTTTCCAAGCAATGATACCGTAACTAACTGCATGACTTTTACAAAACGAATAGCGGTTGAACTTTGATAATTGCAACCACAAGTCTGAAAGCGCCTGCTTCGAAACACCAGACCCTTCACATAAAGTGAAAAACTCAATAGCCAAAGCCTTATACTGTTCATCAGTCTCCCACTTGGTAACCTTCTTACGAAAAGCATCCGCATCCGAAGGTGAGAGCTGCGCAAGCGCTTTTAACAACCTCAACGAATCATCCTCGTAAAGCAACATCAACTGGGTATCGCCCAATAATTTTGCAAGGGCGGGCTCGATGCTTGCAGGTTTCTCAATCCCCCTGCGCCTTCGAATAAACCTTTCCTTCATGCCAATCGATGCAGCTCCTGGGCGAATCAATGCCAGCGACTGTATCACATCATCCAGACTATGCGCCTGCATTTGTACCAATAAATGTCTCATGCCGGGCGATTCCATCTGGTTAACACCGAGGGTATCACCACGCAGAAGCAGTTCACCAACTTTTGGATCCTCTTCAGGCATATCTGCATGAGGCAATATTCTTTCTCCTGCAAGTCTGGAAGCTTCATCCACAGTCGCAAGTGCCCGATTTCCCAAAAGATCAATCTTCACCAGCCCGATTTTCTCGACCGCATCTTTTTCATACTGGGTTATCACCACTCCTTTGCGCGACCATTGCAAAGGCGCATATTCCTCGATCGGATTTGGCGTAATCACTATTCCACCTGGATGAATCGACAAATGGTGCGGCCTTCCCACCAACAATCGAGCATGAAAAAACATCTGCTTCCACTGCAATGGCTCCAATGGACAACCAGAATAATGAGGTGGCGCCAGTTCCCCTTTTCCCCCGGCTATATAAGGCTCTAATCGCTTTTCCATCGCAGGGCCCATGGCACTGATTTGATCTTCCGAAAGCCCATGTATCTTGGCAGATTCACGCAACGCCGATCTAGGTTGAAGAAACAAATGCGAACTTATCCTTGCTGCATATTGCCTGCCCCTTTGCTCGAGCACATGATCAATCAGTGCATCACGAATTTTCCAATCGAAGTCGAGATCAATGTCAGGCAAATCAACACGCCCCATGTGCAAAAAACGCTCGAACACAAGATTGTGTCGCAGGGGATCAACATCGGTAATACCAAGCAAATAACAAACCAAAGAATTACCCGCAGAGCCACGAAGTGCAGGGGTATGACCATCCGAACGTGCCAACCTAGTAATCTCATTCACTGTAAGAAAGTAACCATCCAGACTGCGTGCATGAATTATCTTTAACTCTTCCTCCAACCGGATTTTTGCATCTTCATTTTTATACAATCTACGCAGGTGCATTCCTTCAATACACAAGGCCCTTAAATGCACCACAGATTCCATACCACGCGAATCTAAAGGTTCTGGAAGAATAAGTTCATGAGGCAGAACATCGACTTCAAGAGTTCCTGCAAGTATACTGGCGTTGGCAAGCGCTTCGGGAATATCAAGAAATAGTTCCTGAAATTCATTCAAGGGCAACAAATGACTTTCTGGTCCAACATGATCATCCACCAATCGTTGCAAAAGAGTGCACTCGCGAATGGCTCGAACCACACGATACAATTCCAACAATCCCGGTTGGGCAAAATAACAACCATGCAAAGCGACTAGAGATACCCCCAATCGATCAGCACACTCAAGCAATTTTCGCTGACGAGAAGAAACTGAACGCCTGCGTCCCGAACGATTAATCCCAGCCCACACTCTTGATGCATAAACAGGATGCAACAATTCCAAAAGCTCTGGAGTATCAACCAATAGGTGCAACCCTTGATTGAATTGCAGCAACAATTCACCCAGATTGGCATCATCATTCAGGTTTAACCTGCTGAGAATACAGCACAGACTTCGATAACCCGCACGATTTTGAATAAGCGCAACAACCGATTGAGTTGGCGTTCGCAATACTGAACCCAGAATGGGCTTGATACCATAACTCAACGACAAATCATGAAATGCAACTGCGCCCAGAAGGTTGTTCGTATCGGTTAAAGCGAGGGATGTATATCCAAGGCGGGCAGCAACCGAGATCAAATGCTCCGGGCTGGAAACACCTTGAAGCAGAGAATACCAAGAATGATTTAGCAAAGAAGCAGCCATGGCACGACCTCCATAGCGTTAGTATACATTTGTACCTTATACTTGCCAGCTTAGCTTTTCTCATTACTTCTACAAAAACGAACCTTTCAACCCGATATTCCTCAAAACTTCCCACCCCACATCACCAGCCACATCATATAACACCTAAGGGCTTCATTCGTACTCGCATTGCAGGAAATCCATCTATGAACACCATTCTCATCCGATCTGGCAGAGTTATCGATCCTTCCCAAAACATTGATCAAATTGCAGATCTCTGGATCCAAGGCGATAAAATTCTTGGCATCGGCCCCAACCTCGCAGCTAATCCCGACCAGATCATTGATGCCAAGGGTATGATTGTTACACCTGGCCTTATCGACATGCATGTACACCTCCGCGAACCCGGCCGCGAGGAAGACGAAACTATTGCAACCGGTGCTCATTCTGCAATCGTAGGGGGCGTCACCTCGGTCGCATGCATGCCAAATACCGAACCTGCAATCGATACACAAGCTTCTGCAGAATTTGTCATCCTTCAAGCAAAGCGAGCAGGATACGCCAATGTGTTCCCAATTGGCGCCATTACTAAAGGGCGCGAAGGCAAAGAGCTCGCAGAAATCGGCAGGCTAGTAAATGGTGGAGCAGTTGCATTTACCGATGATGGTACTCCCGTTGTCAGCGCAGAAATCATGCGCAGAGCCATGGAATACTGCAAAGGTTTCGATAAAACCGTACTCAGCCATTCGGAAGATTTGGATCTTACCAAGGGCGGCGTGATGAACGAAGGAATCGAAAGTATGCGCCTGGGTTTACGAGGTATGCCTGCCGCCGCAGAAGAAGTCATGATCTATCGCGAAATCGCACTAGCAGAACTTACTGGAGCAAAAGTTCATATTCTTCATGTTTCCTCGAAAGGCGGAGTCGAACTGATCAGACAAGGAAAGGGCAGGGGAGTTAAAGCCAGCGGCGAAGCTTGCCCGCATCATTTTACACTTACAGACAAATGCCTTCGAACATTCGACAGCAACTACAAGATGTCTCCGCCCTTGCGTACCCAGGTTGATATAGATGCAATTTTGGTGGGACTCAAAGACAACACCTTGGAGGTTCTTGCAACCGATCATGCGCCACATGCTCCTGAAAAGAAAATGCGAGAACTAGATCAGGCACCAAATGGAATCATAGGTCTTGAAACCTTTCTTCCCATTTGCATTCAAGCGCTTATAATTCCAGGCATATTAACTTGGAGCCACATGATCGAAAAGATGACCATAAATCCTGCAAAAGTTTTGGGGATCGACAGGGGTACTCTTAAAACAAATGCGTGGGCCGATGTCACCATCATCGATCCAGATGTTGAATGGACCATTGATCCAAACAAGTTCAAATCCAAAAGCAGGAACTGCCCCTATGCAGGTTGGAAAGTAAAAGGTAGGGCGGAAAAAGTATTCGTCGCGGGCGTCCTTAAACAAGATAAAAGCCCACTGTAATTACAACCTTTTATTCGATGCTTTTCATTACTCCCAAACAGCGATCAAAAAATGATTGAAGCTGAAAACCTAACAAAAGAATTTTTCATTTCAGGAAGTGATACCCCTTTTAAAGCGGTTGATTCACTAACCTTTAAAATCGAAAAAGGCGAAGTCGTGGGTTTACTTGGACCAAATGGCGCAGGCAAAACAACCACCATGCGGATTTTGTGCACCCTTCTCGCACCAACATCGGGTACTGCTAAAATCGCTGGGTTTGATGTATCTAACCAACCCGATGATGTTCGAAAAAACCTCGGTTTCGTTTCTGCAGGTACTGGAATTTATGACCGCTTAAGCCCTGAAGAACTTCTCCAATACCATGGCAGATTACATGGCGTTGACGATAAAACTATCAGAGACCGCACTGCCAGCCTATTTGCAATATTGGGCCTTGAAATGTATCGTAACAGGCTTGGTGCCAAATTAAGCACCGGTACCAGGCAAAAAGTTTCCTTAGCACGGGCACTCATCCACGATCCCCAGGTTTTAATTTTCGATGAACCCACCGCTGGCCTCGATCTCATCAGCACCCTTGGCCTTCTCGACACCATTAAAGAATTAAAATCACTTGGTAAAACTGTTTTATATTCAAGCCATCATTGCTCTGAAGTAGAGAAAATCTGTGACAAATCCCTGATCCTCAAAGATGGTAAGCTCATTTGGTTTGGCGACTGGAGAAACCAAGAACCTAATGGCCAAGGATTGGCGGAGTTCTTTCAAAAATTATCAGGGTATACTACTCAACCCGAAACCAATTCAATTTAAAAACACTTCGCTTCTTAATGATTCATAGCATTCGAAATACCAACACGATAATATTCAGACCACGACTTTTGTGATCAAAGAAAAGTGCACGAACTATACGAACGATTAGTTGTAAAAATAATTCCTGCCCTAAAAGAAATCGAAAAACAAAAAAAACAAGTCACGAGCAAAACTGTTAAATCAAAGATTATAATTTAAACTCTCGACATTTTTATTTGCCATTTCGTTTACAACATCATAGGATTCAATGATGTAGGTGCCTGCTCGCTTGCTGCGATCAGGAGAATAGGGAAAACGGTTTAAATCCGTTGCGGGGCCGCCGCTGTAATCGGTGTATGGTTATCACAAAAGCCACTGTGAAAACGGGAAGGCTGATAATCCTAAGGAACATTAGTTTCTTAATACCGAAAGCCAGAAGACCTGCCTACAAATTCAGAGCCATTTGCTGCGGACGCAGGCAAAGAGCACAAAAGTAATCCCTACCATATGGGTAGTTACTTTAATTATGTTGCGTCCTTTACTCTTTTAATAAAGGTACGGATGCATCATGATAAATAATAAATTAAATCTTACAAATAAAGCTTTTACTCTTATCGAGCTTCTTGTTGTTATTGCAATAATTGCAATTTTGATTGGCCTTTTACTTCCAGCGGTCCAAAAAGTTAGAGAAGCTGCCACTAGAATTCAGTGTTCCAACAATCTTAAACAACTTTCCCTTGCGGTGATGAATTACGAAAATACCTTCCAAGTATTACCCTTAAGCTATTCAACTCCAAGCCCTTCCAACTGGCCTTATTCCACCACCTACTGGTTTGGACTTGTCGATACCGCTAACAATGCTGATACAGCAAATGGCATTCTTACTTCTTATTATGAAAATAACTCCAAAGTTACCCAATGCCCGGGTTTAGATAAAGAAAGTGTTAAATCTCCTTACAAAACTAGTAATGGCGCATATGCAACTGGTGGTTATGGGTATAACCGCCTCTTAGGAACTACGTACTGGAACGCAGGAAACTGGTCCAATCCGGTATTCATGCGTAAAAAAATTACTGGTTTTCCATCCACATCGACTACTTTTATGTTTTCAGATACAGCTTTGATTTCGACGTATTCAAACCCAATAGAAGCACAGGAATCTTATAGCATTGCCGCTCCTTTTGCCACTTATAACGGCTCAACACCTCAACCCACGACCCATTTCAGGCATTCAGGTGGCACTGCAAATGTTGCTTTTCTCGACGGACATATTGAAACACGAACTGAAGTTACTTTTGCAACTCCCGCAACTTGGAATGCTACATCTATTGCTTTGGCAAAGAAGTTAAAAATCGGTTATCTCTCAGATACAAACATTCCTTACGCTGGCCAATAATTAACCTGTGCTTCCTTTCGTTCGATTTTTCCATATTTTCTCCTATGTGTTCTTATTTTTTATCTGAGAGAAAGTAAACTTAGATCATGCCTATGCGAAGCATGTTAAAATCAAAAATCCATCGAGCCAAAGTAACACAGGCTGATTTGGAATATGAAGGTAGTATAACCTTAGATGCCACACTCCTTAAACTCGCAGACATTCTCCCAAATGAAGAAGTCCATATCTGGAATGTAACCCGAGGTACCAGATTTCGTACTTACGCAATGCTTGGCGAAGAAAACTCTGGCGTTGTCTGCGTAAATGGAGCGGCGGCCCACCTTGCTTCGGCTGGTGATCTAATTATTATTGCAAGTTATTTCTTGATAACCGATGGCGAATTAATTCCAAAACCTAAAATTGTTTTCGTTGATTCAACCAACAAACCAAAGAAAATAGGGCAAAGCGAAACACCAGGCCCTAGTTCCCCTAAAAGCTAACCCCGCATCTATCTCTTAATCATTATTTATTTTGCATTCATTGCAGTATATCGATGCGTTGGAACAGGCCTTCCCGGTTTAAAACTCTGTGTTTTACCTAGAACTGTTTTGGCATTTATAGAACTACATACTTTACCAATTATTTCACCAACTAACTTTTCAAGAATCATAGGATCAAGTGCAACCCGCGCATTAATAATCAAATCAAATTGATTGATTTTAGTATTAGAGGAAAGTGATAATTCAGGCATCGTTCCATTAGATACCAAATTGGCAACACCAAATGCGCCATCCGCCAAGCCAATAGCTTTTAGATGTGCAACTTCTGCATTATGGCTAACCAATTCTTTTCTTAATCTTTCTATAACATCAAGAAGAATTGCATCAACATCAAGAGGTTTATCAGATTGAAATTGTAGGGTACTGTTTAACCAGCCAAGTTCTGCTTCACCTTCGGCATAAATATCGTAATCAATTTCTAATATCTTACGCCCAAAGCCTCCTTTTTGATCAAGCAACACTGCAAGTTCTTCAATGCCTGTACCAATCTTTGCAGATATTTTTAAAACAGGTACACCCGGAAACTTCTGAGCAACAAGCTCCAGTAATTCATTTAATTGGGTAGTGTTTAATTCATCAATCCGATTAATAACAATCGCATCAGCTTCTTCAAGTTGTTTGATAAATATGTAGGCGGCCTTGGGTGAAAATCCGCTACCCCCCTCATCCTTTAAAATTTTAATTCCATGACTTGGTTTAAAAATTACAGGGTAAGGCGATACATCAAAACGATTGCCATACAAATCTTTTAACGGCTGAACTACAGTGGCAACAAGATCGGTGCAGGAACCCACAGGTTCAGCAATAATCACATCAGGACGATTATTTTCTTCAAGAGAACTTACACGATCCACAAGTTCATCAAATTTGCAACAAAAACAGGCTCCCGCAACTTCTTCTACAGTTAACCCTTGCAATCTCAAGCTATTAGTGTCAACCAAATTTACAGCCTGGTCATTAGTGACTAATGCAACATTCAAGCCTTTAGATTTATAGTGGGCTGCAAGTTTAGACATAGTGGTGGTTTTTCCAGCCCCAAGAAATCCACCTAACATTATAAATTGAATTCGCTTCATAATAAACCTCACAATAAATTACGATTTAAATGAACCATGCAGTTTATACAAACCGCCACCAAGAACTGCCCCAACAGAAGGAGCAAGAATATAAATGGTAAAAAAACCGCCTCTTGGGCCAGGAATCGCAATACTTCCCCATCCCAAAAAGTAAGAAACCAGCCGCGGGCCAAAATCACGGGCAGGATTAAAGCAAGCTTGTGTTAAAGGCGCAATTACTGAGATTAAAACCGCCACTGTTAAACCGATAAAAAGAGGTGCCAGATTTGATTCTGGCGCTTTACTGTTTGATGCATCAGTTAAAGCAAATATGACACACGAAAGAATCATCGTTCCGAGAACTTCTGCAAAAAAAGCGTTAAAATGAGAAACTTTAGAATCAAATGAAATCCGTTTTGAAGGATCATATAACCCTTCCGTATTTGAAAGAGACCCAGGGTTAGGAAAATATTCTCCATAACACATTGCAGTAAGTTCACTACCAGCTTCACCGCGAATAATCCCCCGCTCAATTTCCCTTTGTAAAATGTAAGGTTGATAAATGACAAACAAACAAAAAGCAGCAACCATCGCGCCTAAAACTTGACTAGTTACATATGGAAATATTTTACGAAGAGGGAACATTCCCCAAAATGCAAAAGCTAATGTCATTGCAGGGTTTAAATGAGCTCCACTGATGTGATTAGTACAATAAATAGCAAGTGTAACCCCAATACCCCACACAATTGCGACTTGCCAAAGGCCAGATTGAGAACCAGTTAACACTGCACTATGAACAACCCCACACCCCATAAACACAAGTAAAAAAGTCCCCACGGCTTCCGCAAAACAACAAGAAAACAATCCAGATCCAATTTTTTTGTCCAATTTAGGAACCCTTATGAACAACATTTTTTTGCAGTTTTTGTAAGTTCAAGTCTGCAACAACCGAGATCCAAATGGCTTGTAGAACCTGAAACACCCAATCCCGACTGCAATTCGTAATAAATAAACCGCCCCATGCGATTAGATTTTACCAAACCAGCTTTCCTTAAAATCGAAAGATGGTGAGAAACCTTGACCATATGCTTCCCCAAGCAAGAAGCCAATTCACCAACATTGCGCGATTTTTCACTTAAACATTCAATAATCCGCAACCTCTGCGGATCCGAAAGTACAGCAAGCATACGAGAACAGTGAACAGGTTTTATATCAAGCAACCCAACTCTCCAAAAAAATAACACTTACCACTTACATAAGACTATCATGTAGTAATTTGATTTCACTAATAAATCTGTCTACTAAATTTAATAATTTTAACTAAGTTCAGATGCTTCTTATAACAGCCAAATTGCTGTATATTATGGTAATAGGTTCTGTGCTTCACTAGGAATATTTTTCAACATGCGCTTTACCAAAGGTTTCACTTTAATCGAACTTCTTGTTGTTATTGCAATCATTGCAATATTGATTGGGTTACTTTTACCGGCTGTACAAAAAGTAAGAGAGGCTGCCGCCAGAATTTCAGGTAGTAATAATTTAAAACAACTTGGAATGGCTACACTTAATTTCGAATCCACAAACAACCATTTACCAAACAGCGGCGGCTATGATTACAGCCTACCAAACAATTCTGCCCCATACACAACACCCAATGCATTCACAACCATTCCCGGTTACGGACAATTTCGCCCCCGTTGGGGAGCCCCAAACAAACAAGCAAGAAAACAATTAGGATCCGCTTTTTACTCTCTTTTACCTTATTTGGAACAGGAACCCCTTTTCAGAGATCCAATCGCCTGCTTCAAAACAGCCGTAAAAACTTTTTATATGCCCATGAGAAGATCAACCCTTCCACAGGTTGTTCCTACAAACGATTCAGTTTATCCAGGGTATTCCTATAACGATGGAGGGCAGGGGGCGAATGCTCGAACTGATTATGCCGCCAATGATCAAGTTTTTTTCACCACCTATGCAGGATGGGGCAAAGTATCAACTTTAACCGGCATCCTTGATGGAACCTCCAATACTATTTTCTTTGGTGAAAAAGCGTTGGCGCAATCAGCTTATAGTTCTGGATCTTGGTATTGGGATGAACCTTTCATCATGGGGGGTACAGGTGGAACTGGCAGATGTGGTTCTGAACTTTATTCTGACTCACAATTAAACACATTCCCTGATAGAGTTTCAGGAACAGGATGGTCTATAGCAAATACCGGAGAATCATGCGGTGGCGGTAATTGGGGAAACACAAGTTCTTCAGGAGGGCCACAATTCACATTCGGCGATGGCAGCGTTCGCACAATTAACTACAACACCCCCTCATCCAAAATCCAATTATTGATTCGCCCAACAGACGGGCAATCTGTATTATTGGATTAACAAGATAATAATATGTTTAATTATAAAATATCACTTACAATAACAATTGTTTTTTTCATAACAGCTTGCAACCAAGATAAACCAAAGCTAGTCAAGGTTAATGGAAAAATCACTTTAAATGGACAACCTCTTACTGCTGGGAGCATTAACTTTCATCCTGCTTCAACAAATACATTTACCAAAGACAATCCAAGCAGCATCCTGCAAGAAGATGGATCATTTAACATGAAAACCTTTCCCTATGGCGATGGTGTTTCACCAGGTGAATACAAAATAACCTTAGCACCTCAACTAGCTTCCAGAATTTCATTACCGAACTTAGCATACCCAGAGAAAACTAATGCTAAGATCACAGTTCCAGAAACAGGGCTTGAAAATATCATCCTTGATATTGGAACCTTAAAAATCAAATAAATCTAAGTGTAATCCCAAAGGTTTTGGTTTTCAATGCTCGATACAACGTTTAGAAAATTAATAGACCCTGCGCTAAATCCGATTGCAACCATATTGGTAAAAACTGGTTTTAGTGCTAATAGCATAACAATATTAGGATTTTTAATCGGTATTGTTGGCTGGATAGCCTTAGCAATGAATCTTTATTATTTAGCATTAGGAATGATTGTTATAAATCGAATTTCTGATGGTCTAGATGGATTAATGGCACAAAAAACAACCAAAACAGAAATAGGTGGATTCCTAGATATTGTTCTCGATTTCTTATTTTATTCTGGAGTTCCCTTCTTTTTTGCATTGGGAAAACCAGAAGTTGGATTACCTGCATCATTTTTAATTTTTAGTTTTATTGGAACAGCTAGCTCATTTCTTGCATATTCAGCAATAGCTGCAAAGCACAAAACCATAAATGAAAAATACAAAAACAAAGCTATCTATTATTTGGGTGGAATAACCGAAGGAACAGAAACAATTGCCTTTTTCTTGTTTATCTGCTTAAAACCAGATAAATTCACAGAAGCAGCATGGATATTCGGGGGTTTATGTTGGATCACAACATTGACTAGAATCTATACCGCCTTTATAAATTTCAAAAATCTGGAAACAATCTGATCACCAAATAGAGTACATCATTAAATGACAAATATTTTATTGAATAACAGAAGAACATTTTTAGGTTCCTTAGCATACTTAAGCAGTAATTTTCTAACGGGCTGTAATGAAAAAATTAAAAGAGAAGGGCCTTACTCTGGTAAGGAAATAAATATCTTTGTTTATGCTGGAGGGCATGAACAAACCATGCGAGATATTTTTGTCCCAAAATTCGAAAAAACAACGGGAGCTAAAGTAAACCTTCATCCCGGATGGTGGGAAGGGTTAGCCAAATTGAAAACCGCACCGGCTAATAATCCGCCTTTTGACCTTATGATTTGTGATGCTACTCAAGGTTACCCTGCAATTAGAGAAGGGCTTTTTGCAAAACTTAATCTTAATAATATTCCAAATCACAAAAACCTTTACGAACCAACAATTAACAACTGGGTATTCAAAGAAGGGCACGGTTTAACTTATCCGGATTCAGTAATGACACTTGCCTACAACAAAAATCTTGTATCGGAAGAACCTTCTAGATGGGAAGACCTAATTAAACCAAATCTAAAAAACAAAATTGGTTTTTACAGTTCATTTTATCTTTCCTTATTCACCTTCGCATGCATGAAAGCAGGAGTTGAAAATCGACATGGTACCGCACACGATATGATAAACAACAATTTAGAAGAGGTCCTTCGCTTTGCTCGAAGTCTTAGAGATAATGTTAAATTGTGGTGGCCTACATCAAATGACATGATACTTGCGTTAGCAAATAAAGATATCACTGCGGGCAACATGCATAGCCCGGAATACATAAAAGCAATCCGAGAAAAAAACTCATTAGGAGCAAATGTTCCACGTCATGATAGGGCGTTTGTTCAGGTTTTTTGGACTATTCCTGCAGAATCTAAAAATAAAGAATTAGCTGAAATAGCAATAAACGAACTTTTTTCTGATGAAATCCAGCTCGAATTCTGCCGCAGAGGATCCGCAACTTCCATTCTTGCAGTAGCAGAAACCATGGCAAAAGAGGATCCTTTCTGGAAAAGCATATATCCACACAGTAAAGATCAATTTAACTCACTCCAATATTATCCTTATGATACTTATGCTAAAAACTGGAAGGATATATCTGAAACATGGGATCGTACAATTTTGCGAAAAGGTTAATCAAATAATGACAAATAAAATTAAACTTGAGAATCTCACGTATTACTACAGAGATAAAAAAGCAGTAGACAATATATCTTTATCTTTGCATTCTGGAAAATTTCTTACAATTTTAGGCCCATCAGGTTGTGGAAAGACTACAGTTTTAAAGCTCATAGGTGGTTACCTTTCCCCCACAAAAGGCTCAATTTTTATCGATGATATTGATATCACCTCAACAATCGCTTGTTCCAGAAAAATAGGAATGGTATTTCAAAATTATGTGTTATTCCCACATCTTAGCGCACGAAAAAACATAGCATTTCCACTTGAAATAAGAAAACTCCCAAAAAACGAGTGTGAAAAAAAAGTTGACGCGATTAGTGAATTAATTGGGTTAACCCAAAAAGAAATAGAACGAAAACCTTCTGAGCTTTCAGGAGGGCAACAACAAAGAGTAGCTCTGGCCCGAGCTTTAGTTTTTGAGCCTCATTTACTACTTTTAGATGAACCACTTGCGAATCTTGATAAAGAATTAAAAACGAAGCTCCGTAGTGAAATACGAAGATTACAAAAAGATATTAAAATAACAACAATTATGGTTACCCATGACCACGAAGAGGCGTTACCAAACTCCGACCTTATCGGTGTTATGGATCATGGTAAACTAATGGAAGTTAATGATCCGAAAATTATTTACGACAATCCTCACTCAGTTTTTGTCGCTAATTTTCTTGGTGAAACAAATATAATTCCTGCTAATTTCCTAAACATCTCAAGAAACGGGATGGCACATATCAGGCCAGAGAAAATTAAAATTGGAACATATGCTACGGATTGCAATTGGAAAAAAAATGGAATTATAACTTCTATAACATTTATGGGTACAGATTTTCTGATCGATTTAAAAACAACCGAAGGGTTTCACTTTAAAATTCTTTCGAGAGAACCTCCTTTATCAACTATCGGTTCAACTATAACTATTGGAATAGAAACTGAAGCCATCTGGTTGATCCCCGATAACCTTAAAGACTTAAAATGAACAAAAAATTAATACCAATCATTTTAATACTTCCTGCATTAAGTTTGATAACACTGACAATTATTACCCCAATTTTTTTAATGATTCGAGTGAGTTTATTAAAACCACCAGAAGGAATGGGATTTTATATTCCATATACATTTTCGTTTATAAATTACCAATCAGTTTTTGATACATATGGAGCAACCATTTTTATTAATACTACGATTTTTGCAC
>CALARU010000158.1 GCA_937888715.1 uncultured Planctomycetaceae bacterium | reverse complement strand
GCTTTCTTTGATAGGTTGCTTCATTTTGAGCCAATGGCCGTTGTAGTGCTTGTTTGCCTCAAGGACAAATTCTGGTGAGGCTTTTTCGCGAAATTTGAGCGGGCCCTGCCCGAAAAACCAATCGTTTCCATTGATGCGAATGACGGAGTTATTAGTGAAACCATCAGAGTCGCGCATCAACCTTTTCGCCTTGCTGTTTTTGTCGGTCGGTTTTGTATGAATACAAAAAGACATGCGTGCTTCTTGGGTTCCAACATTAGTAGCTCTTGCTTTGCCCGCAGTTGGTTTGGCTGTAAGCCCCGCACCAAACGAAATCTGAGTATCGGTTTCATTGAAGGTAAGAAATACCAAAGGGTTCATGTCTGGTTTTTCGGCTTTGAGCACTTTAGAAATGCTATCGCTGTTTTCCATGGGCTTTGAAAACGAAAGCACATCACGGGTAATGGCTACAAATATGCCCAGCATTAAGAGTGAACCTAACAGAATTGCAGGCATCCCTTGGAATTTATAGGTTTCAATTTCGTTGAGGTCGGGGAATCCCCCGGGGATTAACGGATTAGATGGTGTTTGTAGGGCGTGGGGACTTTTTTGTTCGGGAAGCGGTGGTGGTAAATTTGCAGATCCAAGTATAGACAAATAAATTCTGGGCCTAAATACCTTCCCGCCATTTGAGAAAATATTGATTCTGCCTTCCACTTGGCTGGGTGGAGAATCAGGTATAGCAACTTCGACTGAAATTACAGCCCGATTTTTTTCTGAATCTGTTGGCTTGCAAATAATCCAAGGTGCATCGGGGGTATTTGTTGCGTGTGCATAAACATGTCTTTTTTCGCTACTAAAGACGGTGAAGGTGAGATTGATTTTGTCGCCTGGATATCCTGAACATTCGTGCGATCTAGGTTCAAGTAAAACTTGTGGAGCTTCGACTAATCCAAGAGCTTCAAAAAATTGTTGCACGGCTGCAACCCCTGAAGCTGCAGGCCCGGGCACTGGGTAAGTCCAACCGTTGCTTTTGTACCAGTCCTGCACGGAATTATCTTCGAATAATTTTCCCGCATCTTTTGGGTTTACCTTGGCTAAGGATGCAAGTTTTCTTGGTGAAATTGCACCTGCAAGGCACCCTTTGGGAAATGGTAAGACGGGGACTTCTGCGGTGATTAATACTTCCCGGGATCCACCATTGGTCTCGATCGTAATTTTTGCGTTAAGTGGTTTGTCGGAAGCCCGGAGCCGTTTGCCTTGAATTCTTATGTGGAGTTTAAATTCATTAATGAAATGGAGAGATTTTTGGTTAGTGCCCGAACCATCGCCGAGGGTGATCCAAAAATCTGGGCAATTGATAACAGCAGAGCCTTTAATCATTCCCAACCCGGTGTTTTTTAGCTGAATATATAAATCTCGATCAGTGCCTGGTTTTGAAATGCCAAGATTAATTCTTTCTATTTCTGTTTGAAGTTCAGGTTTTAAATCGATGGAGACGGGAAGACAATTGATCAGTTGGTCAACGCCCAAGTCTGCATCTGGGAATACCCTACATTTTTCAGCACGGACCGAAAGATCGGGCCTGCCGATCTTTTGGAAAAACCTTGCAAAAGCTCCATCCTTGAGGAGTTTCTTTGATTCGCTCCATTCATCGAGGATGGTTAATACGAGTTCATCAAAGCTAATACATTTTCTGCCATCTGGAAAAACAAATGGAATTGCAAGTTCGGGCTTTTTAGTGAGGGATGGGTTGTTTGCATTTTGAAGCAACTGACCATCGAAAAAGCAGAAGGATGCTTCTAATGGGTTAGCGTTGCCACATCGTTTGCAAGTTAAAATCATCAATGAGGCCCGGGCGTTAAAATTGATTCGTACTGCTTACAGTCAATGATTATCTCAATTAATCTTATCGCATAATTTGTTGTGAAGCGACGGTTATAATTAAGAAATATTTAGATGTAAGGGTTGAAGATCGCCAGCATTGTTTGAAGTTTAGAAGGGGATGCGATAATAAAGAAAAAGCCAAGGCGAGTTGCCCTGGCTTTTTAGATTGAGTAGCGATCACAATTATTTGGATTCCAAAACCCAGATATTGCGAAAATAAACAGGGTTTCCATGGTTTTGAAGCTGGAAGGCCCCCGCATCTTTGGTTTCGGGTTTACCACCACCTGTAGAACCCTTGAATTTAATCTTGTCATGGATTTTGATGCCATTGTGGAAAATCGTCGCTTCAGCGGGAGCAATTTTTTTACCAGCTTCATCAAACTTGGCAGCTACATAATTAATATCGTAAGTCTGCCAAACAAGTGGAGGAAAACAGGCGTTAACGCTAGGTTCGAACTGGGTGTAGATGCCACCACACTCGTTGTTTTTGCCTTCAAGACCAAAACTGTCAAGGATTTGCACTTCGTAGCGGTCTTGCAGATAAAGGCCTGAATTACCACGGCCTTGGCCTGAAGCCTTTGGCATGTAAGGAAGTCTGAATTCCATATGCATGGTATAATTGGTGAACTTTTTCTTGCTCGAAATCCCATTGTTGAGAAGGTTGCCTTCGACAAGTTTGCCGTTACTCCACTCGTCTGCATTTTTGCCATCAAAGAGAACAACAGCGCCCTCAGGTGCGGCTTTGCCTATGCTTGGACTGGTGCGTTCGACTTTGGCCATTGCAAGATCGAGTTTCATGTTGTCTTTGATATTGAGTTTTCCATTTTGAATGGTACCTGAAATATCTTTCCCTGTAATTTCGACTTTGCCATCTTTGGTTGCAGCGGTGAGAAGCATGGGCTTCACGGAAGGATCGAACCCTGTTTGCCCGGGTAAGCCACCGGTATAAATTTTTATCATGAATTTGCCATCACCTTTGGCAACGACTTGTGCGCCAAACTTTTTAGAACCGGAATTCAGGGCAGCGGATCCTTCGTATTCGCCTTGAAGGGCAAAGTCTGCGCCCGCTTTGCTGGCATCGGTCTGGCTTAGGTCTTGGGCAAAGCCGAAAGAGAAAACAGCAAAAGAAGAAGCGAGAGTGAAAGCAAAAAGGCGTGACAAGTTCATCTAAAATCTCCGTAGGTTAAAATCGTAGGCAAGAATTAATGTTTTATCACAGATTGCAGAGTCTGCCAGCAAAAAGGCATCAGGAATGTCATGTTTTGCTAAATTTAGTCGGAAGGATGGAAAGAGCAATCAATCTTGGGATTCGGGCGGGATGCTGCGGAGGATTTCCCTGCGCCAATCGAGTTGGTGAACCGGCCAGCCCGTAACTTGCCAGCCCTGATCATTTATTTTTTTAGGCCTGCTGTTCTCGTGAACATAATTCAAAACCATGGATTCTGTTGGAGAAAGAGTTTTAGGTGGAATGCAGCAATTACTTTTACGCTTAAAGATATGGCCATTGTCCACAATAGTAATGAGGCATGGGTTATCGAGGTCGAGCATTCGCAATGCGATAATTTCGTAAGCGGCGGTTTTGAAAATGCGTTTGAGTTCAATTAAGTCGTAATCCAACGATAAAGCAAGGCTTTTTAGCCAATGCGTAGGCACAAGAATGCGTTGTGCAATAAGGTTGATAAAAGAAATACCAAAAGCAGTCTGGTTGCCGTTAAGCTTTTCCCAGCGAATCTTGGCCTCTTTTTGTAAAGAGCTAGCAAGAGTTTGGGCGGCGAGCCATTGTTTTTTAACATCCGAGCTTCCAGCTTCTTTCGGATCGAAAACTTGTACAGCTTTTTTTGAAGGGGTGGATGGAGCCTCCAAGCCAAGTAATTGCCAAGCTTTGCCATGGATGAGTGCATCAGCGTCGATGGGAGGTTGATGCAAAGAAGCTTTTGCCATAAATTCTTGGACTAAGTTGTCCAGTAAGACATGGAGGTCGTAGAGAGGGTTGTCATTCAAGGTTGATCTCCTTCCTTTGGAACATATATACATAAGTACAGTTGTTGGTGTTTAGAGGCAAGGGGAAATGTTTTATAATGCAGGTAGAAAATGCTTGACCTTTGAATTGAGTAGGTTAAGATGATTGTGAGACGCAATCTCAACAAGGCTTGGAACTGCTGATAGTATGAATGATATTCCTCTAGCTATGCTTGAATCTGGCGAATGGGCCGAAGTTACGGATGTTTCGGGTAACCCAAACATTGTATCGCGCCTTTCCGAGTTAGGTGTGATGAATGGCTGTAAACTTTGTATGTTACAGCAAGGGCAAACTTGTTTGCTTAAAGTTGGTGAATCAAGGTTGAGTTTGGGATGTCTGTATTCTGATTGCACTATCATGGTTCGCCCGGTTGTTTGATTTCTTCCCACCAAAATTCATCTAACTTTTCTGCAGAGATCTTTTTCATGCCAACGCTTGATCAAGTCCCTATAGGGTGCAAGGGCATTATTTCTTCCATTAGGGGAGAAGATGCAACAGTCCAGAGATTGATGGAAATGGGGATAATCGAAGGAGAGCCTTTTGAATTGGTTGCTTCTGCGCCCATGGGCGATCCCTTGGAAATTAAAGTGCAGGGTTATCGTTTGAGTATTCGCAAGTCTGAAGCGGCTCGAGTTTTTGTTCAAGTTTCCTAGATGGTTTTTCTACCCATGAATGAAATCACCGCACCATTAAAATCTTTTAGAATCGCACTGTTGGGAAATCCCAATACGGGTAAAACCACTTTGTTTAATGTGCTTACAGGGCTTAATCATCGAGTGGGAAATTACCCGGGCGTTACGGTCGAAATAAAAAAAGGCAGATTTGTTCATCAATCCAATGCAATTGAAATTCTGGACATACCAGGAACCTATAGCCTTGCGCCTCGCAGCCCAGATGAACTTCTTTCAGTCGAATTGGTTCTAGGATTAAATCCGTTGGAAAAGGTACCAGATGCCTTGCTGGTAATCGCTGATGCTTCAAATCTGGAAAGAAACTTGTATCTTGCAACCCAAGCTTTTGAAACCGGATTGCCAGTAATTTTGGCACTAAGCATGGTAGATCTTGCCAATGCTTCTGGGGTGAAGATTGATTTCAAGGCGCTTTCAGAAAAATTAGGCATACCTGTTATCGCAATCCATGCTTCAAAGCGCAAAGGCTTGGATGAGCTAAAAAATGCCATTGTTTTATTGCAAACTGAAAAGCGAATGCCCCCCGTACCTGTGTTTTCGCAAGATGTGATCAGTAACAGAGCAAAAATCCTTGGCCTTCTGGGTGATAAAGGTTCGCTGTTTCTTGCAGGGAGATTGCTCTTTGAAACTGATGGGTTCCTAGCCCAGCAACTTGAACAAAAATTATCTCTCAGCCTCACTCCTGCAATTTTGGAAAGTAGAGAGGCCCTTAAATCGCTTGGAATTAATTTGGTTAGCATCGAAGCTAAAAGCCGCTATGCCTGGATTCGTGAAATGGTGCAACCTTGCATAAGTAAACCCGAAGGCAGGGTGACCGGGTTTACAGATCGGGTGGATAGGATTCTTACGCACAAAGTCTTTGGTATGTTCTTTTTCTTTTTGATCATGTTTTCAATGTTTACAGCTTTATTCGTTTTGGCACAACCATTGATGGAATGGATAGGCGAAGGAAAAAGCCTTGTAGGGCAGGGGTTGGAAAGTATTCTTCCTGATGGGATGTTGCGAAGCTTGTTAGTCGATGGGTTGCTTGAGGGCGTTGGGGGCGTCGTAGTTTTTTTGCCCCAGATTGTAATCCTGTTTGGTTTTCTTTCTGTTCTTGAAGATTGCGGCTATATGGCGCGTGCTGCATTTTTAATGGATCGAGTGATGGCGAAATGCGGGTTAAGCGGGAAATCTTTCATCCCGCTTCTTTCTTCCGTGGCTTGTGCTGTTCCCGGAGTGCTTGCAACCAGAGTTATTGAAGATAAAAGAGACAGGCTTGCAACTATTTTGGTTGCACCCCTGATGAGTTGCTCTGCACGGCTACCCGTGTATGTGCTTTTCATCGGCGCATTTTTGACCGAGGGTTATGGTTGGTGGTTTCCTGGACTTGTGCTTTTTTTGATGTACGGGATTGGCTTTGTTACCGCACCACTTGCTGCGATGCTATTTAAAAGCACGATACTAAAAGGGAAGGGGGCGCCATTTTTGATGGAGCTTCCTGTATACAAAACGCCTTCTTTTTCGGTTGTTTTTGCGCGAATATATGAAGCTTCGTTGTCGTTTTTGAAAAGAGCGGGTACTTTAATCGCTGCAACCATGGTGCTCATCTGGGCTGTTTTATATTTCCCTTATATTTCATCGACAGGTGAGAATTATCCTGAACGCATTGCTGCGACCGAAAATAAGGCGGAGCAAGATGCTCTTTTATTGGAATGGAAAAAAAACAGTTATCTCGGCAGAACTGGCCGTTTAATCGAGCCAGTGGTCAAACCTCTAGGCTGGGATTGGCGCATTGGTGTTGCCACGCTTGCCAGTTTCCCCGCAAGAGAAGTTGTGGTAGGAACATTGAGCATTGTTTTTGGCCTTGGTAAAGATGCGGAAGACGAACAACAACTTTTGGAAATTCTCCAGAAGGCCCGCTGGAATGATGATCCAGATCAACCTTTGCTATTTAATGTGCCTTCTGCGCTTTCTTTGATGGTCTTTTTTGCACTTTGCTGCCAATGTGGTTCTACCCTGATGGTCATTAGGCAAGAAACAGGTACGTGGTTCTGGCCTGCTTTTACTTTTATCTACATGACGGGCCTAGCTTATATAGCAGCATTGTTAACTTTTCAGGTTGGTCTGCTATTCTTATAGAAGGGAATAAGGTCAGAGGTATTGTAATCATGGAATGGCAATCTGTCGCAGTTATGATCATCGTGGTTTTTTCTGCCTGGTATCTGGGTAGAAAGATGACGAGCAAATCCGGATGTACAGGCGGTTGCTGTGGAGCCAAGCCTGTGGAAAAACTTCGCTCGGAAGAATTCTGGGTGGGCGAACTTAAACTTCGCTCAGGAATCAAAAGATAGAGAAGTTGGTTTAACTTGGGTTGTTCACACCTTCTATGTTGTTAACGTTAAATGACATTTTAATTCAAAGTCGTCAAATCTCTGCATTGCGCCTTTGCTGAAATCTTGATAGCCTCCCGTGGGAAATTCTGGCACGATGCCAGAAAATAGGTCGAATAATTAATATGGGGAAGGACTCCCATGCGTTGCTTGGTCACTGGTGCTGCTGGTTTTATTGGATCTAATCTTTGCGAACAACTTTTAGACTTAGGTCATGAAGTTGTTGGTTTAGATGCTTTTATTCCATACTACCCGCGCGAAATTAAACAAAATAACTTGATTGCTCTCAAAACAAGAAGCAACTTCACCTTCCATGAACTGGATTTGCGCGAAGACAATCTGGCTGATGCTACCAATAATGTTTCGGTCGTTTTTCATCTCGCAGCCATGGCAGGCTTGGTGCTTAGCTGGAAAAATTTCAACCTCTATTCCTCTTGCAACTTGCTAGCAACCCAAAGGCTTCTTGATTCCCTGCGAAACTCCGAGTCTTTGAAAAAATTTATTTATGTCTCTACTTCTTCCGTATATGGCAAATTTAGCTCGGGCAACGAATCTATGCCCACTCAACCGAGTTCTCCTTATGGTGTAACCAAGCTGGCTTCAGAAAATCTTTGTCATGCTTTTAGGGAAGAATTCAATCTGCCTTTATCGGTGTTAAGGTACTTCTCGGTTTATGGCCCAAGGCAGCGGCCTGACATGGGCTATAATATTTTCATAAAGGCAATGCTTAATGGCGAAACCATAACTGTTTATGGTGATGGCCAGCAATCGCGTGGCAATACTTATGTTTCTGATTGCGTTAATGCAACGATAGCAGCAATTAATTCGCCTGATGGCGAAACCTACAACATCGGTGGTGGCGAAATAGCCTCGGTGTGGGAAATCATTGAAAGACTCGAAAAAATCACAGGCTGTAAAGCTAAAGTTAAACAAGAGCAGGCCCGTGCTGGTGATCAGCGATCTACAGGAGCTGATATTTCCAAAGCGATCCGCGATTTTGGCTGGCAGCCTCAAGTATCTTTGGAAGAAGGATTGACCAGGCAGGTAGCTTGGCAAAAGTCTTTGCTAGTTCGAAAAGCTGCTTAAATTAAGATTCATATCCAATCCCCTTTAGTAGATCTTTTGTTAACACAAAAGGCTTGTTTGGGATTTTTTTCAAATCAAAAAGCGGCATTAAATCATCCAGGGTGACTGGCGTTGGTTTGTCCACCCAGCCACAAGAATATGCAATAAGCCCCAGTAAACCTTCGGGTTTCACTCCTTGATGCCTCAGGGAAGAAAGCCTTGTATCGCCATGCCTTTTTGCAAGCCGCTTACCATCTTCCCCTACAACAAGAGGCAGATGGATGAATGCTGGCGGGGTAAGATTCAAGCTTTGATAAAGCAGAATTTGTTTGGGCGTTGAAGAGATCAAATCATCGCCACGAACTACTTGATTGACTTTTTGAAATGCATCATCAACGACGACTGCAAGTTGGTATGCGGGCCAAGATTGAGATAATGAGTGTTCTGCTGCCATTCGCCAAACGACAAAATCATTTGTGAACTGTTTCGATGGGCCGATTATTGTTCCCTTAAATTGATCAATAAAATCTGGTTCTTTTGCAGGGCAGCGAAAACGCCAGCAATAGTTTTTATCTAAAAGGCCAGAAGCATCGCAAGCAAAACGGTGTGCGCAAGTTCTCGGGTAAAGAACATCCTGGCCGTCTTCATGTGGGGCGCTAGCAGCCCGCAAGACATCATTGCGAGTGCAGGTGCAGGGGTAGATTAATTCCTTGAGAGCTAACGCATTGAGTGCATGTTGGTAGGCATTCATTCTTGTGGATTGCACCAGAATTTCTTCATCCCAATCGAGGCCAAGCCAGCGTAAATCCGCAACGGCTTCGATGTCCGCCCCTTTTTTAACCCGGGGTGAATCGATGTCTTCCATGCGTAAAAGTACTTTCCCGTTTTTAGTTCGGGATGCCAGCCAGGCTAAAATATAAGTTCTTGCGTTGCCCACATGCTGTGCGCCTGTTGGGGATGGTGCAAGTCTTCCAATGGTAGTAAGGTTTAACGAATTCATGGTGTTGGGGTTTGTTTGAGGACTTGCTTTGTGAATTGCAAAATGAGGTTTGCAACTTGTTTCTCTGGCTTGCTTGCATCAAAAATCATTTTCATGTGATTACTTGGTGAGATTTCCTCAAACTTCACAGGATTGCCATTTTCTTCGAGTGCCTTTTGGAATTTCTTGCAATCGGCAGAGGTACATAAAGGCAATTCCTTGTCTGCGCACAAGATTAAGAATGGTGGCAAACCTTTGCGAACATGGGTGATAGGAGAAGCTTGTACTTTTTTTTCTGGAGTATTTCCAAAGACATTGCCAAGAATAATTGCCGGTATTTCATAAACACCGCTGATTGAAATAACCCCTTTTATTGAGCTTGGATTTATATTTTCAGTTTTAAAATAAGTCGGGTCACAGGAAACCAAGCTGACTAAATGGCCTCCTGCAGAATGGCCGCACAGTATTATCCTTTCGGGGTCGCCTCCATATTTCTTAATATTCTTTGTAGTCCAAGAAATGGCACGAGCCACATCTTCCGCATGGGATGGATGTTTAACCTTGGGCGTAAGCCTGTAACTGATCACGACTCCGATCATTCCATTTTGGGCAGCAAGCCTGCCGATGGCGGAATAAATACCAAAGAAATTTTTATCTCCTTGCACCCAAGCACCCCCATGGACGAAGAAAAAGACTGGGGCATTCTCTGGGTTGGGTGGTAGAAAGAGATCTAGCTTGTGCTTTGCTGGATCTTTACCCGCCCCTTCAAAGTACCCAATATTCGTCACTTCTCTGATTGCTTTTGGTGCGTGGCTTTTTTCGCTAGCTTGGGTAATCTGGACCATGTTCATAATACAGCTAAGTACAACTATGAATCTACAGGTTCGTTTTTTGATCATGACACCTTCTTCTTTTGTTTCTTGATCTTGCCCGCCAGATTCATTTTAATCAATTCAAACTCGACTTCCCATTTATCTTCTTTTTATCTATATAGCCACCATCTGGAGGATTGTATGTTTAGGTGGCTGGTCTTAATAATAATTGTAGGCATGGTAGGTTGCAACCAGACCAATCAGGAATTGGTCAAGGACTACCACAATGATGGTATGCAGCTTTTTAAGATGGGCCGTTACAGTGATGCGCAGGAAAGTTTTCAAGCCGCACAACAATTGCAACCCGCAGACCCAGGAATTTATTACAACCTTGGCCAGACTTACGATTACCTCAAGCGACCTTATGACGCTGAAAAATGTTACAAGGAATGCATTGTCCGTAGCCCAAATCATGCGGGTGCAAGGCATGCCTTAACTGTATTGTTGATGAACCAAAATCGGCAGGATGAAGCGGTCAAAGGAATTGAAGATTGGCTGGCAAAAAATCCGAACTGCGCCGCAGCCTATGCAGAGGATGGTTGGATTTGGAAAACCGCAGGTGATATGCCCAGAGCGCAATCCCGCTATCAGCAGGCACTTTCTCTTGATCCTTCCGATACCAGAACTCTTGTAGAGCTTGCCTTTGTTTATGAAAAACTAAACAGGCCTGATCGCTCTTTGGTTTTATACCAACGGGCATTGGAAATTAATCCACATCAGTTGGCGGTGAAAAAGGATCTCGAACGATTGCGTTCTTCCGGTACCTCACTGCCTCATCCAGATTAAAGAAAGAGCATGCAATAATGCCCAATGCATTTTTACTGGTCGATCCCAGTATTTGGGAATCTTTTAATGCCGAGCTTTATTACCCACCTAATTACGACTCTGAAGGCTTTATTCATCTCTCTTACAACCATCAACTTGAATGGGCTGCAAATAAGTTCTATGCGAAAGCATCGGGTGTTTTGGCCCTAGAAATTAATCTAGATTCCCTTGGTTCTTTTGTTCAAGAAGAACCATCTGCTGGGTTGGGATTGTTTCCCCACCTTCATTGCGGATTGCCTGTGAAAGCTGTTGTTGCAATTCATGAAGGGGCGAGGAATGTTGAGGGGAAATGGGCTTTCGAATCAGTCTGATTCTATTGGTTTCTGCCCGATGAAGATGTAGTAAGGCGCCTTAAGCCCAAGCATATAAGGTACAAAGCCCTTTTTCTCTATTAGGCTTAGGGTATTGAATTTGCTTTGCAGGTAGGGCAGGTGGTCTTGAGATAAAAACACATTGTCGTAAGCGAACCAGTTAGGCCAGAAAGCTCTGGTAAGGGCGGAGTGCTTCATGTTGTTTTGGGCTGCCCATTTTCGAGCGACATAAAAATCTACAACCCCGATGATCCCGCCTGGCTTTAGAAGTTTATAGGCATGGTTGATTGCATCAAACCAGTTCGGGATCATGGTAAGCGAATAAGAAAAAGTGATTGCATCCGCTTGGCCAAAGTCTGGCTTATATTGCGTTGCATCTGCGTGAGCAGTAAAAACATTCTTCCAGTGTTTCTGCTCAATTCTTTTCTTTGCAACATTCAGAAGCGATTCGCAAAGATCGACAATCGTGACGGAATTGATGTTACTTAATCTAGGTGCAAGGGCTTCAATGTTGTTACCTGTCCCGCCCCCCATATCGATCAAGTTGGCTCCAGTTTCAAGAGGCAATAGCCCCATCATTTGTTCTCTGCCATGCAGCAGCCTGCGCCTGAAATCGTCGTAATGTTCCATCTGGCTGGAATAGAAATTCTCCAGCCTTTGTTCGTGGTTTGCGCCAGTGTTCTTGGCACAGACCATGTGATACATGATTTTTAAGTCTGAAATAAAACCCATGCGAATCTTTCCTAGCTGGGTAGTGCTGCAATGTAAAAACTGGCATAGGTATGCACACGATCATTGGGGTGTAATCGTGCTGCAAGTTCTTCATCATATTTTAGTAGGGATCCAAGTTCGACTTTGCCACCTTTGTAATCGACTTTCAGGTGGTCAAGGTAGGTCACCTTGATGCCCGCACTGCGAAAGATTGCTTTTGAGTTGGGGGCGGATTTTGCAAGGATCGCACTCCATTCTTCTGCAAGTGCTTCAGGGTTATGGCTACTCATCCAATCCATATGATCCAGCAAAATGAATTTCGAAAACTTCTTATCGCTTGATTGCATGTAACCGGTCAGGGTGTTGGTGTTGATGTAAAGATTCTTGACCTTTTCGCGAAGGATTTCGAAATTACATTCCTTCAGGTATTCTGGACAGCATTCTTTGGTGTACTTTCCTTGGATGTAAACCCTGTAAAAGTAGTTGTTTTGAAAAGGGAGCTTGGTGATCACCGCTTCGATGGAATCTTGAATGTACTTCGCAACGCCCCCTGGGTATTGGTGAGTGATTTGTTCTTTTTGTGGGCCAGGAACCCCCATCAGGTTCAGAGTCATGTTCCGGCTCAGAAACCATTTCATCCAGGGAGTCCAGATTTTTGCTTTGATTTTACTTTCGTAAACTTGGCACTGTTGCTCGATGGTTTTAGCTTCAAGCAATTCTTCGATTGGTTTTTTTAATCTCTGAAAAACATTCGCATGTGTAAGCACTAGCTTTGCAAGAAGGCCGGAAGTACCCCGGTAATAAAACGATTTTCGCCAGCCTTTTCCGTAAAATAAAGATATGTTCTTGTCCCAATATTGTTTTGCAACATCAGAAAGATGGGGCTTAAGAGATTTCTCATAAATCACCTTTGCTGCACTGTTTTTCCCTTCGCCAAACAAAGAGAAAAAGTCTGCATAATTCAAATGCAGTATGGCAGTTTTTTTGAGCTCTAAAAGTGCGTTTTGTATCGGATTGACATCCACAGTGTGCACCTCGCCTGCTCCTGCAAGAAGATAATCCAAGGCATTGCACCCAGCACTTGTGATCATTAAAACCTTGTCTTCAGCATTAAACTTTAGGGCCTCACGATCAAGCGCAGGGTCTTCCCAGCATGTGTTGTAGACAATGTTGTTGCCATGCACCGCACTGAAGATGCGATTATTGAATTTTTCAAGCAAAGTACGGGCACGCAACATGCTGTTTAATCTCCTTGGGCGGACTTAGTGAAATCCTGTCTTATTCTTGACATAGCGAAAACTAGATCTGTAAACCATGAAAAACAACTTGGGTACCATTTTCTTCATCGAATCTATACATTTGCCCCGGACCCTAGGCAATTTATTTACAAGCCTTTTGCAAGCTCGATTGTAAATTGACAACCTCGCCAAAAAGCATCGGTATCGATGAACTCGTCTACCGTGTGAATATTATTTTGCCCCGAGCCATAAGTAACTGTTGGTATGCCATGCTTGACTAACCAATTGGCATCCAATCCGCCATTCCCTGTTTTAAGTATTGAATCATAACCTAAGGCCTTGGAAGCTTTAAGCGTTTTCGCAATAACTTCTTCGTTTTCCTTAAGCTTGAAGGGGAAGTAATCCTGTGCATAATGGAACTTGATCTTGGCTTTTTTCTTTTGATCATCCAAAACTTGGTTTGCTGCAAATTCAAAAGCTTGCTGATAATGCTGACGAATAACTTTTATGAATTTGGAATCGTGGCTACGTGCTTCACCTTTTAAATACACATAATCAGTAACTACATTGGTTGCATCGCCTGCACTGGCTAAATCTTTACCCGAGAAAATCCCGATGTTAGAAGTTCCTTCCCCTTCCTTTTTTTGTATTTTTCCAAACCACCCATCGCTTTGGATCTTAGCCAGCGCAATACTTGCAACCATGATCGAGGAGATCCCTTTTTCAGGATAAACGCCTGCATGAGAAGCCTTGCCAAATATTTCTACCTCAAATCTTTCCGCTCCTACTGCTCCGATGGTGATGCCTTCGGGGCCTCTGCCGTCTACATTAAATCCCATTGTTGGATTGCTCAAATCTGCTGGTTTTAAATACCTCGCACCAAATAACCCGCTTTCCTCGCGGACTGTAAAAAGAAGCGTTATCGGAGGGTGGGGAATATTCTCTTTCATTAGTTTTGCAGCAAGATAAATCAGGCATGCCACTCCGGTTCGGTTGTCTCCCCCAAGGGCGGTTCTGCTCGCTGCGGTTATTTTTTTTCCTTTTAAAACGGGTACTGCACCCGCACATAAAGGCACCGTATCTAAGTGCGTGGAAAAAAGAAGTCGCGGCCCTTTTACACTGCCAGGCAAAGTTACTATGACATTGCCACATTCCGTGGGGAGTGGGATTTCTTGGTGCGCCTTATCGTATTTAATGAGGTTTTTTGAAACGCCGACATTTATCAAGGTTGCAATTACGTGCTTGGCAATCGCAGCTTCTTTGCCCGTTACACCATTGATTTTTAAACAGCCCAACAATAGGTCTAAGGCCCACTTTTGGTTTAAAGAAGCGAAGCTTCCCATTAATATCTCTCCGAAAAAAAAGATTGTAAGCTCTTGTTATGAATGGCTTTATACCAACAAAAATAGTTTGGTTCAAGGAAATTGGAAGATCTTTTATTGGAATGACCTCAAAACGAATAAAATAAAACTTTATGTAGAGCCATCATTGGCTCTTTTTCAATTTTGGGGTTTAAGGATGAGCGATCCCAGTCAATCGCAGCATGCAAAAAGTCATCAGACTTTTTGGTTGTGGGCGATGTGTCTTACCGGGGTGGATTACTTCAGTACACTTGGTTACCAACCTTCAATTGCCTACGAAGCGGCAGGCAAACTGTCACCGTTTGCAACTCTTGTTGTTGTTCTCGTAACTCTTTTTGGCGCTTTTCCGGTCTATTCCTATGTGGCTAGTAAATCATTCCGGGGTTTAGGCTCTATCGGGATGCTTGAAAAGTTGCTGCATGGTTGGGTGGGCAAGGCTTTGGTTATGACTCTCCTTGGTTTTGCAGCTACCGACTTCGTTATTACTAAAACACTTTCTGCTGCTGATGCCGCAGAGCATGTTATTTCTAACTCGTTCTGGCCTTTTGGCTCTGAATCTTTAGGCCACGACAAACAGCGCTTGTTGTTGACCATGGGTTTATTGGTATTACTAGGTTCCATGTTTTTGCGGGGATTTGCTGAAGTGATTGGCGTGGCGGTAGTAATCGTCATTGTTTACATGATTTTGAACCTGATTATTATTGGCACTTGCTTGATTCATCTAATCCAACACCCAGAGTATTTTGCTCTTTGGCTAAAGGATGTGGAGTTGGGGGGCGAGCATTGGCATTTGGTGGATGCACCGCATTTGCCCTTCTCGGGAATCGCAGCAATTATTGTTCTTTCACTTTTATTATTCCCAAAACTTGCCCTTGGGCTTAGCGGATTTGAAACTGGCATTGCAATTATGGGGATTATTAAAGGGGATGAATCCGATACCCCCGATAATCCCAAAGGTAGAATTCGAAATACGAAAAAGCTATTACTAACCGCCGGCATGATCATGTCTTTTTTTCTTATCAGTTCATCCTTAGTTGTAAGCACCCTGATCCCTGCGGAAAGTCTGGTTGCGGCCTCAGGTATGACTGGAGCTTCTGCAAAAGACAGAGCTTTATCTTTTCTTGCCCATGGCGAAAGCCCTAGTATTGATTCTTTTCCTTTTGGTTCAGTCTTTGGAACCTTGTATGACCTTAGTACTGTTTCAATTCTTTGGTTCGCAGGGGCCAGCGCCATGGCTGCTCTGATTAATCTTGTGCCACAGTATCTGCCACGCTATGGCATGGCGCCTGAGTGGTCGCGGGCAGTCAGACCAATGGTAATTCTTTTTACGTTTGTGAACCTGTTGGTGACTTGGGTTTTCAATGCAGATGTCAGCGCTCAGGGAGGGGCCTATGCCACTGGTGTATTGATGTTGATTTTAAGCGCATGCATTGCGTCGGTGATTGAGGTTTATCGTTCCCGCACGGGGGCGTTTGTGTTTCGTGTTCCGTGGTATTTTTCATTGGTTACGGTATCTTTTGCCTATACAGCTTTTGCGGTAATCATTGAGAAACCCGAAGGTATGAAAATTGGTGCGTTCTTCATTGGTGCCATTTTTATCTCGTCGTTTGTTTCAAGGTTGTTAAGATCAACCGAACTTCGGTTTTTGGGATTTGAATTTGTTGATGATCATTCAAGATTTCTTTGGGAGACTCTAGAACATCTTGAATTTCCAGTGCTTGTGCCACACCGGCCAGGTCGCAGAGAATTGCTTATCAAAGAAGCGATTATTCGGAAAGAACATCGCATCGGACCTGAAGTTCCGATTTTATTCCTTGAAGTTTCCCGCGGAGATACCAGCGAGTTTTACCAACAACCTCTGCTTGAAGTTGAGCAATATGATGACCGCTTTATCTTGAAAGTCTCACGATGTTCTTCGATTTCCCATGTGATTGCTGCTATTGCCCTTGAACTAAGTAAATTTGGCAGCCCTCCTGAAATTCATTTTGGCTGGTCTGATGAAAGCACCCTTTCTGCGAATTTAAGTTTTCTTTTGTTTGGCGAGGGAAATGTTCCTTGGATGGTGAAAGAACTTGTGTCCAAGGCACAACCAAATCCCGAAAAACAGCCAAGAATTATTATCGGTTAGTGTTTGCGCTTACCAAGTAGCTAAAATAATATTGTCATTAGATTGTGTTGTATTTTTTAAGGATTTATTAAACATGAATATTAAAACTATTTTCAGTGCTGTGTTGCTATCTCTAATGTTTTTCATGCTGTTGCTGCCTGTGTCTGGGGCGGACAAAAGCAATGAGAAAAGTGCTTCTTTTGAACGGGTCAAAAAAGATATTTTCTTTCTAGCCTCTGATAACTGTGAGGGTAGGGGGCCTTTAACCAAGGGCTTAGATCTTGCTGCAGATTACATCAGTCAGCAATTTAAGGATGCTGGCCTTAAACCTTTGGGTAAGGATGGTTCTTACTTTCAACCATTCAGTATTTCGGGTGCCAAGCTTGATGAAAAACCAAAGCTGGTAATCAATTCTAAAAATGTGCAGTCTGATACCCAGATCAAAAATCGGCGCTTTAAGTTTTCACATCGAAACGAAGCATCCAAGAAACAAGATAAAACAGTTACCCTAGAAGTTGGCAAAGATTTTGAAGCCATGGGCCTTTCCCAAGCTGGTAAAGCCAATGCTACGCTTGTTTTTGCAGGGTTTGGAATGACTGTGGATGACGGGAAGAAATATGATGACTATGCGAAAATTGACGCTAAGGGCAAAATAGTTATGGTTCTTCGGAATGCCCCTAAATTCAAGGAAGAAACCAAGATTTTTGATTCGAACGGTAAAAAAAGACAGTTGGCTTCCTTTACAGAAAAGATTTTAAATGCAGAAAAGCACGGAGCTTTAGCTGTTCTTTTTGTTAACGATCGTGATACCGCAAAGGATACTTCTGATAGCCTTCTTCCGTTCAATTACACTGCCCTTGCAAGGGCCCCGGGGAAAATTCCCGCGCTTCATTTTTCCAGATCTCGCGCTGATGAATTGCTCACTTCAATTACTGGTAAATCACTTGACCAAACTCAAAAATTGATCGAAGACGAAATGGTTTCTCAAAGTGCAAGTCTTGACTCAATTACAGCAGATTTGGAAGTTAAGCTTACCCGTGGTAAAGATGTTGTTGCCTTGAAAAATATTGCTGGGGTTTTGGAAGGCAATGGCCCTTTAGCTAATGAAACTATTGTGATTGGTGCCCATTATGATCATCTGGGCTACGGTGGCGCAGGCAGTTTATCTGCTCAAAAGAAGCTTGCTATTCATCACGGTGCGGATGATAACGGTTCAGGTACCACAGGTATGCTTGAGTTGGTTCGTAGGTTTTCTTCTATTAAAAACAGGCAGGGAAGAAAGATTCTCTTCATGGCTTTTAGTGGTGAAGAATTGGGGCTTTTTGGCTCTGCCCATTTTGTCAAAAATCCTTTGATTCCCATCAACGAAATCGCTGCAATGGTGAACCTTGACATGATTGGCAGGCTTTCGCAGGATGCCATTACGAAGAAAGACAAAGTCCTTCTTGAGGGGACCGGAACTGCAGAAATTTTTGAACCTCTTCTGGATAAGAAGAACGCAGATGGTCGGTTTGCGTTTGTAAAGAAAAAAAGTGGGTTCGGGCCAAGCGATCATGCATCATTTTGCGATAAGAAAATTCCTGTTCTCTTTTTCTGGACGGGTGTCCACCCCGAGTATCATACTCCCTTGGATACTGCTGAAAAAATCAACCTTGATGGTTTGTTAAAAGTTGTGGGGCTTGTTGAAAAAATAGCAGTGGATTTAACACTGGTAGAGAAAAAGCCTGTTTTTATCGAGGTTAAAGGTGGAACTTCACCAAGACCTGCGGGTGATATGCCTAGGATGGGGATTCGCCCTGGTTACTCTGATGAAAAAGAGGGCGTCCTTGTTGAAGGGGTTTCCGATGGTGATCCTGCTGCCAAGGCTGGTATTAAAAAAGGTGATCGGATTATGGAAATCAGTGGTAAAAAAGTGGGCAATATTGAAACTTACATGCAAATCATGGCAGGTGAGAAAAAAGGAACAACAATCCAAGTTGGGGTCGATCGGGATGGTAAGAAAATAAAAATCCCAGTCAAGCTTGACTGATTGTTGTTGTTACTTCCCGCCAAATAGTTTGCCGAATATGCTTTTCGATTGCGCTGGCGGCGTGATGGCAGGCGTTGCATCAGATTCGGGTTTTAGGCCCCTGAGTGGTTCAGTGCCTGCATTATGCAGCCTAGATTTTATGGAATTGATTTTGGTTTTTAGGGATGTATCCTTGGCGTGCTTTTCGATTTCAATTTCTAGATCAGCCTTTAATCTTTCCAAATCATATTTCTGCCTAGCCATCTCTGCTCTTTCCCTGCTGGCGCGTATTTCTTCATCGCACAATTGTTTTTCCATCAGTATGATTTCTTTTGCCAAGGCCTCTTTCTTGCTTTCTAATTCACCGATACTTGCGGAAATCTCATTCCCCCCTGTTTTTTGTTGTGGGTTTTCATTTACTAGGTCTGTTCCCCCCGGCCCATATAACCTGTCTTCCAGTTCGGTGATAACCTTCTGGTATTCGAGATTTTCTGTATGTAGTTTCCTGATGGTTTCAGATTTTTCTTCTAAAAGTTGTTCGAGTTCGCTTTCGGGTATGGGGGTTGCAAAAGAGTGGTTCATGTTCCCCGAAAGGTTTGAATTGGTAAGTGCTTGATCCAACTCTAAACATAACTTTTTTAATTGTTCGTTTTCTTCTTTTAATGCAGCAATTTCATCAGACATTATTTGTTCCTTCACTCAGCAATACCATTATAGACCATTTTAAGTTGAGCTTTTAAATCAGCAACCAACAAAATTATCCTACCTAGAAAAGCCTGTTTTGATAACCAAACTAACCATTATTAACTAGCATACGCCTTTTTGTCCATTTGTTCTATTATATATTGGTGTGTTCAATGCTGCTTTATTGGCGACTTGCAGGAAAGAATGATGAAGGAATTTAGTTTGGCATTCGGTTCTAAAGTATGGGAATTCAAGTTGCGCAAGGAGCAAATTGTCTGCGAGTTCTCGCCTAATTTGAAAATACCCCAACCTAATATCCCGGAATTAATTCGAAAAGCATTATCCCAGCCAGTTGGGTACCCTGAATTAAAGCGGGCCGTTACCCCGGACGATCGCTTGGCAATTGTATTGGTTGATCAATTTAACGGTTTTCTTGAAATCCTTGTTGCAGTGCTAGAGCATATTGCGGGGGCTGGGGTTGCAATGGAAAATGTAACACTAGTTTGCCTTGCCTGTACGAATTCGGATTCTTGGGTTGATAATCTGCCTGATGATTTCGATGAAATTAAAATCGAAGTGCATAATCCGGATAATAAAAAAAGCCATGCGTTTTTGACTTCTTCCGAAGAGATCGGGAAACTGCATTTGAACCGGACTATAATTGAAGCCGACCAGATTGTTGTTTTGGGCAAAAGACAATACGATCCGTACTTTGGAATTTGCGGAGCTGAAGCCGATTTGTTTCCTGCGCTTGCAAACGCTGAGGTAATTTCCGCCTGCTCGAAAGAAGTGCTGGGCGAAGATACAAATTCTGATTTAGGGAAACAGCAAGCCCTCAAGGTTACATGGTTGTTGGGTGCACCTTATTTCGTTCAAGTATTAGAAGGTTCAAATGGAGGCGTTGCAGAAATATTTGCAGGGGCGGATGAAGCAAATAGATTTGCAGAGAAAAAATTAGATGAGATCTGGAAGCAAGATACCTTAAACACATTTGGTCTGGTAATTGCCTTAGTAGGTGGGCCTGACGAGAAAATCGGATTTGTTCAATTGTGCAGGGCGCTTGTTTGTGCAAGGCGCGTTGTAAAGAAAAATGGTGTGATCGTTTTGCTCGCTCAGGCAGAATTCAATCTAAGCGATATTAAAAAACAACTCGAAATGAAATCTATAGGAAAAAGCGAGGCCGCTTTTTCATTGGTCCCTCCACATTTAATCAAGCATTGGGTTGATTCTGCTTCTCAGTGCAAAGTTTATGTTTCAACTTTTGATGGGAAAGACGATATTGGCAGATTGCTTGCATTGCCTCTTCGTTCCGCCCAAGAACTTTGCGATCTAGGTGCAAATGCAGATGGAGTCGCCATCATTCGCGATGCCCATAAGTCTTATATTAATTTGAAGAAGCGATAGATGGATTTTTTAAAAAGAGAGTTGTAAAAATGGAACAAAACAAAAGCCTTGTGGATTTAATGTTGTCTCAGGGCGCAATATATGGCGCAGAAACTTGTCCACCTTTGTCTTTTGGTGATATTCAAAAAGAGTATGCTGCTGCTAGAAGTGATGTTGTTGCCTTTGATATTTCGAATCGTTCTAAAATCGAAATGACTGGCCCTGATGTTCCGGCTTTCTTGAATAATATTTGTACCAATCAGGTTGCGGATTTGCCTTTAGGTGGCGGATGCGAGGCTTTTCTTACCACTGCCAAGGCCAAGGCTGTTGCTCATATTCGAGTTTATCACATACAACTTGCCGATGGTAGGCATGCTTATTGGTTGGATGGCGCACCGGATCAGAATCGTAAAATTGAACAACATCTAGACCATTACCTAATTAGTGAACAAGTTGCGTTTGCAGATCGAACTGCTGATTACGCACAGTTTCTTGTGATGGGCCCAAAATCAAAAGAGTTGATATCAAAATTGATTCAAGAAGAACTTCCTGAATTGGGAATACATCAGTTTTTGGTTAGATCTTTGGAAACTGCGGGATCTTGCCAGATTCGCTTTGAACCTGATTTTAATGTTCCTGCTTATGAAATCGTTTGTTTGAAAAGCAGGTCGGTTCAGGTTTGGAAAGCTTTGATTTCTCACCACGCAATACCCGGGGGAACAGAAGCCTTGGATATTTTGCGTGTGGAAGCAGGTTACCCTGAAGCAGGGAAAGAAATAGAAGACACCACCTTTATTCCCGAGTTAAATCGGGCCGTGCAGGCTATTTGTTCTACAAAAGGTTGTTATCTGGGGCAGGAACCCATTGTTATGGCTCGTGATCGTGGTCAGGTGAACCGATTATTATTTGGCATGTTGCTAGAAAAAAATATCGTCAAACATGGCTCATTAGTTTTTCGCGATGGCAACGAAGTTGGCCGGGTGACCTCTTCTGTTTATTCGCCTAGTTTAAAACAGAATATTGCTTTGGGGTATTTGCGCAGAGGTAATCATGAGCTGGGTACGAGTTTTGAAGTTGAGTGCGAGGGAACAAAGCAAACGGCTGTTTCTTGTTCACTACCGTTTATGCCTTAGTGGTTTGAAGCAACAGCATTCCAAACGCTAGGCAATTAAAACCCATGTGAATAAATATTGGTGTAATGATATTTCCGGTTTTTGCGTAAGCCATGCCCAAACCCATGCCAAGTAAAGTTAAACCCACAGGTGATGGCCATGCGAAAGCGTGAATCATGCCAAAAAGCAGCGCAGTTGCACCAATTGCAGAATTGATCCTGTTTTTCTTGTTGATAATAATAATTACAATCGAAACTAAAAGGCTGAAAAGTAAGGGCCCTAAAGCCTTAGTTATATGTATTTGCAATTGAGAATCATTTTCCATGGACCTATCGCCACAAGCCAGTGAAAAAGCCTTAAACCAATCATCGCTAAATTGAATTACTCCCAGAAAAATTGCACAGGAGATCGTAATGAGTACCCCGTTCTTTTTTGCAATGATCCACGGTTGGATTAACCCTCTGAAGATTTGCTCTTCAAGGAGTGGGGCGCCAATTACTGCAGAGCAGAAAATCATCACCCATTCCAAACCCATCAACTTTTCTCCTCCCAGTTGAGCTAGGGGGTGATCTGCAATATGCTGGCCTGGAAGAAGAAGCTGTATCTTAACCATAAGTAATTGAAGAAGATAAACTGCTGGGATCAAAGTGATGACACCCAGAATTGCTTGTCGGATAGAAAATAGAAGGTTAGAGTTATTCCAGCCTAATTCCTTTTTGTTTAATCCTGTGTAGTTGATGATTAAAAAGGGGAACAGTACTGCAAGAAGAGGCAATGTTAGGCCGGAGGTCCATAAACCCATTCGGGTTCGCAGTAGTTTGAATTCTTCAGGATTGGTGTAATCTTTCGACTTAGCAACCATTTCTAGGCCATATTGGTTTTCTAGCAGATTGCTTTTCTGAATTACAAAAGGGACCAAAGATGCTGCAAGTAAAAGCAATAACAGGCAAAGTGTAACCTTGGCTGGGGAAAGGTTTTCAAAACCAGTTTTTCCTGTGTGGGTTGAATTCGTAAGATGATCTAAGGAATCGTTCATTGGGTTATGTAAGTAATTGCGAAACTATCAGGTTAATTGAAAGCCAATTTGGAAAGTACCATGGAAACAATTCTAGACAAAATAGTAGCAAGGAAGAAGGAAGAAGTTTTTCTGGGTAAGAAAAACATTCCGGAAGCTGAGCTTTTAAAGCGTTTGGGCAATGTCCCGCAACCCTGTTCTTTTTATGATGCGCTTGCCAATGCCAAGGGAATTGGGGTTATTGCTGAGATAAAAAAAGCTTCACCCTCTGCAGGTGTTCTGCGAGAAAGTTTCTGCCCTGCAAGTATTGCCAAAGAATATGAATCCAGCGGAGTTGATTGCATTAGTGTGTTAACAGATGAACATTTTTTTCAAGGCAGCTTGAACGATCTTCAAATCGTTTCTGATACTGTTAAAACACCTCTTTTGCGCAAAGAGTTTGTTATCGATTATTATCAACTTCTGGAAGCGAAGATCCATGGGGCAAGTGCTATTTTGTTTATCGCAGAGGTTCTTCTAGGCGATGATTTAAAACATCTTGTGGGGGAGGCAATCAAACTTGGCCTTGAGCCATTGGTTGAGCTTTATGATGCCTGCCATTTAACGCGTGTTCTTGATAGTGGTACCCGGTTGGTGGGTATTAATAATCGGGATTTGCGTACTTTTGTAACAAGTTTGGATCATACGCTTGGCTTGCTGCCTAAGATTCCCAAGAGTTTTTTAGTGGTCAGTGAGAGTGGGATTCAAACTAATAAGGATGTTGAAAAATTGAAGAGCGCTGGGGCGAAAGCAATTCTTGTTGGTGAAACTTTCATGCGATCTGGAAATATTACATCGACATTAAAAACACTCAAGGGGCTTGATTAAAAGCATGAAGCCCCGCATTGCAAATTCGCCTGTTCTCCTCGAGGTAAAGAATTTTCTTGCGAGTTGTAAGAATGTGAAGCCAGGGATCATTGTGGGAGTATCAGGCGGATCTGATAGCATTGGTTTGGCCCACGCCCTTGCTTGCCAGATAAAAAAAGAGACGGTTTCGAAGTTGATTGTTGCACATGTTAATCATGCATCAAGGGGTTCTGAAAATGATGCAGATGAGGCATTTGTTCGCTTATTTGTCGAGAAACTTCAGGAAGCAACAGATACTCCGGTTGATTTTAAAACGCTTAAGTTGAACCCTGATGAGTTGAATCTTGGTGCTAGTTGGGAAAAAAATGCTAGGCTCGCCCGATATAATTGGTTCTCAGATCTTGCGCTCGAAAGTAAGGTTAACTGGGTGTTTACTGCGCATACCTCCAATGATCAGGCAGAAACAGTTCTCATGCGCATATTGCGTGGTTCCGGAGTTCAAGGGTTGGCGGGCATTAAACCAAAACGCTCTTTAATTCGGGGTGTGGGATTAGGCAGGCCCGTGCTTTTTTGTTCCAAAGAACAGATTTGTGCATATTTGCGAGATAATAATATCGTTTGGCGCGAAGACCCGAGCAATCAACAAACTCGATTCCTAAGAAATAAAATCCGCCTCGATTTACTGCCCCTGTTGAAAAATGAATATCAGCCTGCCATTGAGGGCATTCTTTCAGGCCTTGCTGGTCATATTCATGCGTACTCTTCTTTGGAAAAACGCTTAGCACGAAAAATCGGGCTGAAACTTGAAAAGCCCAGGGTTCTTGATCAGGTTGTGCTTGATAGGCTTGCGTTATCTAAGTTTCCTACTTGGAAATTATCTCTTTTTCTTAGAAGTCTCTTTGCCCGGGAATTATGGCCCATTGATGCCATTCATCATAAACAATGGAAAAAAATTGCTCATAATATGGCTGCTGATGGCTTTGAAGTGCATCTTGCGGGCGGTATCCGGATTCAATCCAACCGGTATACCGTTGTATTGGGGCCAACCTAATTAATACGATCCTTTAGGAATATTACTGAAACTTTTTTCAGCATTGATAGAATTTGGATTATTGGAATTAACTTTATTTTTCGGGGGATTTGCCGTGGATGGTCGCTTGGTTCCTATTCATCGTGTGTTGTTAAGTGTAAGTGATAAAACTGGCCTGATCGAATTGGCAAAGGAGCTTGTGCATAACAAGGCAATGCTTATTTCGACTGGTGGAACAAAAAAGGCGCTTCTTGATGCTGGCATTCCTGCTGTTGATATTTCCGAAGTCACTGGATTTCCCGAAATGCTAGACGGCAGGGTTAAAACCTTGCATCCTAAAATCCACGGGGGCATTCTTGCGATCCGTGATAATGCTGAGCATGTGAAAACCATTAAAGAACATGACATCCATCCCATAGACATGGTTATTTGTAATCTTTATCCGTTTGCAAAAGTTGCATCGAATCCAGAGAGCACCTACGAGGAAGTGGTTGAGAACATAGATATTGGTGGCCCTTCGATGGTTCGGTCGGCTGCGAAAAACCACCATGATGTTGCAGTGATTACAAGCCCTGAACAATATGCTGCTATCATCGCAGAGCTTAAAAGCACCGGTGGGAAGATTAGTCTTGCGACCAGGAAAAAGCTCGCTTGTGATGCTTTTACTCATACTGCGCAATACGATCTTGCAATCAGCCAGTATTTCAAGGCGCAATTGAGCCAAGGGTTTTCTGATGAGATCTCTTTTTCTTTCAAATGCAAACAGGTTTTGCGTTATGGCGAGAACCCCCATCAGACGGCTGCGTTTTACACAGAACTGAATCCACCCGCAGATTCTCTCGCCAATGCGACCATCTTGCATGGCAAAGAACTTTCCTACAACAACTTGCTTGATATCGATAGCGCCCTTAGTTTATTGCGGGAATTTGGCAGGCCTGCCTCGGTTATTCTCAAGCACAATAACCCCTGTGGCGCTGCTGTTTCAAAGAACCTTGTGGATACTTTCAGGGGCGCTTACGATGGCGATCCTCTTAGCGCCTACGGTGGTATTGTTGGATTCAATCGCGAAGTTGATGAAGCAACTGCGCTGGCGATGGCCGAACCAGGCAGGTTTCTTGAGTGTGTGGTTGCACCTGGTTTCTCTCCGGAAGCTTTTGAAATTCTTACCACCAAGCCTACTTGGAAGAAAAGTGTGCGCCTACTTTCTACTGGCCCCATGATTGCAAGAAAACCGACTATGGAAATTCGGAAAGTGGATGGCGGCCTCCTTGTGCAGGATAAAGATGCCTCCAATGAAAATCTTTCGAGTGCAAGATCGGTAACTAAGAAGAAACTTACACCCCTAGAACTTGATGACCTCAAGTTTGCTTGGGTCGTTTGTAAGCATGTGAAAAGCAATGCCATTGTTATTGTTAAGGATGGAAAACTACTTGGCACCGGGGCAGGGCAGATGAGCAGGGTTGATGCTGTTCAGAATGCTTTGAAAAAGGCGGGGGAAAATGCGCGCGGCGCAGTGCTTGCCTCTGATGCGTTTTTTCCGTTCAGGGATGGCGTCGATGAGGCTGCAAAGGCTGGCATTATTGCTATCGTTCAGCCGGGTGGTTCTATGCGTGATGCAGATGCAATTGCCTCTTGCGATGAGAACGGTATTTCAATGATCTTTAGCGGATTTAGGCACTTCAGGCATTAAACTTCCAAGATAGTCCTTGCAGTGTTGGGTTCCCTTATGGATAAAAGGTAATCACTCAAAGAGGGATTTATAATGAATCAGCAGGATCGCAGAACGTTTGTTAAAAATTCAATACTCGGATCAACTCTTGCCTTGGGAATTACTTCTCAAGTCTTAGCGGAGAAAAAAGCAATGCTACCTATTGTGGATACTCATCAGCATCTGTGGGATTTAAAACAGTTCAAGCTTCCTTGGGTTGAAGTTGGAGCGCCTCTTGCCCGTAACTTTGTACTTAAAGATTACGCTGAGGCTACTGAAGGTTTGAACGTTGTTAAATCTGTTTATATGGAAGTGGATGTTTCACCCGAGCAGCAACTTGCTGAAGCCCAGTTTGTCACAGATATTTGCAATAGTGGGAAAACAACCATGGTTGCAGCAGTGGTTTCCGGCAGACCCGCATCGCCCGAATTCGGCAAATACCTCGATAACTTCAAAGGAAATAAATTTATCAAAGGTATCAGGCAGGTTTTGCATGTACCTGCTACTCCTCCTGGGTTTTGTAATCACCCTGATTTTGTGCGTGGCATCCGGATGCTGGGTGAAAGAAATCTTAGCTACGATTTGTGTGTTCGTGGTACCGATCTTGATCATGTTGCAAAGTTGATTGATTCCTGCCCTGATACTCGCTTTATTCTTGATCATTGTGGAAATCCGGATTTGAAGAGCAAGGATAATTCGGTTTGGAAGAAGGGCGTGGTTGAGGTCGCAAAGCGAAAAAATATTGTTGTTAAAATTTCCGGGTTCATTGCTTCATCAACGAAAGGTGCCTGGAAAGTGGATGACTTGGCGCCACTTATCAACCACACCATGGATAGCTTTGGCCCAGATCGAGTAATGTTTGGCGGTGATTGGCCTGTTTGTACCCTTGCTGCGACTTATAAGGAGTGGGTTGATTCCTTGAAGCAGGTGGTTAAATCCCGATCAGAAGAACAACAAAAGAAGCTGTTTCATGATAATGCAGTTCGTTTTTATGGGCTTGCTTAGTTTTAATTACGGATGTGTTTCTACTTAACTAACGATTCTTACTTAAAAGGCGAATAACAGATGAATGCTTTATTGAATGCCATGGTTGTTCTGTTGTCGGGATTGGCTGCTCAGGATTTTCAGGTCGAATTAAAAGGCCCAGCTAAAATTCCTGCAGGAACACCTGTGCAAATTGCAATTCCCGCAGGCATTAATGTTAAAAGTAAAACTTGCCTTTTGTCAGGAGCTGGAACCACCAACGTTCTTGGGCAAGTGGTCGAAAAATTCTCCGCTGATTTGACTGCAAAAGAAAATCAAAAGTACCTTGTTGTGGTTATGCCAGCTTTGAGCATTCCAGATAATGGGGCTACTTTGGCTGGTACTTGGTTGGCTTCTGACGCCAAGAATTCTTCCTTTAATTTTTCTTTTGAAGATATAAACTCTGAGCTAAGCCAAGTTACATTTGAAGGTAAAACTGTTCTTCAGTTTGTGCATCCTGTTTTAAAAGATGGCAAGGAAAGGGAAGCTTCTTATAAGCCATTCCATCATCTATTTGATAATTCTGGTGCTTTGGTTACCAAAGGTGCAGGTGGGCAGTTCACTCACCATCGTGGTATTTTTCTTGGGTTCAGCAAAGTTACCTATGGCAAGAATGTAAAAGTTGATATCTGGCATTGTAAGGATGATACTCATCAGGCTTTTGAAAAAGTTCTGTTGCGTGAATCTGGTCCTGTTCTTGCTTCTGAAAAAGACCAGATTGCTTGGAATGGTAAAAACAAGGAGACCTTTGCTGTCGAAGAAAGACAACTCATTGTTTACAAAGTTCCGGGCGGGCAACTTGTTGAATTCCAATCCGTTGTTAGAACTACTGGTGGTCCGGTATTACTCGATGGTGATCCTCAACATGCTGGGTTCCATTTTCGGGCTTCAAATGAGGTTTCAGAAAAAACTTCCAAGGAAACAATCTATCTCAGGCCGGATGGCGAAGATAAGCCCGGTGCTAGCAGGAATTGGCCCGATTTAAAAACTCATATCAATCTTCCTTGGAATGCTATGAGCTTTGTTCTTAATGATAAACGATACACTGCTTTGTATCTCGATAACGCTGCAAACCCCAAGGAAGCTCGTTTTAGTGAGCGCCCTTACGGTAGGTTTGGTTCTTATTTTGTAACTGAAATCACTAAAGAAAATCCCTTGAAACTTAAATATCAGATCTGGCTGCAAGACGGTAAGATTGATATCGAAAGTGCCAAGCTTAAGAGCCAATCTTTTAATAATCCCGTGCAAGCCATCATGGTTGCAAAGAAACAGTAATTAGAAAAGAGAATTATGTATAGCAAAGAATTAGCAGTTGCATTAAAGGCTGCTCATAAGGCTGGAGATTTGATTTCTGAAGTGTACAAAACTTTAAAGCCTTACGAAAATGCCCCTGCAGATCTCACCACGGAAACAGATAAGCAATCTCAGGAAATTATTCTTAAAGTTTTGCGTGAAGAGTTCCCTTTAGATTCTCTTTGTGCAGAAGAAAAAACTGCCACGCTTTCCGAATCTCCTTCGGGTGCAACCAGAACCTGGGTGGTCGACCCGATTGATGGTACCCGTGGCTTTGCAATGAAGAATGATCAGTTTTCCGTCATGGTTGCCATGATGGATCAGGGCAAAGTTGTGGTAGGTGTTGTGCATGAACCTGCAACTGGAAAAACCACTTATGCAGCCAAGGGGCAGGGTTGTTTCTTGATGCAAGTAGGTAAGGAAACTGTTGCCTGCAAAGTTAGAACTTGTGCTGATTTAAGCAAGGCAATATTGGTTCAAAGCCATGCGAAGCCAGGGAAAACTAGTAAAGCGGCAGTGGCATTTTCTCCGGGGACTGTGCTTGAAACCTATTCTGCTGGATTAAAGATGGCAATCGTTGCGCGGGGCGAGGGCGATTTATATGCCAATAATTATCCTGCTTTTCATGACTGGGATATTTGTGCAGGGCATATTCTTGTGGAAGAAGCAGGCGGGAAATTGACCGACTTTTCGGGCAACCCTGTCTTGTATGGAGCACCTGGTTTCAAGCAGACCAAAGGGATGCTCTCAACCAATGGGCATCTTCATTCTTCTGCTCTTAGTAGGACTACGGGTTTGCTCGAAAGCTGATTCCTATTTGTTATTTTTCATTTCGACTGCCCTTATCGAGGGCCCCAGTAGTTGGGCTAACCTTACTTGCGCAGCTTCTGCGTACTTTGTTCCTGGGAATGTTTGTAAGGTTTTTTCAAGATAATAGATCGCCTGTTGGGGTTGTCCTTTTTTTGTCCACGAATCAGCAAGCGATAAATAAAGGTTTGCAAGCTTATCGCCCATTTGCTCGCATGCAGTTTTCATCCATTCAGGATTGCTTTTTATTTCTGCGATAATGATGCCTGCTTCTTGGGTTTCCATGGCCTCTGCAAAAGTTGCAGTCATGTACTCATAACGATCCAGGCACGAAAGAAAATTTGAACTTTTGTAATCCTGCCTGATTAACGAAAGCACTTCTTTTGCAAGGTTGTTGGAAATTAAAAAAGGTTCTGAATTGGGTTGACGATTTGCAAGGCTTGCGAGGATTTGGATGCTTTCTTTGGCCCCGTTTGTTCCTTCATATTGTCTGGAAACTTCACTAAATAGCTGGATCGATTCTGAAGTGTTGCCTTGTTCGAGATTCTTTTTTGCTTTGGCTATTCTTTCTGTAGCTTGTTTTTCAAAGTCTTGGAGGAGGACCATGGATCTCTTTTGAATCGGCCTTTGCTTTCCATCTTCTATGATTTTTTTGAGGAGTGAAACTGCTTTTGGGTAATCATCGGCTGCAATTGCAACAGTGGCTTCCTTATACTCGAGGTTCATCCAATCAGGGGTAATAGAGTCTCCCCTGTGTTGTTCGAGTTGAGAAACAAGTGCAGGAGCTTCGATGAATCCTTCTAAAAAGCCCAAAATATTTCCATCTGGCCCAGCGAATACCAAGGTTGGAAAGGATCGAATTTTCAAGGCATCTGTCAGGGCCAGTTCTTTTTTTGCATTAATTCTTAGGGGAATCCAATTTTCCGTAATCGTTTGATTCAGAGTTGGATCTCTGAAAGTGCGATGATCCATTTGCTTGCACCAAAAGCAATTGTCAGTATGAAAATCGATGAGAATGGGCAGGTTTTTTTGCTCAGATTCTTGCCTAGCTTGCATGTAATCTGTGCGCCACTCTATGCCCCCTGCAAACACTGGAGCCCCAGTGATAAAAATCAAAGCGAGAAGAAGCATTCTTGCAAGAGCTTTGTTTTTATGAATACAATTTGTGATCATTGATCGACTCCATTCGATACCATTAGGCCCGCGGATGGGCTTTTTGGTAGCTTTCTTTTAATCTTGTGGTTGTAACATGGGTGTAAATCTGAGTAGTTCCCAGACTGCTGTGCCCAAGTAGTTCTTGCACGCCCCGGATATCTGCGCCTGCATCTAAAAGATGGGTCGCAAAAGTATGCCTTAGGGTGTGCGGCGTGGTACGAGAATCCATTCCTGCAAGCTTGATGTATTTTTCGAGCAGTCTACCAACGCTTCGTGTGGTTAGCCTGGTGCCATTTTTGTTCAGAAATATAGCGGGGTTTTCTTTGATCTTAACACTTTTCTGAAGCTTTCTTTCATTAAGGTACGCTTCAACAGCTTTTAATGCCTGTGGGCCCAAAAGAGCTATTCGCTCTTTTTTTCCTTTACCCCGAACCACTGCAGTTCCATCATTGAAATCTAGATATTCTTGGTTTAGTGCAACCAACTCGCTGACTCGAAGGCCAGCGGAGTATAAGGTTTCTAAAATTGCCCGATCCCTCAGGCACATCAAGGTTTCGCCTTGGGGGGCATTTAAAAGATTGTCTATATCTTCTTGAGAAAGAAAATGCGGAAGATTCTGGTCAAGTTTTGGGCCTTTCAATCCCTCCGTAGGATTGCGATCAACCTTTTGTTGCCTTTGCAGGTAACGATAAAGCGATCTTAAGGATGCGATTCTTCGTGCGATTGTAGCCCGCGAATAGTTTTGCTCTGTAAGCCATGCGATAAATGCACGCACATGCCTCGTGGTAACTTGCTTGGGTGAAAGGTTTGCAAGGGCCGTATGGCCACGCAGAAAATTTATCGATTGCGTCAAGTCTTCACGGTAAGACTTGACAGTCAGTTCGGAAGAATTTTTCTCCAGAGAAAGATGCCGCAGGTATCCTGCTAGCGCCTGGTTCATAACTATTATCTCTGTGTGAAAATTAAAATTACCTAGGTAAGCGCGAAGCTATAGGCGCTTTAAATTCTGTTTCTGTTTCGTTGTCTGTTGGCGGAGATTGATCGGCTTCACTATTGGCCTCATTCGCAGATTCAATTTGAGTTTTTGCGCGATGAGAAAGTAAAGCTGCATCAAACCAGCTAAATTCTATATCTGGGTCTTCAGCTTGCTGGCAAAGTGTTTCCACGAGATCATCCCAGCCCATTTCGTCGAAAATATAGACAAATTGGTGCTCACCTTTGACCAACGCGAGGACATGGAAATCCTTGTTATGCATTATTACAACTCCCCTTGAGGAAAAAACTTCCTCTGTAGTTGGCTTATCGGCTTAATAGCCCAAGCCAAAAAGGAGAAAAGAAGCTGCGGAGGGAGGCTTCTTGATAGAAGGGCAAGCAGCGCGGAAAAGATTTGCTGGTTTACCCTGAAGGAAGACTTAAGCCAGATTGCCTAAGCTTTTTAATCCCACTTCTTCCCTAGTGAGAAATGGTTCGCCATAGGCTTTTCCTATCGCCCAGCCCCAGTAGCGATTTCGATCCTTAACATCGTCCAAAAGTGTAGGGAAAGTGTTGGTTCTGCCTGTGATTAATTGAGATTGATAACACGCCAACGCTGTCATTTTGGTTTCAATGTGGTTTGAAATATCTAAAATAAAAGAGGGCTTGGGGTGAATCCTAAGGTGAATACTAAAATAATAAAAGACTTTGGTGGGGAAGTGGGGTTCGCCTGCCAGATGAGTTTTGCTTAGTTTGCTCCAAAATCGTGCTCCAAGGGCCAATTCGTAAGCTTCGACATGATCAGGATGGACATCTTCCCAGTAAGGGACGAACAAATTTTTAGGTTTAACTCGCCGAATTTCCTCTGCAAGTAAAGTTCTTGACTCGAGATTAGAAACTAATTCCCGGTTCTTTAAGCCTAGATTTTTGCGATAATCCAGCTTAAGCACTTTGGTTGCCTCTTCGGTTTCTTTCCCGCGAATTGAAGGGGTACCATGAGGGGTTGGTTCGCCATTGGTTAAGTCTAAAATGCCAACAGAAGCGCCTTCAGCCTTCAAAACGCCTATAGTGCCCCCAACTCCTAACTCTGCATCATCGGGGTGTGGGCTAATTATCAAATAATCCAAGGAATCGCACATGGTTAAACTCCTGAAGGCTGCGGAATAAGGACGAACAAAGCAGGCTAATCTTGCATATTTTTGCAGAAACCGTTTCAATGTTCATCTAAATAAGTTTTATAAACTTTTGGAGCGTTTAAACAATGAAGTGTGCCATCGTCATTCCTGCTAGATATGCTTCTTCCCGATTACCTGGAAAACCGTTGTTAAAGCAGACAGGTAAATATTTGGTCCAGCATGTTTACGAACAGGCTAAAAAATCAAAGATTGCTTCAGAAGTTATAATCGCAACAGATGACCTTCGGATTCAAGCCGCAGCGCGAAATTTTGGCGCCAATTGTGCTATGACTTTAAAATCTCATCAAAGTGGTACTGATCGGGTTGCTGAAGTTGCTCAAAATCTTGATTGCGACATCTTTCTTAATCTTCAAGGAGATGAGCCATTAATTGATCCAAATTCCATCGATTTGCTTTTTCGGCAATTGATTGAAAGCCCCGATGTGCCGATGGCAACACTCGCAACACCCATCAATGATGAAAAAGACTGGATGAATCCAAACTGCGTGAAAGTGGTGCAAGATCAGAAGGGTAGGGCACTTTATTTCAGTCGCAGCCCAATTCCTTACGTTCGAGATGGAAAGCCTGATTTTAGGCAAAGGCCTTCGCCTTTTTTGCTTCACATTGGTATGTATGCCTATCGCAGGTCATTTTTAATGCAAATGGCTAAAATCCCGATGCATCCATTCGAAAAACTTGAAAAGCTCGAACAATTAAGGGTTTTAGGTGCAGGTTTCTCAATAAACCTTGGAATTGTTGAAGAGAGAACCATGGGCGTAGACACCCGCGAAGATTACGAAAAATTTATTGCAGATTATAGGCGTTTCCAGCGCTTAAACGCGGCTTAAAACTTTATCCAACATTATTCTGGATTTTACAGCGATTGGGTCGTATAAATCCACGCATGGAACATTTTTTGCTTTATGCGGATGTTCTTGTTCTTTATGGATTTAGATCGCGAGAGAAGCCAGAATGGCAAAACATATTTTTGTAACCGGTGGTGTTGTTAGTTCCCTTGGTAAAGGCCTTACTTGCGCCTCTATTGGTATGCTCCTCGAGCATCGGGGCCTTCGAGTCAGGTTGCAAAAATTTGACCCTTATATAAATGTTGATCCTGGCACCATGAGTCCCTATCAGCATGGCGAAGTTTATGTGTTAGATGATGGTGCCGAAACAGATCTCGACCTGGGGCATTATGAGCGCTTTACCAATGCTCCCCTCAGCAGGGATTGTAATTTTACTACAGGTAAGATTTACCTTTCCATTATTGAAAAAGAACGCAGGGGCGATTATTTGGGCCGAACGGTTCAAGTCATTCCTCATGTAACTGATGAAATTAAAAACGCTGTATTAAAATTGGCTACTCCCGATGTTGATGTTGTGATCACGGAAATAGGCGGGACGGTGGGCGATATCGAAGGGCTACCATTTTTTGAAGCAATCAGGCAATTTTCCCTTGATGTGGGTAGGAATAACTGCCTTTACATTCATCTTACTTTGGTTCCATATTTGAAAGCCGCGGGTGAGGCAAAATCTAAACCGACGCAGCATAGTGTTGGCCTACTCAGGCAGATTGGTATCCAGCCTGATGTTTTAATTTGCCGCACCGAGCGCGAAATGCCCAAGGATATGCCTGAAAAAATAGCGCTCTTTTGTAATGTCGAAACCAGGGCAGTAATTGAAGAGCGTGATAAAGAATTTAGTATCTACGAAGTGCCATTAAGTTTAGTTGAAAACAAGCTTGATGAATTGATTGTTGAAAAGCTTTCTTTGAAAGCTAAGCCCTTGGATATTTCTGACTGGACCTCAATGATTCAGCGCCTGCGTAACCCCAAGCGCGAAGTCACCATTGCTGTCGTTGGAAAATACATTCGCCATAACGATGCCTATAAATCAATTTACGAATCGCTGGACCACGCCGGTATTGCTAATACCACCAAGGTCATTATTCGAAAAATTGAAGGTGAGGATATCGAATTACACGGTGCAGAAAGTCAGCTAGAAGGCGTTGACGGTATTCTAGTGCCGGGTGGTTTTGGTTACAGGGGTGTTCCCGGGAAAATCGAAGCGATCCGGGTTGCCCGCGAGAAGAACATACCCTTCTTTGGTATCTGCTTAGGGCTTCAATGCGCAGTGATCGAGTTTGGTAGAAATGTTCTTAAGCTTGAAGACCCAAATACCACCGAAATCGATAAGAATTGCAAAAGCCCAGTGGTTTGCCTGCTTGATGATCAATACAGCATCACAGATATGGGCGGAACTATGCGGTTGGGAACTTATCCTTGCAAGTTAAAGGAAGGATCCAAGGCTTATAATGCATATGGTGCTGCTGTTGTTCACGAAAGGCACAGGCATCGATATGAATTCAATAATAAATTTAAAAGCCAATACGAGAAGCATGGCATGGTATTTTCCGGTACCAGCCCGGATGGTAATTTGGTTGAGGCCATCGAAATCGCTGACCACCCTTGGTTTTTAGCAGTACAAAGCCATCCTGAATTCAAATCCAAGCCAACCAGTGCTCATCCTTTGTTTCAAGGGTTTGTCAAAGCCTGTGGTGTTTATCAAGAAAACAAAGTTGCGGGCAAAAAATAAACCCTCCCCAAGTTTCCTTTGGAAGGGTTCAAATTGTTACAGATAAACTTGGTGATTAATTGGCAGCGGGGTTTAATTCAATTTTCCCTGCATCGGTTACGCCATCAGCTTTGATGTTGATTGGTACACCAACTTTACCACCCTTAACCCAGCCAACTTCTTCCTGCCAAGTAACAAGATTATAGTCACCTGCAGGGGCATTCTTCATTTCGAAGTTCCCATCCTTGTCGGTGATAGCAAAGTAGGGGTGATTAAAAACCCTAATCCATGCGACCATCCAAGGATGAATATTGCACTCGATTTTGGTGGGAGCGTTTGCAGCACCCCATCCTTCAACTTTTAATTCTTTTCCTGAGGGAATAAGAAGATTTTGACTGGGGTTGTTTCCAGTACTGATGATGTTGACATTATGGTTAACGGGGGAGCTGTTCTTGGTTACAAGAACCTGCCCAGCTCGCATTCCAATTACATGGGGTTCGTAAACGCAGCAAGGTTGATCCAGCACGACATCCTTCTGCTTTACTTCTACTAAAGAAGGATGAATTGGAATTTGGGCCTTGGGGTTTTTGCTATCAACCAGCCAAACCATTACCCAACGCACGCCCTTGCTTTTAGGATCGACAACAAACTTTTCCGAAAGGATATCGCCCTTCGAAAGGCAGTGCTGTTCATCTTTGTTGACTTTAAGTTTTTCAGGCATAGAGTTAGCGCCCGCAAATACTACTTGGCCTTTGATCGTGCCCCAAGTTTGTGCAAATGATACATCTGCTGATGCAGCAAAAACAGAAGTTAAAAAGGTAAAGAAAAGGCCCATTCTGGCAATCGATTTCATGTTAGTTCCTTAAAGCTACGGGTAGGTAAATATCCACATGGATCACAATCACAGCACTAGAATCATTGTAATAGAGTTTAAGGCCAATTCCAAGTTGGTTTTTACACTTGTTTAAACACTACCAATTCAAAGGGAGTTTTTAATGTTTTTGGCATTAACCGGGGTTATTAGCGATTTTTCAGTAATGATGCCCGTAATCAAATGGGCAGGGCTTACATCAAAGGCTGGATTGTAAACTGAAACACCCGTGGGAGCAACCTGTTTGCCGAAGGGTTCGGTGATTTCCCTAGGGTTTCGTTGTTCAATCGGAATTCCTGAACCATCTTTTAAAGTGAGATCAAAGGTACTTGATGGGGCAGCTACATAAAAAGGTATTTTGTGAGCATGAGCAAGAACAGAAAGCCCGTAAGTTCCAATCTTGTTTGCGGAATCGCCATTGGCTGCGATACGATCCGCCCCGACAATTACCATGTTGATTTTGCCTTCTTTCATGACTTGTGCAGCCATGCTGTCGCAAATAAGAGTAGCAGGAATCCCAGCTTGTAATAATTCCCAAGAAGTGAGACGCGCGCCTTGCATGAGCGGCCTAGTTTCATCGCAGAAAACATGGATGGATTTGCCTTGCTCGTAAGCAGTAAAAATAACAGATAAAGCTGTGCCATACGCAGCCGTTGCAAGGCCACCGGTGTTACAATGGGTGAGAATGCCAAATCCATCTTGGACGAGATTTGCTCCAATCTTGCCAATAGATTGACACATTGCGCGGTCTTCTTTTTCAATCAAGAGTGCTTCATCAAGCAAAATGGAAAGGATGTTTCGTTGATCGGGCAAATCTGCTATTTCGATGAATTTTCTTTTCATCCGATCGAGAGCCCAGAAAAGATTTACCGCTGTTGGCCTGCTGGTGCGTAGGTAACTGTCAGTATCTTCGTAGTGCTTTTTAAGGGAAGTCCCGGAAGGAATATTTTTCAGCCCAACTAAAACCCCCATTGCTGCAGTGATTCCAATCGCAGGTGCGCCTCTTACCCGTAGGCTTCGAATCGCTTCGTGAACCGTGGTGATATCCATGCAATCAAGGAAACAAACATCAATCGGTAGAAGTGTTTGGTCTAAAAGACGAAGGTGCCCATCGATGCCGCCAATCCATTCCATGGATCTCGGGATGCTGTAATTCTTCATGTTCCTTACCTTTGAACTTTGTTGGCAAGTCTGTCAAGAATTTGCTGGTGAAGTATGCCGTTAGTTACCAATACATCGGGTGCATAGATGGATTTATTGCCTTTCCAGTCGGAAAATTTGCCGCCTGCTTCCTCGATGAGTGGAATGATAGAAGCAACATCCCAGGCATGAACGCCGTGTTCAATCATTATTTCTCCAGCGCCTTGGGCTACAAGAACGAAGCCATAGAAATCGCCAAAGCCCCGCTGCTTTTCTGTTGCACTCGCAAGTGCAAGGAATTCTTTTTCCATTCCAGCTTTAACAAACCAGGAAATGCTGGAGTAAAAGAGTTGAGAAGCGCCCAAAGAGTTGATGGTTGAGACATTGATTTTGATGTCATTGCGAAAAGCGCCATCGCCTCTAAGAGCCCGATAGGTTTGATTAAGCCCGGGGGCCACGGTAATGCCTGCCAGCATTTCGCCCTTATATTCGAGGCCCAAAAGTGTGGCCCAAATCGGTATCCCGCGAACGAAATTTCGGGTGCCATCGATGGGGTCGATTATCCAGCGATAACCAGAATCGCCCGGTTCATCGTCATACTCTTCGCCTAGAAACCCATCGTGTTTAAAATATTTATTGAGGGAGGAGCGCAGGAATTTCTCAGCCTCTCTGTCTGCGACGGTGACCGGGCTTTCATCGTTTTTCCATTCAATTTCGAGGGCGGTTTCGTAGTAGCCCATCGCAATTTTTGCCGCCTTTTGGGCAAGCTCTATTCCCGCATCGTACCGGGATTTTAAATCATTACTCAATCGAATCGCTCCATCTTACTTTTTAGGTGTTAATCGAAACTTGACGGTATTAGGCGTTTCATCAGGAGGCATCTCATAAGGCAACGCCTTAAGAAATTCTACTAAATCTTCTTTCTCTGAAGTTGAAAGATGGCTCGTTTTGCCATGCTTGTCTTTTAAATTCTGGGTTGTTAGCACTTCCATCAGGGTTTTGGCTTTGCCATGGTGAAGGTAGGGCGCATTGCGATAAAGCCCTAGCAAAGTTGGGGTATCATACTGAGGCCCCATTTTTTCAGATGGGTCATCGTTGCCTGTTCCCACATCATGAACTTTTCCTTTGGCCCCAAGTTGGCTGTCAGAATAATAGGGGCCAGAATGGCATGAAGCGCAGGCTACTTGATTGTTAAAGAACAAAGCCTTGCCGCGTTCGGCTTGTTTCGAAAGCTTGCCCGGGGCTTCGATATGTGGCGAAAGAGTAAAACCAAAAGAGTTGGTGTAAATTGCAAGCGCATCAAGGTCTGCAGATTTTTCCGAAAGTTTCTCCTTGAGTTCGGTTTTTTCAAACCCGTTTTTAGGAGTGAGCGCCCCTTTAGTAAGGCCGTACCCACGCATCAACTTGCCTCGAATCGTGTATTCAAAATCTTGAACTTCATCCCGATCTGCTGACCAATGCAACGGGTGTGTGTGGGCCAACCCCGCCATGGGTGGAGTTTTTCGTAATCCTTCGGGGTTCTCCCAAATTCTGCCATCAGAATTGCCATCGGGATGGCATGAGAAGCATGCAACCCATCTGCGGGAAGTCATGGGGGAAAGTGAAGTTGCAAAAAGAATTTTGCCTCGTACCCACTCCGGGCTTTTCGGCGGGTCGCAAGATTTCATGCTTGCCAGTTTTGTCATGGTGGTTGGGTCATGAATGGTTACATCGAATTGCAACGCATTGTAAACATAAACTTCTTTGCCATTAGGGTTCACACGGATGGCTCGGGGGTTTACTCCAAGTCTTATTGCAGTTCCCACTCTCTGAATTTCGGAATAATCATCATCCATGACTTTGCAGATATTCATATCATTCGTGCCAGAGTAGATGATATAAATGGTTTTTCCATCAGGAGAAACGGCTGTTTCCCAAGGTGTTGCAACTACATAGACTCCATTGAATGTGTCCATTGCAACCGTCATGCGTCTTGTTTTGTCTGGCAAACCAGAAGTGTCGCAAATAGTAAATTCAGGAAAAATAGAGCCATCCGCATCAATGATGTGGGTTCTAGAACGAATGTGGGGATAATAAACTTTGGGCCTGGTGGGGTGAGCGGTGATTTGGCGGGCAAAATTGTCATCATCCCTTCCTTTCCATTGGTCCATCATTTTGCCTGTTGCAGCATCCAGCTTATTGACAGAGGCGGTATAAAATTCGGTTACAAATAAGTACTTTTCATCAGGGGATAAGGCTATTCCACGGGTCATTTTTCCTGCATTAAAAACTTGAGTTACCTTGAAGTCTGCAGTATTGATTTCAGAAATCTTCCCGGGGTATTCATGGGTAACATAAAGTTTTTTACCGTCCATGGTGGAAACTATCCCGTAGGGTTCATCTTCAGTGGTGATGGTTTTTATCACGGATAATTTGTCGCAATCAATAATCACGACTTTGTCTTCTGAATAAAGCGTTACTGCAAGTAGGGGGCTTTTCCCTATCCATGTGACACCTTCGGGTTTTGTTCCAACGGGGATTTCCGCAAGGGGGGATCTCGATTGAACATCAAATACGGTTACGGTTCCACTGTCGGTATTCGCAACCGCAATTCTTTTCCCATCCTGCGAAACATCCATAAGGCTGTTGGATTGGCCCGCCCTGAGTTGATTTAGATTAAACAAAGCAAAGGTTAAAATAGCTAAGGGCAGGGGATGCATTTTCCAGATTAACATTTTAAAGCCTCCATTTAGTTTTTTCGGGTAGACAAATTATCTTTGAAAACTTGGGCGAGGGCAATCAACTATTTGAAATCTTGTGGGGCTTTGCATTTTTTTAAACAAACGCGATAAACAGGTGCATCGACTAAAGCTATGCAAAGATGGGTAGTATGCGTCCTCTTCTAGTTGCCCATCTTATTGCTTATAAGCCTCAAAAGCTTTATTTTCATCACAAGCGGCATTCTTGTTAAATTCTTCCCAAATATAATCCGATGAATTATTGGATACTTTTTTGTCTTTAAAAGGCTTTAGGTGTTCAAGTGTAGTGATTAAGTTTCAGGAGTTTGGATTGAGCCAAGCACTGAAGTTTCTCGTCGCTTCTAGTCGCGAGGTTGGAATGAAAGCATTGAAGATTTTGTTTTTGAGTTTGGGAATTCTTGGAATACTTGGAAATCGAAGTTGGGGGCAAGATCCTTCAGCGGGATATGGCACTGTAACTCCAAGTTCCATTGGGACCTTGAATGATTCTGATAATCAAGGTACGACCATAAATCCGACTCGGGCAACCCTCTCGGAATGGATTTTATATCCAAGAGACGCCGGTTGTTGTGGCCCAACAGGAAAATGCAAATCCGGGCCCATTCTTCTTGAAACCTATTTTAGGACAGGGCCAGAATTTACCGTGGGCGGTGGTACTTTTAATAATGTATTGCAGACGGGTTGGAATATTAGCGGTGGTGCTCGCTCGCTCTTCTTCAATGCAGAAGCTGATCAAGCTTGGGTTGTTGATCTTGGTATTTCAAACACACATTACAACAGCAATAATCGAGAAGAGAATATTCAACTTTTCAACCTTCCTTATCTTGATCGCAGTGGCGAATTTGGCATCGGTGTTAATAGATCAATCACACTTAATCCTGTAGTTGGTATTATCTCTTTGAATACGACTTTTGTTAACTTGTCGGGTGGGAAAGAATATTACCTCCGAGGCGATGCGTTTAATAAAGATAATTCTTGGCGAATTGGTGGCGATGTTGGTGGTAGATATGGTTCTGCAAAAACTGAATTTGTTGGTTTCCCAAACTTGAAAGACACTGTTGGTGCTGTATTTCTTTCGATCCATTCTGATTTGCAAATACCTTTTGGAAAGGTCAATTTGATTGCAGGTCTCAGGTTGGAGTGGGATTACATTTGGAATGGTGTTTTGCAAAGCCAGAATAACAGCGATTTATCTAATATTTCTTTGCTTTATAACGGTGGGATTCAATTCTAATTAGGTTTTCAAATATTTAAGCTCAGGCAGCACTTGCTGCCTGAGCTTTTTTGTTTTCAATAAAGTTAATGATTTCAATTGCACCTTTTTTGGATGCGCCTGCAGAAATGGTTGACGCCTTTAATGCGCCTAACTCTTGTACCAATGCATTGTGTTTCTCGGGGTGTTTTACCCATTCACTTAGTTGATTGAACACCCACTTTGAACTGCAATAATAGCCAAATCGCTCAGGAAAAAGCTCTTTCCCAGCCAGCAAATTCACTAGGGTGATGTAGGGCGTATGTTTAAGTACGCGGGCAGCAATCGACATCAGAGGCGATGTTTGAAAAATAATCACGGAAGGGGTTTGTGCGCCTAGGAGTTCTAGGCTTACTGATCCGGAGACCGAGGCGCAGGCATAAGCCATGTTCATGATTTCGGGTGTTTTTTGTGTGTGAACTTCGATTGGGAGATTGGTGTTTTTAATTTTATCGAGAATGGTTGTTTTGTGGGCTTCAGAAAATGCCGCAACCAGAAATCTTGTTTCCGGATGTTGTTTGTTAAGGAGTGTTGCTGCCCTAAATAGGGTTTCGAAATTCATCGCAACTTCTTGGTTTCGTGAACCGGGAAGAAGCCCTATGGGCAATCCCGGTTTTGATTTTTCTCCTGCTATAAATTCTTCATCAAGTTTTTGATTTAGAATCTGATCGTAAAACGGGTGACCTATAAGCTTGGCTGGAACATTGTTCTGTTTAAACCATGTTTCTTCAAAGGGAAAATTGCAGAGTACGAGGTCGGTAAGCCTGCGCATCTTTTTCACTCGCCAGGAGGCCCATGCCCATATTTGCGGTGGTACAAAATAGATGACTGGTATGCCTAGCTTTTTGGCAGCAGCAGCAAGATGCCAGTGAAATCCTGGGTAATCAATTAGTACTAACACATCTGGCTTACATCGCACAAAATGATCAATTGCTAGTTGCAGGATTTTTTTGAATTGTGGGTAGGCTTTCAACGATTGGTACAGCCCCATCACTGCAAAATCTGCCAATGGATAAATTAGCTTGCAGTTTGCTTCTTGCATCTTGCTGCCACCAAACCCAAATAATTCGATGGCCGGGTTGTGGACTAACAGTGCTTTGGCTAGATTGCTGCCATGCAAATCACCGCTCGGTTCGCCGGCACTTATAAAAATCTTCATAACTTCCGCTCTTGTTCAGGAGAAAAATACTCCAGCACAAGAATAATGATTTTGCAGCAATTTGGGCAAGAGAGGTTCCCCGAGGGTAAAAATCCTAGTGTTCGATTTGCATCCAATCTGGGGCAGTGATTTCATAGGGGGAGTAAAAGTCATCGGTATCAATGTCCAAGACATCGAGTCCTTCGTTAAGCAGTTTGGTTTTGAGGGGGTTAGCAAGTTCTGGCAAGATGGCGTACTTTCGGCCCAGGATTCCTGCATGATTTTCAAATTCACTGCATTCCGCATATACTTTTTCGAATTCTTCTAGGTTTTGCCTTAGCATTTGGGTCCAAAATAGGCTCAATCTTTGAGAAAAGGTATTTTCGCTTTCCTCTTTTTTTGAACACACGGTAACAAGAATATATTCTTTCATGGCATCATACTTTTTCTGTTGGTAAAATTCTTTCTTACTTTAGTTATTTATACTTGTTCCCTTTAAGAAGGAATTATAATTATGAAAAAGTTTATCTTTACCATCACTTTCTTTTTTATCCCATTGGCTTATCTGCTTGCTGAAGTTGATTTTCTGGCTCAAACTGCCGACGATCGCACTACCTGCAATACGTTTTCGATAGTTGCATTTGATCCAGCAACTAACGAGTGGGGCATCGCAGTTGCATCCAAATACCTTGCAGTTGGCAGTGCGGTTTCATGGGCCAAAGCCGGGGTAGGGGCAGTTGCAACTCAGGCAAGCGTGAATGTTCTTTTGGGTAATGCCGCACTTGAACTAATGGGTAAAGGGAAAAACGCCAAGGAAACTCTTGATGAACTGATAAAAGCTGATGCAGGCCGTGAAATCAGGCAGATAGGTGTTGTTGATAAGAATGGCATGACGGCAAATTACACGGGTGCAAAGTGTAACCCGTGGGCTGGGGCTAAAGCAGGGAAAAATTATACATGCCAAGGTAATCTACTAACCGGCCCCGAGGTGCTGGATTCTATGGCGAAAGGGTTTGAAGAAACTAAAGGTTCGTTGGGGGTCAGGCTTCTTTTTTCCTTGGCAGCGGGTGAAAAAGCGGGGGGCGACAAGCGCGGGAAACAATCCGCTGCTCTTTTAGTGGTAAAACCAAATGGTGGGCCTAATTCCTTAGGCGACCGATGGTTGGACTTCAGGGTTGATGATCATCCGAACCCTATCGATGAGCTTATTCGTGTTGCCAACTTGACTAGCAGATTTAAAGCGGTTTTGAAGGTGAAATAAAAAAAGTACGGCAGTGCTGCCATGCGCTGCCGTACTTCAAATCAAGAGAACAAAAAGCCGAAACTCAAACAAGTGGGGTGAGAATCTTTCAAGGTGCTCTTCGGTGTTCTCCCTGACACTATTCTTATCGGAATGGTTGTTGTTTGCTAATCAGGAAGATGGATTAATATTTCGTTAATGAATCAAAGCACTGCGTAACAACAATTACAAGGGGCATGACCCTAAGTGTCGAAATAATCCCTAAGGTTTAACTATTTTAAAGCCAGCCGGCCCCTTCTTCTTCGACAATGGTTTTCATTGCTTCAATCCATGCGGGGTGATCATTGAGGCAAGGGCACTGGAATAGTTCTTCGCCGCCAGCTTCAAGAAACACTTCCTTGGCTTCGTGACCAATTTCGTCAATGGTTTCTAAGCAATCAGAGGTGAAGCCTGGTGTACTTACGAAGACCTTTTTAATGCCCTTTGCTGCCATTTTTTTTAAGGTTTCTTCGGTGTAAGGTTTAAGCCATTCTTCTCTTCCGAACAAGGATTGGAAAGATTGTGTCCAGTAATCACGAGACCAACCCATCTCTTTAACCAATGCAAATGTGGTTCGTTTTACATGCGTCGCGTAAACATCGCCCCTCTGGCAGTATGAAATCGGGATGCCATGAAAACTGATTAAGTGGTGATCGGGTTTCCAGCTAAGTTTGGCTTCCTGTTCGCGGATAATGGTTGCTAATGCCTTGATATATGCGGGGTGTTGGTAATACGGGGGAATAAACCTGATGGCGGGTACTCTGCGGATTTTCTGCAGTGCCTGGCCTAGGCAATCCATTGCGGAAGCGGTTGTTGTTGCTGAGTATTGAGGATACATGGGAAAAACGATAATTTTTTCGATGCCTTGAGCGACCATTTTTTTGATCGTTTCGAGCAATGCAGGATTTCCAATTTGCATCCCGAATTCCACAGGCGTTCCAGGGAATTTCTCTTGCAATAATTTGGTTTGCATTTGGGTGAAATGCATCAATGGGGAACCAGTTTTTTCATCCCATACTCGGGCGTATTTTTTGGCTGATTGTTTTGGGCGTAAATTAAGAATTAACAGGTTTAAGATTGGCCACCATATTAACTTTGGTATCTCAATTAACCTTGGGTCTGATAAGAATTGTTTTAAGTATCTGCGTAAAGCGGGACCCGTTGGTTCGTCCGGTGTGCCTAGCTGAACGATTAAAATTCCAGTTAGATTCATGGATGTTCCAATTTAAGTTGAAAAAAGGTTCATCTGACTCAGGGATTTTCAGATGAACCTTTTAGATAAAAATATAACAGGAAACTTATTTCTTTTTGCAATCAGGGCCTTCAAGCGGATCTTGCTTTTCGGTGATATGGCCTTTGCTGGTTTTAAGAATCTTGGTTCGATCCGTGTTTAGCTGAATAAAGCTTTTCCATTGGCCAGGAACGCTGGATTCGGAAAAGATCGCCTCAACAGGGCATTCAGGAACGCACGCTTCACAATCGATGCAATCTGCTGGGTCGATATAGACCATCTTGTCATCCATGTAGAAGCATTCCACAGGGCAAACAGCTACACAATCAGTGTATTTGCAGTCATTGCAGGGTTGGGTTACAACATGAGCCATCGTAAAATTCCTTTCCCAAATTATCATGGTCAAATAAGTTAAGCATTTCATGCCAACTATTATTTATTAATAGTAGTTTACACGAACTATTTCCAGACAAATTAGCATACACCAAATATTCTTCCAATGATGTCAAAATAGGCAAACCATCTTGGCCTAGACTTTTTTGCCCTGCAAAGCTTAATTTACCCTATGTAATTTTAGGTGGCATTAGCCAGGGATGGCATCATGATTCAGCGCAGAAGTCAGTTGATAATTGTTTGGTTTTTTGTTTGCGACATCATTGCGACAAGCATCGCATGGATTGCTGCTTACCATGTGAGATTTGAATCTGGTTGGATACCTTTTGTTTCAATCCCGAATGAAAATGACACGCTTTTTAGTCATATTCCTTGGGTTCTGTTTACTGCTGCTGTGGCCTACCATTTCACGGATCAATACAAAATTAGCCGCATGCGCAGGATGCGAGAGGAAGCTTTTTGTTCGATCAAAGGGACTTTCTTTCTCGTTTTGCTTTTACTTGCGGTCGATTTTTTCCGCAAGGATCTTTCTGGATCAAGAGCCATGGTTTCAATCTTTGGCGCCTTCAATGTCTTCGCTGTTTTTTTTGTAAGGCAAATCAATTGGAAACTGATCAGAGATTTTCGCTCTAGGGGCTATGACCAGTCTTTTGCAATTATTGTGGGCACCGGAAGGGTAGCCAGAAAAATGGCCAACATCCTCAAAACAAACTCTTGGTTGGGCATTAAAAATGTTGGCTATGTAGAAAATCAAGTCTCAGCTTTTAACAAAGATCTTGATGTTATGGGCAAATTTGAAGACCTGCCCAATTTAATTGCCCAGTACTCCGTTAGCCATGTCTTTATTGCTTTGCCTATGAACCGTTATGATGATGTTCGCATTGTTTATGAAATACTTGCGGATACTTTTGTTGATGTTCGTTTGGCGGCAGATGTTCCAGAGCTTGCTGGCTTGGCCCTTTCTACCGTTGATGTAGATGGTATGCCCCTAATTTCTTTAAAAGAGAACCCGCACTTTGGCCTGAATGTAATGTTCAAGCGGGGTATGGATATTATTCTTTCGTTGGTTGGTTTTATTTTGATTTCTCCGCTTCTTGTTTGCATTGCTATACTGATCAAGTTGACCAGTCGGGGACCGGTTTTTTACACCCAAGAGCGATGCGGGTTAAATGGTAAATCTTTCCAAATGCTTAAATTTCGAAGCATGAAAATGGATGCCGAAAATGATTCAGGCGCTGTTTGGGCTGCGAAAAATGATGATCGCAGGACAATTCTTGGCACTTTTCTCCGCAAAACCAGCATCGATGAGCTTCCCCAGTTGATTAATGTCCTTCGCGGGGAAATGAGTTTGGTTGGTCCGCGCCCCGAACGCCCGGTCTTTATTGATAAATTTCGCAAGACTATTCCTAATTATATGGCTAGGCATACCGTCAAAGCGGGGATCACCGGATGGGCTCAAGTTCATGGCTGGCGTGGGAACACTTCTTTGCGAAAAAGGCTGCAATACGACCTTTATTACATCACCCATTGGACCCCTTGGATGGATGTTCGTATCCTTTGGATGACCATTTTTAACGGTATGATCCATCGCAATGCCTACTAATTTTCCCCTCAAGTTTTAATTTATACCTTTGATTACTCTTCACCCTCTCTAAAATTGTCTTATAGCAATGAAAGAAGGGTTACATCATGTTTGTTGATCGTGTCTCAATTTATGTTAAGGGTGGCGATGGCGGCTCCGGCTGTGTTAGTTTCCGTAGGGAAAAATACATTCCCAAGGGCGGGCCTAATGGTGGTGATGGCGGTGATGGCGGCGATGTCATTATTCGTGCTGTCGAAGGCACCGATAGCCTTGCTAATATTGTAAACCGCAAGCATTGGCGTGCGGATAGTGGCGGTGCTGGGATGGGCGATAATTGTCACGGGAAAAAAGCCCATGATCTTGTTATTGCTGTTCCCCCCGGTACTCTTATTCTCGACCGTGACAGGGGCAATATACTCAAAGATTTAACCCTCCCCAACGATCAAGTGGTTGTTGCTTTTGGAGGTAGGGGTGGCAAAGGCAATCGCTTCTTTACCACTTCGATTAACAGGGCGCCCAGGGAGTTTCAGCCTGGTATACCCGGCGAAGAGAAGCATATCTCTCTTGAACTTAAAGTTATCGCTGATGTTGGGTTGGTTGGTAAACCAAATGCAGGTAAATCGACTCTTCTTAGTCGTCTTTCTAGGGCGCATCCTGAAATCGCATCTTATCCTTTTACGACAAAGCATCCTAATCTTGGCCAGGTGATGATTGGCGGCGAACGGGCATTCATCCTCGCTGATTTACCCGGACTTATTGAAGGTGCACATCAGGGCATTGGTTTGGGGCATGAATTCCTTCGCCATGTTGAGCGTACTCTTGTCATTATCCATGTCCTTGAACCTTTCCCCATGGATCAAACCACGCCTCTTGCCAACTATCATTCCATTCGCAATGAATTAGATTTGCATGGTAAAGATACCATCCTGAAGCCTGAGATCATTGTTTTGAGCAAGTCCGAATTGACTGACAGTGATCTTGTTCGAAAAGAACTTGAAAAGGAGTTGGGCAAAGAAATCATTGCAATTTCTGCGGTGACTGGGCAGGGGTTGGCAACTATGATTCAGGCTGTAACCCGGGAACTTAAAAAAATCAAGAACCTTGATGAATAATGATTCCAACTTTTCTTGCTATCGATGTAGGCAATAGCTCGATTAAATGGGGGCTTTTCGATCAAGGCGTTCTTCTTGATCATTTTAGACTTGATCTAGCAGATGTTTCTTCCTGGGAGAAGTCTTGGAACGCCCGGTGTAAAGATTCGGTCAAAGCTATTTTGATTTGTGGCGTCGTTCCTGATGTTCTTAAAAAACATCATCGATGGCTCCTAAATATTTGTGATAAAGTAAAAGTTGTGACCCATCTTGATCTCCCGATGCAAATTAAAGTTGATAATCCTTCAGTAACTGGAATCGATCGCCTAGTTGCTTCTTTTGCTGCCTTAAAACTATCAGTCGAAACCGATGCTGTAATTGTTGTTGATGCGGGGAGTGCGGTTACCGTTGATTTAGCGAGCTGCAGAGATGGGTTTTTAGGCGGAGCAATTATGCCGGGGCTAAAATTAATGGCTCGCTCTTTAAACCAGTACACGGCACAACTACCCGAAATATCTGTTACGGATCAAATTCGACAAACGGCAGGGGCCAACACTGTTGATGCGATTTCTTTTGGCGTCGGCAATGCTTTTCTAGGTGGCATTTCCTTGCTTATTCGAAAATTAGAAACGCAATCTGGCACAAAAGCCAAGCTCTTTTTTACAGGAGGCGATGGCTTCCTTTTAGCCAACCATTTAAACGAAGGGAACGGGTATTTTCCCAACCTGGTTCTTACTGGGCTTTCCTTAATTGTTGAGGAATCAGTAAATGGATGATTCTCATGGCGAAACTTATCTGGCGCGCCTGACTTCGCCTGGTAAAAGTGCAATTGCAACTCTGTCCCTTTTTGGACCTCGTGCTTGGGAAATCATCCTCAAGGTTTTTAAACCTAGAACCAAGAAACCTTTACCTGCTTTTCCCACCCCCGGTTCTGTTTTTCTTGGGAGATTGGGGCTGGGGCATGGCGATGAAGTTGTTTTGAGTTGTAAAACTAATCGCCCGATGCTTTTAGAAATACATCCGCATGGTGGTACTCAAGTTGTTTCTATGCTTTTAGAGTTTTTGCAGGCTGAGGGCGCAACCCTTTGCAATTGGCAGGATTTTATTACCCATACCACTGCAGATCCTTTGCAAGCGATGGCACTAGTTTTACTTAATCAGGCAACTACCAGTGAGCCTACGAAAATTTTACTTGATCAGTTTCAGGGGGCTTTTAGGCTTTGGCTGGATTCTTTCTTGGGTTTCATCAATCAAGGAGATTCTAGAAACGCCACGGCCTTGCTTTCTGATATAGGGCGGTATTCTTATTTAAGTGGAAGATTGGTTGAGCCTTGGAGGGTGGTTTTAGCGGGCCCTACGAATGCTGGGAAAAGTAGTTTGATGAATATTCTTGCAGGGTATCAGCGCAGCATTGTTTCAGAAATTCCGGGCACAACCCGGGATGTTCTTTGGCTTGAAACAGCTATTGAAGGGTGGCCTGTTTCTTTTGCTGATACTGCTGGATTACGCATCACTTCCGACCCATTGGAAAATGCGGGAATGCTCATGGGCACCAATGCTACGGAGCAGGCAGATTTGGTTCTTTGGGTTCAAGATTGTTCTGCTTCGCAAATCCCTGCCCCGGTTCTTTTTCACAATAAAAAGATTATTGGTGTTACTAATAAAATTGATCTAGATGCCTTTCAGCCTGCTTCGATTCCTCAAGGAGCAATTGGTATTTCTGCTTTGTCTGGATTGGGGATTGAAGCTTTGTTAGCGAAGATAATTGAGGAACTTGTGTCGCCCGTGCCTAAACCAGGTCAGGCGGTGGCATTTCATCCTTTATTAAAATCGGCACTGGAAAAATCACTCGAATTCGTAGATAAAGGACGATTGTTGGATGTTCCAAAAATGTGGGAATCTTTTAAGAAAAATTTGAATTAAAGGGGTATCGCTGTGAGAATTGGCAAATTTCAAAGTAATGATGGATTGTTATTTGTTGGCTTGGTTCAAGATCAGGACGTTGTTGTACTGGGAGACTTAGCCAAGGAGCCGGGGCTTTTTTCCAAAATTCTTCATGCAGCTAACCCAGAGCATGAAGTTGAAAGTCGTACCAAGTCCTCTGCCAAAAAAATCCCTTTGGCTTCTACTATCCCTTTGGTGCCTATTGATCAGCAAGAGGTTTGGGCTGCTGGTGTAACTTATTTGCGTAGTCGGGAAGCCCGTGAGCGCGAATCGGAAGGGGCTGCTAAATTTTATGATCTCGTTTATAAAGCCCAAAGGCCAGAGCTCTTTTTTAAATCTCCTCCTGCAAAGGTTGCAAGCTTTGGCCAAAAAGTCCGTATCCGAAAAGATAGCAAGTGGAGTGTACCTGAGCCTGAGCTTACCTTGGTTGTTTCTCCGGTAGGAAAAATTGTCGGCTTTACCATCGGCAATGATATGAGTGCCAGGGATATTGAAGGCGAAAACCCGCTTTATCTCCCTCAAGCAAAGATGTACTCTGGGGCTTGCGCGATTGGGCCTGTTGTTACCCTTGCAAGGTTTCTTCCCCAAGGTGAAGCTTGTTCCATTCATCTTCAAATTCATCGGGCAGGGGCTCAGGTTTTCGAAGGAAAAACATCGCTCGCATCCATGGCTAGAAAACTTGAAGATCTGGTTTCATGGCTCTTTAAAGAAAACGATTTCCCCGATGGCGCCTTTCTTTTAACGGGTACGGGGGTTGTTCCTCCTGATCAATTTACCTTGCTTTCTGGTGATGTTATCAGGATTGAAATTGCAGGCATTGGCGTACTCGAAAATACCGTCGAATAACTTTCGAACTTTTATTCTTTTGCTCTTAGCCAGACTTCATGATGGAATGAAATAAATCATTTGTTTCATCATGGGTTAGGAGTGTTTTGCCATGCAATTTATTTACTTCACTAAGACACTCAAGGAATTAGCGCCCCCGGCTTTGGTTGAGTTCTGCAAAGAAACGGGAGTGGACGGATTAGACTTAGCAGTTAGGCCTGGGTATCCAATCGAGCCCGGCAATGCTCTTACAGAATTACCTAAATTTGCTGCAATCATGAAGCAAAACAAATTAGATATTCCCTTGGTAAGTGCGCCAACTTCGTTGATTGATGCTGAAAGTAAGGATGCGAAGAATCTTTTTGAAGCTTGTGCACTTGCGGGTGTACCTATGATTAAAATCGGCTACTTTCCTTATAAAGGAAACTTTAGTGACGATCTGCAGGGTGCCCGGAAAAAACTTCAGGGCTTCTCAAAGCTTGCGCAGGCAACAAAGGTCAAGGCTGTTTACCACACACACTCAGGCAACAACATTGGAAATAATGCCGTTTCACTTAAAGAGTTGCTAACCGATTTTGATCCACATCAGATTGGTGCTTTTGCTGATACTGGGCATTTAGCTGTTAATGGTGGCCCTATAAAGATGGAACTTGAAATCCTGCGCCCTTGGCTTTCCATCATTGCAATTAAAGATATTTTGTGGGAACAAGCTAAAGCCGATTGGGCATTTAAGGTTATTCCTGCAGGTTCGGGCATTGTGCGCTGGAATGATGTTTCCAAGGGCATAAAAGATGCAAAATTTCAAGGAGCCATTGTTTTGCATGGTGAGTATGAAGCTTCGGGCCTTCCTAATCGAAAGGACTTTGCGAAGAAGGAGCTGGCTTTTCTCAAGAAACAATTCGCATAAATCCGATACTTTCAATTCGCTTGAAGAAATGATTTAATGGCTGACGGGTGCAATTTGCTATATGACAGTTCCATCAGGAATGATGCTTCCTCTCGGGATGCAAATAATTCCATCTCGAATGACAAAGTTATTCCCTTCGTCGTGCTGAATTTTTCTTGTGTTAACAAGTCTGACATTTTTTCCCACTCTGCAATCTTTATCTAATATTGCGCAATGAATTACAGAGTTATCTCCTACATTGAGGTTGGGTATGCCCTTGGTGAGGTTGTCCGCTCTTTCTTTATCTGTTTCAAAACGATCCGCGCCAATGATAACGCATTCCTTAAGTGTGACATTCTTGCCTATTCTGCTGCGTACCCCGATCACACAGTTATTCACATTCGAGCCTTCTTCGATCACGCAACCATCGCTTACAAGCGTGTTGGAAAGAGTGGCTCCGTGAAATCTGGATGCGGGGAGAAATCGCATCCGGGTGTAAATGACGCCGTTCGGACTGTGGAAATCAAATGGAGGGTTTTGAGTTGCAAGCGCAAGATTTGCTTCGTGATAAGCCTTGACGGTTCCTAAATCTTCCCAGTAACCATCAAAAAGAAAAGCCTTAACATTATAATTTTTGATACTGCGAGGAAAGATTTCCTTTCCGAAATCTGTGGCAAGTGGGCGCGAGTTTAGTAGATCTAATAAAGCTTTACGGTTAAACAAATAGATGCCCATGCTAGCAAGATAGGGGCGGTTTGTTGCCTGTATCCCGCTTTTAGAAAGCCAATCTGGTGATACTGCATAGGGCTCGATTTCCTCGAGGGTTTTTGGCTTTTCAATAAAGGCGTGAACTTTGGATGTTTCATCAACCTGTACAATGCCAAAACCTGATACCTGCTCTTGGGATACGGGAAGCACTGCGATGGTGACATCAGCTTTTGTTTCCTGATGGAAGTTGTGTAACTCGCGAAAATCCATCCGGTAAAGTTGATCCCCGGAAAGAATCATTACTTCTTTTGCTTGATCTTCTACAACATATCGGATTTGTTGTCTGACTGCATCTGCAGTACCTTGATACCAATTTTGACCTTCATTGGTCTGTTGGGCAGCCAAAACTTCCACAAATCCCTGTCCGAATGGGTCAAACTTGTAACTATTTGCTATATGTCTGTGAAGGCTGACACTAAGAAATTGAGTCAGTACATAAATACGATTGAAACCACTGTTAATGCAGTTGCTGATTGGTATATCAATCAATCGATATTTCCCGCCGATCGGCACCGCTGGTTTACTGCGTAGTTGGGTAAGGGGATACAAGCGAGTTCCACGGCCGCCACCTAAAATCAAACTGATAACATCCTTCATAATTGCTTCCCTGCACAACAAAAGTAACTTTTATTTATAACCCACATTTTAAAACAATTGCTAGGCTAGTGAAACAAATTATCGTTTTAGCTAATTGTTTCTTTAGCTCTACTCCACCATCTGGAAATCTGGACTGCAAGATTTTCAGCGTTTTCAACACAGTCGTTTATCGAAATTCCTTTGTAAGCATTCCCTGTCAAATATAACCCGGGGTGATTTAAAAGCAATTCCTCCACTTCTCTTACTAAATCTAAATGGTTCACCATATATTGGGGAATTGCGTTTTTCCAACGAATCACCTTAACGAAAAAAGGTGGCGCTTGGATTTGCATCGATGCCTGTAATTCCCGATACACGATTTTTGCAATTGAGTCATCATCAAGATCTACCATTTCGGGCCTCGAAGCACCGCCACACATTGCCCTTAGCAGCACGGTTCCTGCGGGCGCCCGCCCGCGGTAGATCGAGGAACACCATTGAACGCCTAAAATAGGTCGGTTTTCGGAACTGGGGGTTAAGTAACCAAACCCTTCCAGGGGAATTGGCACATCGCCGCTCCGATAACCCATCACTACTACAGCCAAACTATTATACGGAATAGATGCTATTTTATCTGCAAGTATTTCATCAAGGTTTTTAAGAATAGCCGCTTGAGAAAAAGCAGGGCAGGAAAGGATCGCGATATCAAATGATTCGGATTCACCATTGCTTCCTTCAATAATCCACTTGTTGGATTCCTTGTTATGAATCAAATTAGAAGCTTTAAATTCTCTGATGTTTGATTTTCCGCATTTCTCTGCAAGGGCATCGGTAAGAGTTCCTAACCCTTGGTTGAAAGACCAGAGTTGGCCTGAAGATCTTCCTTCTGGATTACTGATTTGTCTTACCTTGCGAGCGGCTTTTAGCCCCTTACTGATACTTCCATAATTCTTTTCCATTGCTGCCAACCTAGGGAAACCAGCTTGAAAACTAACGAGCCTGGCATCGCCAGCAAATATCCCTGTTACAAAAGGGTCAACAAGTTTATCTGCGATTTCGGTGCCTACTCTTCTTTGGGCAAAAGCGTAAATGGATTCATCGGGGAGGTTTTGCTTGTTGCTTTGAAATCGTTCGAAGGCGAGGGCTAATTTTGCACGCCAAGATAGAACATCAGTGGTTAAAAGCCCGATAACAGAGGAGGGCAGCATGCGTAGTTTTCCCCCCATGAGGAGAAAGCGTTTTTTAGCTGCAGCATCGTTTGCAGGTGCGAGTTGTTCAGAAAGGCCGAGTTCCTTACTAAGATTGAAAGTGGAGGGGTTGCTGTCAAGAAACCCATTGGGCCCTGATTCGTAAATAAAACCCTGATCACTGAACGAGCCTATTTTGCCTCCAACACTCTTTTCACTTTCTAAAATTTGAATGTCTACATCAGCTAAGTATTGCTTTAGCCTAAAGGCTAAAGTTAGTCCCGAAATACCACCACCTATGATTGCTACTCTTGGCATAAGTTCAGTTTAATGTAATTTACGTGATTGCTGGAACAAATTTTATTAGCGCATTTAATTATCGCCTAGAGAAAATAATATCATCTTCCTCGGTTTTGAGTACTTCAGGAATTATTGATTCTTCAAGAGGTTCGGTCGCTGTATAGCGGATTTCCTCGGTTGGTGCCAAAATCGCAGCATCTATTTCACTTTTGATAACATTGGTTGCTTCTTCCGTAACCGTGGGCTTTAAGCTTATAGCGGGCGTTTGAGGAGGCCGGATTTTTGCGGGCGCAGGCTTTCGACTTGGAAAAGTTTTTCTTGTTTTCATCTCCGCACCAAAGCGGGTCACAATATAACTGCGCCCACGGCTATCCATCTCCAGTTCTAGCAATCCATTTTTTGCAGCATCTTCCAATAATTCGCTAAAAGTCCGGTAACCGTGGTAAGTTTCATTGAAAGAGGGCTTTTTACGCTTCATCGTATCCTTAACCATCGATGACCAGATTATTTCTTTGTTTTCTCTTCGAACTGCAAGCAAAGAATCAAGCAGCAGCTTAAAGGCTTTTTTCTTACTATCTGGAACCGAGGAATCGAAATCTGGCAGCACGCCATGCTTCTGTTCCAGATCTTCGTAATAAATGAATTCGTCGCAATTATCTCGTAGGAGTTCGGATGTGGATTCTTGCATACCGAGACCGATAACATGCTTGCCTAATTCTTTAAGCTTGGAGACAAGAGGCGAAAAATCACTATCCCCAGAGATCACCACAAAGGTATCGATATGTTCTTTGGAATACGCCATATCCATGGCATCCACGCAAAGTCTTATATCGGCGGAATTTTTCCCGGTCTGGCTTCTGCGTGGGATTTCAGTCAGTTCGATTGCAGCTTCGTGAAGCATTGCGGTGTAGGCGCTGAATCTATTCCAATCGGCATAGGCTTTTTTGAAAACAATCTTTCCTTTTTCGACCAGTCGTTCGAACACTCTGGTGATGTCAAACTTTTCACGTCGGTTTTGGAAGCCTAATGCTAAGTTTTCAAAATCGACAAAAACCGCAAGAGATCGTTCCCCATCTTGAGCCACGGATGATCTCCTCTAAAAATAAAAGTAGAAGACTTTTAAAAACCAGCACCATAATAATAACTTGAAAAGGCTCAGCAATAAAGGGATTATGTAAGAAAGAATGATGAGGAATAAGATATAGGCTTCAGATTCTTAAATGAGAGTAGGGGTTAGAATATTTTAGGGTTTTGGGCGAACCACCCGCGGTTGCCCTTGTTGAGCGATGGGTTCTTGAACTAATTTCCAGCCTTGAGGTGCACGAGGGGGATCAAATTCGCTTCTTTCGAGTTTAACATTTGTTTCCATTTTCGGAATGTCCCAAGTAACTTCGCTACCATTGGGTTGCTCAAACCATAATTGTCTGGGCATGAAATTGGAACGATTGAAAACAATTCTTGCGCGTTGAAAATCAGCTTTGTCTGCAGGAAACCTTGGGCTGATATCCATGTAAATATACCATTGGTCTTCCTTGGTAAGCCTTATGTTATACCTGCGAAGGGCCTCTTCAGCCTTCATGCCAAACAATAAAGACATGAAACTATCTTCTGCGACCTGTCCTTGTTTGGGTTTGGGCATCTCAAAGGCCCTTATTTCTTTGGCTTCAAACAAAACCTGATAGAGATAGTTGCCCGTGCAAAGAAATTTTTTGTCCAAATCGGCTTTGCCTTCCCTGCGCAATTCCAAACTTGCAAGATTCACGGTGCTCGAACCTGAGCCCAATTTCATGTATTTTGCAACACCTATGGAAGCAGAGGTAGTTTCAAAAGTTTTATCTTTTTCAATTAATTTGATGGTTGCTGCAAGAGTTTGAACCTTGAGCATTTCTTGTTCCCAGCGATTGAGGTATTGCTGGAGTTGTGCCGCAGAAGGAACCTGATTGGTGGCTGCAGGCACATTAGTTTGGCCGAACGAATTGCTCACGCAAAGAAACAAAGCAACTAAAGATAAAATTAACCTAACCATAGCGATTCTCCTAATCAAGCAGCATTAAAGTAAAGCCAATCCGCTGCTCATTAGAACAATTTATAGCATGGTTCAAAGCGGGAATAAAAGGCCAGAACGGAAGAGCGGTGTACATTTGGCCACTTTTTGGTTTATTAGCCTAGGTTTATGTACACAGTTTTTACTTCGGTATAGAGGCTTAAAGCATATTCCCCTAGTTCTCTGCCAATGCCACTCATTTTAAAACCGCCAAAGGGGGCTGCAGCATCAAAAACATCGTAACAATTGACCCAAACCGTGCCGGCCCTTAAGCTATTCGCAAGGCGGTGGGCCTTGGTGATATCTTTGGTCCAAATAGCAGCAGCAAGGCCGTAGAAGGTTTTATTGCCACGCTGAACCACTTCGTCCACATCTTTAAACTTGAGTATGTTCATCACTGGGCCAAAAATTTCTTCTTTTGCAATTCGCATGTTGTCTTTGACACCATCGAAAATGGTTGGCTGGATAAAATACCCTTTATTTCCAACTCTTTTACCACCACTTAAAAGGTTGGCACCTTCGGAAATTCCAATATCGATATATCCCATAATGCGATCGCATTGTTCTTGAGATATTTGGGGGCCTTGGGTGGTCGCCATGTCAAATGGGTCGCCTATGCGTTGTTTTTTTGCTCTCGCAACTAGTTTTTCCACAAACGCATCATGGATCTTTTCTTCAACGAAAAGCCTGCTACCTGCGCAACAGCATTGTCCTTGATTGAAAAACAAACCAAAATAAGCTCCTTCTACCGCAGCATCTAAATCAGCATCTGCAAAAACCACATTTGGGCTTTTGCCTCCCAACTCAAGGCTGACGCGTTTTAAATTGCTTTTTGCCGCAGCCTGCATTACTAGTTGGCCCGTGCTGCCTTCTCCTGTGAAGGCGACTTTATCAATATCCATGTGCGAAGTGATTGCAGCGCCTGCAGTGGGCCCAAATCCTGGCAGAACATTTATAACACCATCTGGGATATCTGCTTCTTGGGCAAGTGCTGCCATCCTCAGAGCTGTAAGAGGGGTTTGCTCTGCAGGTTTTAAAACAATCGTGCAACCGGTTGCCAGAGCAGGGGCCCATTTCCAAGCGGTCATTAGCAATGGGAAATTCCAAGGAATGATCTGGCCTACAACACCGACGGGTTCATGCTTGGTGTAGCAGAAATATTCGCCTTCTACGGGAATAGTTTTGCCATGGGTTTTATCGCACCAACCAGCGTAATAGCGGTAAGCCTTAATGCTAAGAGGAAGATCAGCATTAAGGGAATCACGAAGAGGTTTGCCATTGTCTAGTGATTCGAGTGCTGCCAACTCTGGAAGATTTTGTTCCATAAGATCTGCGAGTTTGTTGATTCTACGGCCTCGCTCTGCTGCGCTCATTTTTTTCCAAGGCCCTGATTCAAATGCTTTTCTTGCTGCTTTTACAGCAAGATCGACATCTGCAGAATCGGCCTCAGCAACTTGGCAGATTTCTTGCCCAGTCGAAGGGTTTAAAGTTGCAAATGTTTTGCCGGATATACTGTTGACCCATTTTCCATTGATGAACAATTTCTGATTCGAAACCTTGGGTGCTTTGATGATTTTTGATTTAGATGCGGAAGACATTGCTTGATTCTCCTTAAGAGATAGTTGCGAATTTGGTTTATTTTCCTAATAGCCCAGACCTTAGAAACTTTACAAATGCTGAAACATCGTTGATCTTACCCTCGTCATACCTTACGACTTCAACAAAGCCACTGGCATCGGGTTTGACGATGACGTAAAGAGGAAGTTGCTCTGTGTCGAACTTTAACTTTTGGAAGTCGAGATTTTTATTTGCGTCAGCGCGTTGTTTAGTGGCACTGCCTTGAAACGCAGATCGTTCTTCGGGGGAGTAAAGTTTGTCTGGAACACGATCGGTGTAAAGTTGCACCAACACAAACTTTTTGAGAAGCTCACGAACATCTTTTATCGGGAAAACATTGGCCTCATTGATTTTGCAGTTGGTGCAGGTCACTCCGGTGAAATCGATGAATACCATCTTGTTTTGTTTCTTTGCTTCTTCCAGGCCACGATTTAAATCTCCTACGAAGGGTAGATCATCGTTTTCTTCTGGAAGTAGGAAGGAATCAACCCAGGCGAAAATCATTCCCGATGGCCTTAGGCGCGACCCATCTTCCTTCAACTTTAATAATGCCGGTGTAAGATATAATCCAAATGCCAGGAAAAGGCAGCCTAGTACAACTCCAGGAACGCTCGTGTGTTCGGAGGGCATATCGTGTGGAAGTTGCAAAAAGCCCAAAAGATATAGCCCGCAGCAAAGAGCAATAATAACCGTAATTGCCATCGAGAAATCGTAAGTAAATATTAATGGTTCGGGAAATAAAACAAGTTCTCCTGCTCTGAAAAACTTGATTGCAGCTGCCAATTCTAGAAAGCCCATCACAACCTTGACGCTGTTAAGCCAATTACCACTCTTGGGAAGTTTCTTCAACATTCCAGGAAACAATGCAAGCAGGAAAAATGGCGATGCAAAAGTCACTGAGAACGCAAACCCACCAAGCAGGCGGTGGAGGAAGGTCAGATTTGATCCAGAAGCTGTGCCACCAAAACCACCAAGGAATGGAGCAACACAGGCAAAGCTGACGATCGTGAAAGTAAGTGCCATGAAGATGGTTCCAACCATCCCGCCTTGCCCTTGTTTGGAGCTGGTGAAATGTGCCAACCCACTTGGGAGCTCAATTTCGTACATGCCTAGCAGGCTTAAAGAAAAGAAGACAAAAAGGCATCCCAAGCCAAAGTTCATTGCAGGGTGTACGCTAAGTAAGCGAAAGAAAGAGAGTAGGGCCACTGCGGCAATGGTAAGCACAATAACAATAGTGAGGCTGTAAACTACTGCCATTGCGACCGGCCTGTGATGGGTTTTTTCTGATTGCTTGAGGAAGTAACTTACCGTGATGGGAATCATGGGAAAAACGCAGGGAGTTACGAGGGAGATAGCCCCCCAAAACATTCCCTGTAGTGCAAATGCCAATAAGCCTTCAGTTCCATTCTTAGAGTTATCTGTATTAGTTTGCTGATTTTTGTTTTTGGGATTGCTGCTTTTAGGATCGGCGACAATCTTAGGCGCCTCTTCTTTGATAGCTAACCTTTGTTTAAGTTCTTCCGAAGTTTCGAGTGGGTCTGCTTTGGATACAGATATAGGGATGCTAAATAAGTGTTCCCCCCATACACAATTGGAATCGCAAACTTGCAACTTGATTGAAAAGTTAAGTTCGTTTTTGCCTACTGTAGCATCGGGTTGAATGTAAATTTCCTGGGTCCAAGTGAAAGGTTTTTCAAATTCAAGGAAGTAGCCAAGCACCCCTTCTTCTTTCCATTCGGGTTCGGATTCTTTGAGGGGATATATAGGAGAGAATACTGGGTTTTTTTTGAAGGTGATTTTTGAGAGGCCGTTCTCGTCTTGGTTTTCGGATCGTTGGGTTATGGGATAGGTGTGAAATCCCGTTTTTGGGGTTCCTTGGATACGCAGGACAAGCACTTCACCCCTGCGAACCGCAAGTTCTTTTGGCTCTTCGAAATTAGAATCAGAAAAAGGATCGACTGCGCCTAAGGTTGCGGAGAACTCGATTCGTGATGCAGTAGCGGGCGGCGCGATTTTTTCAGGAGATTGTCCAACCACATAAAAAGCTGAGGTCAGAATAAGCACTGCAATTACAAAGAAGGATCTCAATTGCATCATGTGTAATCATTTTCATTGGATGATGGTTGTAAAACTATCTGGGTTGCAAGTTATGCTTGATTACCTTGGTACGATATCGACACCGGTAATTTTAAGTGTGCTGACAGCTTTTGTTTTTAAATCCACCACTTGAATGCGGTGGGCGTTGGTATCAGCGATATAAATCATCCCGCCCGAAATATTAATGCCTGCGGGTTCATTGAACATGGGGCCACCCATCCAACCGGTTTTAGTACTGGAAAGATAGCTTTTGCATTCTCGGGTTTTAGGATCAAGCGTCTTGATTTTGCTGTTGTAAGTGTCTGCAATATAAATCAGGCCTTCATGCCATGCGACGCCCAAAGCATGCTGGATTCGCACTTCATCGCCAACTCCGTCAATGTCACCGAATTCAAAAAGACCAAGCCCAACAAGGGTTTTAACATTACCTTTGCCATCGAGGGGAAGCGAGCGAATGGCACTGATTTCACTATCTGCAACAAAGAGGTTTGTGCCATCGGTGGTTAACCCGCTGGGTTGTGCAAAACTCGAAGAAGCTAGCGGGTTATCTTTAAGAGTCTCTCTGCCATTGCCCGCATAAGGAATAAGTTTTTTGAATTTCAAATCAAGTGTCCAGATTTGATGATGCCCAGCCAAAGCGATGAAAAGAGTATCACCTTTACGGAGTAAATCCCAGGGGCTGTTAAGGCCAACCAAAGTAGCGATACCGCCAGTATCACGGTCCTGCCCTTGTTTGCCTGTTCCAGCAGCAGTGGAAACAGTTTGTTTTTTCAGATCTATTTTTCTGATTAAGTGGTTCTTTCTGTCTGCGAGATAAAGATCATCTCCCATTAGGGCCATACCCTGAGGATCATCAAACATGGCCTCAGAATAGGAACCATTTTTAAATCCAGATTTGCCCCCTTGGCCAATTGTTGCAAGGGCCTTGCCTGTAAGGTCGGTGATGATGACTCTGTGATTAGTGCTGTCAGCAATAAAAATGCGTTTAGATTCTGCATCTGCCAAGACTTTTCCGGGGAAGTAAAGCGGTGAAGTGGCTTTTTCCACAGATTGACCGAAGTCGATTGGTTTTTCATTTAGGGTTTTGTTTTCTCTGCCTGACTTTACAAGCTTGGCAATTGCCAAGTCTACTGCATCGTGCAAGCCTTCGCCTGAACCTTTTGCTACAAAGTTTCCCTCGGAATCTAATAGAACCAAGGTTGGCCAAGAGTTAACACCATAAGTTCGCCAGATTTTCATGTTGGCATCATTAACTACGGGGTGTTTGATTTCGTAGCGCGCAATTGCCTTGCGGATGCTTTCTGTTTCTTTTTCGTTTTCAAACTTTGCAGAGTGAACGCCGATTACGACAAGTTCGTTGGCGTATTTCTTTTCAAGCTTTGCGAGGTCGGGGAGGGTGTGGATGCAGTTGATGCAACAAAGTGTCCAGAAGTCTAAAAGCACAATTTTGCCTTTAAGATCTTTGATGCTGATGGGTTTTGCAGTGTTAAGCCAAGCAACACCACCTTCAAATTCAGGGGCAGCAACTTTTTCGGATTTCGCTTTCTCTTTATCCTGAGCGGTTGCTTTTTCAGCAGGAACCTGAGCTAATGCTTGAGTATTTCCTGGAATATAAAAGTACCTTCCAAGCAGTGCCAAGCCTATCAAGGTTGCAACCGGCACCAAATAGGTAAACCATTTGGGGGAAGACTTTTTAGTAGATAAGTCAGGGGCAGAAGTTTCAGCTGGAATAGGTTCAGAATTCATGATCATCCTTCATACTTTGAAAACAGGTTTAACAATTAGCAGGTCTAAACAAAAGTTTGTGCTTTCTAACTGTATTTTTAACAGGCGGGACCCAATACTGAAACTCTTTTTTTGTAATTCTTTTGTCATCATGCACAGAAAATCTATTTTTGCCAAGAAGATTATTTCCAACAATTTAAATTCTGTAAATAAATATTCGGGCTTAAAGACAAGTGGTTCAAACACCTCTGAATAAATTCCAAAACTTCTTAGTTGATTTCTACTTTGGAAAGGATAAACATCTTTAAGTATATAGTGCCTATGTATGTGGCTTACACTTGTATTTCATCCTGATGATGATTCTTGTGTTTAATGAAGTGTTTATTTGGAATCGAGGAACAAAACATGGCTGTTTTACCTGACTGGATGATCAAAGAAAATATTAAGATCGTTCCCTTTGAAGAATGTTCAGGCCGCAAAGGTTTGATTTCTTATGGCGTTACAAGTTATGGTTACGATGTTCGAGTTGACAGGCATTTTAAGGTTTTTACTAATGCTCGTTGCACGGTGGTTGACCCGAAGAATTTCGACCCTGCCTCTTTTGTCGATATCGAAGCCGATTATTGCCTTATACCCCCTAATAGTTTTGCCCTAGCGGAAACAGTTGAGTACCTTGAAATTCCAAGGGATATCATTGCTGTTTGTGTTGGGAAAAGCACTTACGCCCGCTGTGGTATCATTGTAAATGTTACCCCGTTAGAGCCCGAATGGCGTGGCAGGGTTACCATCGAAATTAGCAATACTACTCCGCTTCCTGCTAAAATATATGCAAATGAAGGCATTGCCCAGATTTTGTTTTTCAAAGGTAGTGCGATGTGCAAAACAAGTTATGCGGATAAAAAAGGAAAGTACCAAGACCAAAAAGGTCTGACTCTTCCTTTTGTTCTTGGGTCACAACCCCCGCAATAATTATTTGTTCTTCGTCACAACCCCCGAAATAATAATGGCTTCGGAACAATCGGTTTTTTTATTAAATTTTATTGTGTACATTTGATGAATGGTCATTAGGATACACACCTCGGTTCTAGTAAGTAGCAGGTTCAACCCGTCGAACAGTCGTGTTACTATGGATGGTGGCGACCCCTGCGTAAGAAATGAAAGAATAGGATATTAATGCGTATAAATCGTAACTTCACCGTTGAGGGTATGGATCCCTTTGCGTCAATCAAATTTGTGCCACGAACTTCAAAAATCGTGAACCCGGATGGCAAATCCGTGTTTGAAATGAAGGATGTTATGGTTCCTGAGAAATGGTCTCAGGTTGCTACTGATATTCTAGCGCAGAAATATTTTCGCAAGGCTGGCTTGCCCCGGAATGCATCCAAGGTGCATGAAGAAGGTGTTCCAGAATTCTTGCAGCGCAGCATACCCGCTGATGGCGATACCCGCGATCTTTACGAAACAGATAGCAGACAGGTATTTCGAAGATTAGCTGGTTGCTGGGCTTATTGGGGCTGGAAGGGTGGTTATTTCTCTACTCCCCAGGATGCCCAAAGCTTCCACGACGAAATTTGTTTTATGCTTGCTAATCAAATGGCCGCCCCTAATTCCCCACAATGGTTTAATACGGGCCTTCATTGGGCCTATGGCATCGATGGCCCTGCACAAGGCCATTATCGAGTAGACCCTACCTCAGGCAATATGGTTCGTTCTACTTCTGCTTACGAGCATCCTGCCCCGCATGCCTGCTTTATCCAATCTATCGAAGATGATCTCGTCAACGAGGGCGGCATCATGGACCTTTGGGTTCGTGAAGCCAGAATCTTTAAATATGGTTCTGGTACAGGTAGCAATTTTTCCAACCTCCGAGGCGAAGCTGAACCTTTATCCGGTGGCGGTCGCTCTAGCGGGTTGATGAGTTTCCTTAGAATCGGAGATCGTGCTGCAGGTGCGATAAAATCCGGTGGTACAACACGCCGAGCTGCCAAGATGGTAGTGCTTGATCTAGATCACCCTGATATTCAGGATTTCATCAATTGGAAAGTTGTAGAAGAGCAAAAAGTAGCTTCTTTGGTAGTGGGCTCCAAGTTGCTATCGCGAGAATTGAATGCAATCATCAAGGCTTGCCATGCTTGGCCCAAAATGGTTGAGAGATTTGATGTCAAGAAGAACCAGACCCTTCGAAAAGCAGTGTTAAATGCAACTAAGTTTTTGATTCCTGCCAACTACATCGAAAGATCGGTTCAATTGGCAAAACTTGGTGCTACTGCAATTGCTTTTGATGAATATGATACCGATTGGAATTCAAAAGCCTATGCTACGGTATCGGGTCAAAATAGTAACAATTCAGTTCGCATTGACAACAAGTTCATGCAAGCGGTTATCAATAATGGTGATTGGCCTCTTTATTTCCGCACTGAAAAAGAAAAAGCTCTAAAGGCTGGCCGCGATCCGAAGCCTTGCGAAACGCTGAAGGCAGTAGATCTTTATGACCAAATCTGTAACGCTGCTTGGATGTGTGCAGATCCAGGCGTTCAATTTGATACCACGATTAATGAATGGCATACTTGCCCTGCAGATGGTCGTATTAATGCTTCCAATCCTTGCAGTGAATATATGTTTCTTGATGATACCGCTTGTAATCTTGCATCATTAAATATGATCAAGTTTTATGACAATGCAACAGGCATGTTTGATGTCGAATCATATAAACATGGTTGTTACCTGTGGACATTGGTTCTCGAAATCTCTGTGTACATGGCACAGTTCCCTAGTATTCCTGTGGCGCAAAAGTCGTACGACTTCCGCACTTTAGGCCTAGGATATGCAAACCTTGGCACCCTCCTCATGGTTCAGGGTATTCCCTATGACTCCCCTGAAGGTCGTGCATGGTGTGGCGCTTTATCTGCTATTTTGCATAATGCCGCTTATGTAATGTCTGCCCGCATTGCATCTGAAGTTGGGGCTTTTTCAAGATACGAAGCGAATAAACAAGCGATGCTTCGTGTGATTCGAAATCACCGTAGGGCAGCTTTTAAAACCAATGCTGCTGAATACGAAGGCCTTACCATTACCCCTGTCGAAATTGATCCATCCAAGTGCCCTGGCTATCTTCTCGATGCTGCGAGAAATGAAGCCGACCTAATGCTTTCTCTTGGTGAGAAACATGGTTTCCGTAATGCACAAGTTACATGCATTGCACCAACTGGAACCATTGGCTTGGTAATGGATTGTGATACCACCGGGGTCGAACCTGACTTTTCATTGGTTAAGTTCAAGAAGTTGGCAGGTGGTGGTTACTTTAAAATCATCAACTCTTCGATGCCCCCTTCGTTGCAAAGGCTTGGTTACAATCAATCTCAAATTGAAGATATCGTTCGTTATTGCAAAGGTGCAGGGACTCTTAAAGGCTGCCCTCACATCAATGTTGAATCTTTGACTGCCAAGGGATTCACTCCAGAGCTTATCCAAAAAATTGAAACCCAGCTACCTTCTGTGTTTGAACTTGGCTTTGCTTTCAATCGCTGGAGCCTTGGGGATGAAGCTTTAGAGAAAACCCTTAGTATTCCTAAGGAACGAATCGAAGCCCCAACTTTTGATTTGTTGAATGCACTGGGCTTTAGCAAGCAGCAAGTTCAAGAGGCTAGTGAGTTTGTATGTGGAACCATGACGATTGAAGGTGCTCCTCATCTTCGTGAAGAACACTATGCAGTGTTTGATTGTGCTAATCGTTGTGGCAAGAATGGCAAACGCTTTCTTTCAGCTGAAGCACACATCTTCATGATGGCTGCGGCCCAGCCTTTTGTTTCAGGTGCTATCTCTAAAACCATCAATATGCCACATTCTGCAACTTTCGAAGATGTCAAGAATGCTTATATGATGAGTTGGAAACTGATGATCAAGGCCAATGCGCTTTATCGTGACGGTTCTAAACTTAGCCAGCCTTTGAATAGTGTTGCTGATGCAGAGGATATCAATGTTGATTCCTCAGATGATGAAGCAAAAGCAGATGAAAACCCTAATTCCCCTGTAAGATTAGCGCAAAAGGTCGTTTATCGTTACATTGCGAATCGAAGGCGATTGCCTGATCGCAGGGCAGGGTATACTCAGAAAGCTAGAATTGGGAATCATAAGATTTATGTTCGTACCGGCGAGTACGATGATAATTCCCTCGGCGAAATATTCATCGATATGCATAAGGAAGGCGCAGCGTTTCGTAGCATGACTAATTGCTTTGCAATCGCTGTTTCTCTTGGCCTGCAACATGGTGTGCCGCTTGAAGAATATGTTGATGCATTTGTGTTTACCCGGTTTGAGCCTAATGGCCCAGTTCAAGGTAATCCTCATATTAAGATGACGACTTCCGTAATTGACTACATCTTTAGAGAATTGGCTATCACTTATCTTGGTCGCCATGATTTAGCGCATGTTCAACCTGAAGATCTTCGGGCGGATGCGATTGATCGTACTCCTGCGACTCCAGATTATGAAGCTGATCTTTCAGATGAAGAAGCTGACGAGAGGGATGAAAAGTCTATCGCTAGGCAAAAGGCCTTCTTTATTCCCCGTACGGAAAATCTACGCCCTATGAAGGGCTCTAGTGAACAGCGCTATTCCTCAACCAATGGCAACCATACTTCTGCATCGCACGAAGAATCGCATTCGGTATCCCTTGCTGCCAAGCCTGATGACCGAATTCGCGTTGCTAGGCTTAAAGGGTATGAAGGCGACCCATGTAATGAGTGTGGCCAGCTTACTTTGATACGCAGTGGTGCATGTTGCAAATGCGATACTTGCGGTGGAACTACTGGTTGCGGTTAACTTTTTCAGATGATTAATTCAAGCAGACCACGAGCAATCTGGGTCTGCTTTTTTCTTTTTTAGAACTTCTCGGAGTTTGATGACTACCATGCTTGTTGTGTCAGACAAAAGTACTTTAATGCGAGGACTATGATGGTTTATCTTTCGAAAATTTACACTCGGGTTGGCGATAAAGGTCACACAGCTCTTGGAACAGGGGCAATGGTTTCCAAGGATCACCCCAGAATCGAAGCCTATGGCACCGTGGATGAGTTTAATTCTAATCTTGGAGTTATGGCTTCTCATTTGCCCCAAGGGGCAGATTTGGAGTTTATACGCAGTGTGCAAAATGATCTTTTTGACTTAGGAGCGGATTTGTGTGTGCCATCAGCAGATGGGGCGCCAGATAATAGGCTGCGGATTCGCCCTGAACAATGGGAAAGGCTCGAGAAAAAGATTGATGAATGGAATGAAAAGCTTTCACCTTTAAACAGTTTTATATTGCCTGGCGGTTCGGTTGTTTCCAGCTGGCTTCATATATGCAGGACGGTTTGCAGAAGATCTGAAAGGTTGGTAGTCCATCTTTCAAGCTTGGAATCAGTTAATGAACATGCAATTATTTACCTTAATAGGCTTTCAGACCTTCTCTTTGTGATGGCTAGGGTCTACAACAACAATGGGGCTGATGATGTGCTTTGGGCCCCAGGTAAAACACAATCCAAGTAAGCTTGAAAAGATTTGAGGTTTATAGATGGCACACTTTATCCTGAGCGCTTTTGCGGATGAAATATCTCCAGATCCTCTTGAACAAATTAAAGTTCTTGAAGCCAGCAAGGTTAAGTTCATCGAATTTCGTTCGATTTACCAAACCAATGTTTTGGATCTCACTGATACGCAAATCTCTGACTTTAAAAAGTTGCTTGACCAGCATGGCTTTGGCCTCAGTGCAATTGGTTCTCCTATCGGGAAAATCAAAGCCGATCAACCCTTCGAGCCTCATTTAATTCGCTTTCAGCGGGCGATTCATCTTTGTGGCGTTTTTGGCATTAAGAACATTCGCATTTTTAGCTATTACCTTCCCGATGGGGATCAATGGCCTAAATGGAAGGACGAAGTCTTTCGCAGAATGGAAAAGAAAGTTGAACTTGCCAAGAGTGCTGGTGTGGTTTTGCTTCACGAAAATGAACATGGAATCTATGGCGATTCGCCTGACAGGGTTCACGAACTGCTTTCAAGGTTTTCCTGCGACCATTTTCATGCTGCTTTTGACCCAGCCAATTATGTCTTTTGTGGTTATGACCCTTGGGAAGGTTGGCTTAAAGCCCGTGATTACACCACCCACTTTCATGTCAAGGATTGGGTTGCAAATGAAAAACATGGATGTTTGGCAGGTACGGGTGGCGGCATGATACCCAAGATTATTGAGGATGTTCAAGCGCGTGGCTACACGGGGTTTGCAACCTTGGAGCCCCACCTTCTTGGTGGCGGGCCGACTGGTGGAAATACCGGCCCTGAATTGTTCCCCAAGGCCATTGAAGCTTTCAAGGCAATTGTTACCAAAGCTGGGGCCACATACGCTTGATTTCTTTCCTGAAGAATCGAGGTTTTTGACATGACCCTGATTCACCTCCGTGTTAGCGATTCAGAGACCCAAAAGCCTGTTCCTGTTCGTATTAGAGTTGCTGACCTTCTGGGGAATTCTTTTCATCCCCTTGGAAGGCAGCAATTCTTTTTAACCGGCCCTCATATGGCGGTAGGTGGGCAGGTTGCATTTGAAAACAAAAAATATTACTACATTGATGGGGCTTGCGAAATTAATCTTCCCCCTGGTGTTTACAACTTCGAGATAACCAAGGGCGAGCGGTTTCATAAGTTTTTTAAAAACCTTGAGATTAAGCAGGGGCAGGCTGCCTTACGAATTAACATTGAGAGAAAAACGGATTCTCCATGGGATAATTGGATTAGTGGTGATGCTCGTTGTCATGATCTTTCTGGGCCCGCAGCGGTTTTGGAAGGCTCATCTGAAGGCTTGGATTTGGTGCATTTGCTTGCTTGTGAAAATATTCTTCCTGGAACTGATATTGTTGATGCCTCTAGGATTCTAGATTTTTCAGGTCAGGAAATTGCTTTTGAAAAATTTGGGTGCAGTCTTTTTATAAACACCCTTAATCATCATCCCTTTTTGGGAACCGTGGGCATCATTCATTCTCACCGGCCTGTTTTTCCTCTGGTTTCTTCTTCTGCTGAATCACCTGAAGTTTGGTCTGTTGTTGATTGGTGCAGGCAAGGGCATCGCAAAAATGGCCTCATTACTTGGGTTTTTGATGCCACTAATGAATATCAGGGCGAAGCACTTGCTGCCTTGATATTGAATGAGATTGATCTTTTTGAAATTTCTAATCTTAGTCTGGTTGACAACTCGCCTGTGCTTTTTTGGTACATGCTTTTAAATGCTGGGGTCAAAGCCAAATCTGTTGGGGCCAGTGGCAAAAAGAGTAATGCGGTTTTTCTCGGAAATCCCAAAACTTGGGCCAAAATGCCTTCTTTGTCTGATTCACCTGCTCATTTATCTTGGTTGGAAGCAGTTCGTAAAGGAGATTCCTTCTTTAGTGTTGGGCCATTTTTAGAACTGACCATCATAAACCTCACCCCTTTAAATAAGATCCAATTGATTGCTCACGATCTTTCCACTGAAGATGAAATTGAATTGGTGATCGATGGTAAAGCCACAACGATTGAACGGGATAAAAGCTTGGCGAGTGTAACAATTATCAGGGAGTTAGATCCAAGTGAATTTGAATGGGTTTGCGGCAGAGTGATCAGTTCCCACAATGATAAGCCTGATCTTAAATCCCATACAAATCCGTTGTTTTCGTGCAATCGGAACAGTACCGTCAGTCAAGAAAAAGCCTTCGCAATCAAAAAACTCGAGGTTTTGTTTATTAATACCGAAACTTGGCTTCGAACCCTTGGCCCGAAAGAGAAAAAAAGAGTCGATCAGATTCTTGATATCCTTGCTGAGGCAAAAGCTAAACTTGCTTGTGGAAATTAAGTTCACTTTCCATGATGATATGGCATGACGATTAAATAAAAGGAACCACTAGCAGGTTGCTATTAAAAACCATTATGTTAGCGGGTGGTTGATTGATTTGTTGAAGTGAATCTTAGCCTGTTTTACTTGTCGGAAACTTTATGTTTAATGGGCAAGTGATGATGGTAAAGGTTCCAACAAGCCTGCATCCTACTATAATTTGCAAAACAAGCTTTTCTGAGGAGTTTCATCATGTTGGATCGAATTGGCTATAAGGGTATTACTTTTGACGATGTCTTTTTGGAACCTGCGTACAGTGATGTGGTTCCCAGAGAAGTTGATTTACGCACCTTCCTAACTAAAAACATCAAACTAAATATTCCGATATTATCTTCCCCGATGGATACCGTTACGGAAAGTGACCTTGCGATAGCTTTGGCGCAAGAAGGGGGGATGGGCATAATACATAAAAATTTGTCTATTATTGATCAAACCCGTGAAGTAGACAAAGTTAAACGGAGCGAAAACGGTATTATTACCGACCCGATTACCTTGCCTCCCGAAGAGAAGGTAGTCAATGCGCGCAGAATAATGGAACAAAACAAGATAAGTGGTGTGCCAATTACCATCAATGGTCACCTTAAAGGAATTTTAACCAGAAGGGATTTAAGATTCCTAACTAATACTAATCAGCAAATTTCCGAGGTTATGACCAAGGAAAATCTAGTAACTGCTCCAGAAAATACAACTCTTGAGGAAGCTGAAACGATTTTAACGGAAAATAAGGTCGAGAAACTTTTGCTGGTTGACGATAAGTTTATACTGAAGGGTATGATTACGATTAAAGATATTGACAAATTGAGCAGCTTTCCAAGTGCCTGTAAAGATAGGCGAGGTAGGCTGCGGGTCGGAGCTGCAGTCGGGGTTTTTGATTTCGATAGAGTCGAGTCCCTTATTAAAGCTGGTGTTGATGTCTTGGTTGTTGATTCTGCCCATGGCCATAGCAAGAATGTGATTGAAACGGTCAGGAAAATTAAGTCTATGTTTTCGATCGATTTGATTGCAGGAAATGTTGCTACACTTGAAGGAGCTAAAGCCTTGGTTGATGCGGGCGCTGACGCTGTGAAGGTTGGAATCGGTCCAGGTTCCATTTGCACCACCAGAATGATTTCTGGCGTGGGTGTTCCACAAATCACTGCCATTAACCAAGTCGCTATCGGTCTTAAAGAACTCGGTGTTCCCGTCATTGGTGATGGTGGCATCCGATACTCAGGAGATATTACCAAAGCTATTGCTGCTGGTGCAAACTGCGTAATGCTTGGGAGTCTTCTGGCTGGCTTGGCAGAATCGCCTGGTCAGATCATTCTTTACAAAGGTCGAAGTTTTAAGACTTATCGTGGAATGGGATCCCAAGGTGCCATGATGGCAGGATCTAAAGATCGCTACCAACAAAGTGGTGAATCCAGCATTGATAAGCTTGTTCCGGAAGGTGTGGAGGGTCGGGTTCCATATAAAGGCCCGCTTGCCCCTTTTATTTATCAGCTCGTTGGTGGGCTAAGGGCAGGGATGGGGTATTGTGGTACCAAAGATATTGAAGAGCTAAGAACAAAAACTAAATTTATTCAAGTTAGTGGAGCTTCCGTGGTGGAAAGTCACCCTCACGATATCTCCATAACGCACGAGGCCCCGAATTATTCTTCGAGGACAGACCATGCGCACAGCGATAGTAACTAGATTCTTGGCAGCAAGTTTTTCACTTGCTGCAGCTTTTGCAAATGCTGGGGAAGCTGAAGTTAAAATCGGCACTACCCTAACCCAAGGTCAGGTAATTGCGACGGGATTGAAATCTAAGGGCCCAAGCCGTGCAACGGATGTTGCTGGCCAAACAATGCCCTTGATTAACGACCCTAAGTCAGGCCAAGATTTGCTATCTGCCTACCAGATTCAGCTTGATCCACCTGGATCAGAGAGGCTGTTCAGGTTGGAATCTGAAGATTCCCTGCGCGAACGAATGGGGCAGGAAAAGAAATCAGTCGATCAACTCGAACGCTTGGTTTTTCCTTCCGATGTTGTACTTAGTAAGAAGAAGTATGATTATCAATGGCGGAATAATAATTGGGCCAAGCACGACCGAAAAGTTGAACCCTATTATCTTACTTATGACAGGCTTTTCTTTCAGGAAATCAACAGCGAAAGATATGGCTGGGATTTGGGTGCGGTCCAACCGTTTGTCTCCACCCTTACTTTCTTCTTCGATTTTGTGACTTTGCCTTATCACATGGCAACCGATCCTTTCCGCAGGTATGACAGTAGTTCTGGCTATTGCCTTCCAGGCGATCCCGTTCCTTACATGTGGTATCCGCCTAATGTAAGTGTGACAGGTTCCGTGTCTGAACTGCTTACCATTGCTTTGCTGATTGCAGTGTTCCCTTAAAGAATTCGATTTAAATAAAAAAGGAGTGGCTAATGCCACTCCTTTTTTTGTTTGATAGCAGGCAGTAATGATCAGTTCTTTTTGTTAAAATCGCCTGCCCAGATGGTAATCATTTTATCAGCAGTAACATGCTTTTTGAAAGCATCTACCACTTCCTTCGAGGTTAGATTCTTGATTTTTAGTTCAAGAGCCTTGTAGAATTCCATGGATCGGTTGGCTGCTAGGTTTTCTGCAAGGATTGATGCTAATCTTGAATCCGTGGTTCTTTCGATTTTCATCTGTGCAAGAAAAGCTTTTTGGCCTTCTGCAAATTCAGTGGTATCGATTCCCGCATCTACGAATTTTTTGATTTCATCAAAAACTGCAACATCGACATTCTTTATTTTTGAAGGGTTGCAACTTGCCATCACCATGAATCGTGCTGATAAGTCTTCTGCATCTGCATCAAGGCCAGAGCGGACGCCATAAGCTAGGCCTTCCTTCTGGCGCACACGGTTTCCAAGTCTGGAGCTTAAGCTGCCGCTGCCGATGATGAAATCTGCCATTGCCAGGCCGACAAAGTCGGGGTCTGAATCCTTGAGAGGAAAAACAATGCCCGACATGAACATTGCGTTTTCCTTATCTGGGGTATCGATGACAAGTTTTTCACCTTTTTCAGCAGTCTTAGCGATTGTTTCAATTTTCTTGAAAGCCACTTTGGATTTTAGATCTAAGATTTTCTTTGCGTGTTCTGAAACACTCTGGGGTTCGAAGTCACCAACAACAACAACTTCAGCCTCACCTACACCAAAGATGTTTTTGTAAAGATCTTTGATGTCTTTGATGTTGAGTTTATTAAGTCGTTCCGCAGATTCTTCGAAAGTTGGAGTGTATCGGACATCTGTAGGAAGGTGTGGGGAGAGTTTTCGTTGTAGGAGGCGGTTTGCCAGTGCCCCTGGTTCGGTTTTGTTCTTTTCAAGAAGATCTTTGGATTGCCTCTTGATGATTTCCAATTCTTCTGAAGAGAAATTTGGTTCGTGCAATACTTCATGTAGAAGTTCAAGCACGCCATTAACAGCATCTTTTCTGCAAAGAATAGAGATTTGTAATTCGCCTGCGGAACCACTAATGCGCCATTGTGCCTGAAGCTTGGCCATCGTGTCATCAATTTCTTGCCTAGTTTTCTTTTGAGTTCCACGGGTTAAAAGTAGGGGCATGATGGCAGCGGCGGTATTCTTACCCGCCAGATCTTTATCATTGCCAAAATGAATGTTGATTAAAAGACTAACCACTTGGTTACGGGTCTTTTTCGGGAGATAAGCGTATTTCACAGTGGGTGATAAAGTGCCTAGGGTGGTGGTTTGGATGATATTTTCAACGGAGGGGTCGAAAAATTCCCCCTGTGCCATGACTTGCCCACCTTTGTAATCTTTAAGCAGAGCATTTAGGTCGGGAGAAGTAGGGATTTTAATACGCTCTGCTTTATCGGTGGGATAATAAGTTCCAACCGTGCTATTGTTTGCAGTGAGGTAAGTTTGAGCAACGCGTTGAACATCTTCAGGAGTAACCTTGGTGATAAGATCTCTGAAGAGGAAGAACAAACGCCAATCGCCCTTTGCGGCCCAATCACTTAGAGAAATGCCAATTCGATTGCTATCAGACATCAATAAGCTGCGGGATCGGGCGAATTTAGTTTTAGCTCTTTCGACTTCTATTTTATCAACGGGCGAGGCGCAGAATTTGTCGATCGTTTCAAGTAATAAGGATCGTGTTTTGTCGATATCTGCGGTGCCATCAACACTTGCCATGATTTCAAATACACCTGGGTCGTGCCAACCAAAAGCATAACCAGAAACGCTGGTAGCAACTTTTCCCAAGACCATGGTTTTGTAGAGGATGCCTGAGGGTTGGCTGGTAAGAACTTCTTCGAGGATTTCGAGGGCGGCGAAATCCGGGTGGGAGCTTGAAGGGGTGTGATAAACAACGCCAACAGCACCAACTTTGCCTACGCGCCTTAACACTACTTGCCTCTGTCCATCTTGTGGCGGTTCTTCAGTATAAGTTAATTCAAGTGGGGTATCGGGCTTTTGGATCGCACCAAAGTATTTTTCAATCAACCCTAGAGCCTGTTCTTTTTTAAAATTGCCAGCAATCACCAGCATAATATTGTCGATGCGGTAATACTTTTTGTAAAAACCTTGAAGCTTATCAATTGGAACTCTTTCGATATCTGCTCTGTTGCCAATGGTGGATTTACCGTAATTGTGCCAATCATAAGCAGCGGAAAGCATGCGTTGACTAAGAATTCCAACGGGATCATTTTCGCCACGCTCGAACTCATTTCGTACAACGGTCATTTCCGAAAGTAAGTCTTCCCTGCGGATAAAGCTGTTGAACAAACGGTCTGCTTCGAGTCGGATTGCAAATTCAAGATTATCGCCTTCACTGGAGAGCGTTTCGAAGTAGTTGGTACGATCCACCCAAGTGGTACCATTCATAATTGCGCCACGATCCTTCAATGCCTTCGGAATATCGGGGTGAAGTTTCGTACCTTTGAAAACCATATGTTCAAGAAGGTGAGCCATACCACCTTCGCCATAACCTTCATGCCTAGAACCTACAAAAACGGTTGCATTAACAGTGACTTTAGAAGTGGAAGGATCAGGGTAAAGAAGAATCTTCAGCCCATTAGCCATTTTGTATTCGGTGATATTTTCAATGGAAGTTACTTCTTTGATGGTTGATTTGGTTTCTTGAGCAAAAGCTGAAAGCAAACCTATTTGAGAAGTAAGCATTGAAAGCACAACCATAAAAAAAATCCTTGTCATTGAAATCTCCTTTTAAACAAATACTGCAGACGCTGAGTCTGCAGTATATAGGTTGAGAGCAGTTTTGATAAATACTAAAAGCCTAGATCAGTTGACAGCCCCTTTTGCAGAAACATCGTAGCACCAAAGGATATCTTTTTCCTTAAGGTAAAGTTTTCCCCCAATAACAACGGGATGATTCCAACTGTTTTTGTCTGAGTTGGGGATTTTGAACGAACCCTTTTCTACATAACCCTTGGGGGAAGCCTCAACGAGGGCGACTACGCCATTGTCGTAACGAATGTAAAGATGCCCGTCTGCAAAAACCATGGAAGCAGAGCCTTTGCCTGCTTCGCGGTTTTCAGGCTTAGGCCTTTTCCAAAGAACTTTACCAGTAGCGACTTCAGCGCATTGTGGGTTACCTGAATCATCACGATCGCTGAAAATAAAATCTCCGATTTTGATAACGCCCCCGTGCTTGTTGGTTAAGTCCTTGCTGAAATAAACTTCACTTGCCTCAATACCCTTAGCCGATTTGGTAAGTTGAACCAATCCTGCGCCACGGCCGTAACCAGCAGCAGCGTAGACTTTATCGTTAAAAGGAATGGGGGTTGGAATGTTAGCAGTGTTGGATTTAAATTTTGCAGGATCATTGCCGTATTTCCAGGCAACCTTACCGGTTTTTGCTTCAATCCCTACAAGTTCGTTGGAAAGAAGTTGCACATAGAATTTGTCATTGCCAATTGTGGAAATAACGATGGAGGAATAGCCAGCAGTCTGATCTAGTGGGCAAGCCCAGACCGTTGCGCCTGTAGCTTTATTTAATGCGACAACAGTGTTATCCTTGCCACCAGGGGTGCAAATAAGGTTGTTGCCATCGATGAGTGGTGATTCTGTATAGTTCCACCCGCCTGATTTCCCGCCGAAATCTTTGTTGAAGTTTTTTCTCCAAACTTCTTTGCCATCGGTTGCATTAAGACAGACGAGGTCGCCAAATTGACCAAGTGCATAAACCTTGCCATCTGAAAAGCATGGGGTGCAACGGGTGCCCGAATAATTACCGCCAGTTTTGCCAACCATGGATTGCCAAAGTATTTTGCCTGAAGCGCGATCAAGGCCCAAGACAAAGGAAGATTTCTCGGACTCGATGTCACCCATAGTGAAAATTTTATCAGCAACAGCGCTGATGCTAGAAAACCCACCGCCTAATTTTTCCGTTTTCCAAAGCAGTTTTGGGCCGGTTTTGGGCCAATCTTTTAAAAGATTCTTATCCATTGAACTGGCATCGCGATTGTTACCTCGGAATTGCTTCCAATCCGTTGAGGCTTCTGGGTTTTGCCCCAAGCTAACTTGAACAGTAAAGAGTAGTATGCTCGAACAAAGAAACGATCTCATTTTGTAAACCCCTTTGAAAACCATGTGAGGAAAAATAGGCAGGTAGGGCGATGATAATTGTTTTGTGTCTATTAAACAAGGGCCTAATACGCAAAAAAAAGATCGCAGGTTAAATAGCCTGCGATCTAAAGTCATGATTAGCAAAAGTTAATTCTTTTTCTTGGGCGTTGGCTTGTTATCTGGCTTGGTTGATCCGTCTTTGCCCGTCACCATAATCATGCTTGCAAATATTTTATTTTCCTTCTTTGCAAGTGATATTATGACTAAGTGCCCGGGAATGATGTTTTCAGGTTTCGCTTCATATCCTGGCAGATTAGGATTGCTGCCTTTGAGTTTTTTCAGATCTTGTTGTGTGTAGACTTTGATATTTCCTTTGTCATCAAAAGCTTCAACTGGTTCTTTGAAGCGGAACTTTGTTGTTTCTTTGATCGGGATTTCAAGTTCTTTCCAGTCATTTACTACTGGTGCATTTTTGCCTTTGTTTGCAGGCAGATTGTTAGGTGCTTTTGGGCTATGAATTTGAATAATGATAGATTTTTCGGTTGGTTCAGAAGCCACTTTGCCTACGATAGTGCTTCTAGTTACCTTTGAAATATCAATTCGATCTAACGGAGTTTTATTTTTCTTGGCATCTTGCCCTAGAGCAGAAAAAGAAATAAATGCCATGCAAAGTAATACAAAGGAGCAAAGTTTAAGATACATGGTTCTTTCCCCGGAAAAATGAATGAGTTCTTTTAGGAACTTAAAACACCAGTCTAGTTTACCATAAAAGAGCATAATTACTCAGGCGTTTTGCTCATTAGCCTGAGATCCAGCCAAAAAACCAGTACTCCAAGCAGCCTGGAAATTAAATCCACCTATGGGTCCATCAAGGTCTAAAATCTCCCCTGCTAAATATAATCCCTTCTTCAACTTGCTTTCCATGGTCTTTGAGTTCACTTCGTCAAGGCTTACTCCGCCAGTAGTTACTTCCGCCTTGGCGTACCCCAGGGTTCCTGTGATATTAACCGATTTTGACTTGATGGAAACGACGATCGCTTTGCGTTCATCCTTGTTAATACCTGCGCATTTTCTTTCTGGACTAAAACCGATTTGATTGAATAACCCCTCGAGAAGCCTGCGAGGCAGCAGTTCACCCAAGGCAACAGAAAGAAGTTTTTTTCCATCTGTTGATGCAAAGGATTGTAGTTTTGCTTCAAGGTCAGTTTCTTTGACTGAGGGCAAAAAATCAAGCTTTAGGGAGCTGTCCTTAAAGTTAGAAAGGCTGTTAAGTGCCTTGCTCACATTTAATATGACGGGCCCGGATAAACCAAAATGAGTGAAGAGGAATGAACCCCTGTCTTGCATCATTGGTTTTTCATTGAGGCAGGCGGTTACCCCTACATCCGGAATGGTTACGCCACTTAATTCGTGCACCCATCTTGCATCGGTTTTCAAGGGTGCCAAGGCTGGTTGTGTTTCTTTTATGGTGTGGCCAAATTTCATTGCAAATTTGTATCCATCGCCTGTTGTTCCACATCCTGGGAAGGATAATCCCCCTGTGGTAAGTATTATTTTTTTTGCTTGGAAAGTTTGGAGATTGGTTTTTAAAAGAAAACCATCTTCGTTGGGGTCGATATCGAGCACCGGGGTTTCCAGCATCAGTGTGGCATTGTCATTCTTTAGCTGATTCAGAAGCGCATTTAGAACATCAAGGGCTTTGTTACTGACCGGGAATATTTTGCCTGTGGGTTCAATCTTGGTTGCAACGCCTGCTTGATTAAAGAAGCGGATTGTTTCATCAACGCTAAATGCAGCAAGTGGAGAGTGCAGGAATTTCCCGTTATTGCCAAAAGCTTTAACGATGCCTCGATTATCGGTGTTATGGGTTATGTTGCAGCGAGTGCCGCCTGACATAAGGATTTTAACGCCTGGCTTGCGGTTTTTTTCAAGGACAAGAGTTTTGGCGCCCGATTTTCCCGCAGATATACCTGCCAAAAGGCCTGCAGCGCCTGCTCCTACGACAATGACATCCCAGTTCGTATCCATAAAGTTAAGCCTGCCTGCGAAAATCAGAAGATCAGGATTTCAAATCAGCAGGAGTCATTCCTATGGTTTTTAAGGCTTGGGCGAAGAAGTCGGCCCCAGCTTTTTTCACCAGTTCGTTTACTTTCATGCATTCTGCCTGCCATTGTTCGTCACTCATGCCTGATGCGCGTGGCGCGGTGCATACTTCGAGGTAGATTTTTGCTTTGGGTTCAGTGCCACTGGGGCGCAGGGCGATTTTTGCGAATTCTCCGCATCGATACACCAGCACATTTCGTGAGGCAGCATCTGTTTTACTTTTGATGGGTCCAAGCTTCCCGTTGGTGTCAAGAAAATCTGTTACGGACGTTACCTCCATGCCCCCAATTGTTTTGGGTGGATTATTTCTAAGATTATTTAGCATGGTTGTCATCAAGGCTTTGCCTTCAACGCCAGGCAACGCGATGGGCAAGCCGACATTGCGATAGTAACCAAACCTTTCAAACAATTGGTTGAGGTATTTTAAGGTGGTTGTCTTGTTTCTGAAAAGATAAAGTGCCCATTCAGCAAACAATAAGGCAGCAGCACCTGCATCTTTGTCGCGTATTTTATCGGTGGTCAGAATACCATGGCTCTCTTCGGATGCGATGACGAAGTCACTTGGAGCCCCGGTAACATGAGAGTACTTTCCCGTGCTTTCAAGTTGCCAAAGAACCTCTGAAACATATTTGAAGCCAACCAGCAGATCATCAAGAAGCTGAACTTTAAAATGTTTTGCGATCCTGCTGATCATACCCGTGGTGACTTCTGTTTTGACAACAATGGCCTTTGAGTTGAGCTTTTTATTTTGGGCCATCATCTCGAGTTTAAAGCAGGTTGAAATGGCAGCGATTTCGTTGCCGTTAACATAACGCCAGCCTCCTTGATCATCAGGAATCATGGCGCCCAACCGGTCGGCGTCTGGATCGGTAGCAAGAAGAAGGTGTGCATTGTGGGCTTTTGCAACAACTTCAGCTCGGTCGAGGCATTCGGGTATTTCTGGGTTGGGGGTTTTGGTGACATTTGGAAACTGGCCATCCGGAGACATTTGTTCTGGAACAGGAATGACATTGAATCCCTCCTTTTGCAGTATTTCCATGCTTGTCATAGATCCGACGCCATGAAGTGGGCTAAAAACAACCTTGAAGGGTTCATCTTCTTTTGGTGCGGGGATTAGGCGTTGAGCGCAGCAAAGAGAAATGTATTCTTTGTGTGGCTCCTCAGAAATAAATTCGATGAAGTTCTTTTTTACAGCTTCTTCCCATGGCATGGTATGGATGTCTTGAACCAAGTCGACGAAGTCGGCCATGATCTGATCATTAGGCGGGACGGGTTGACCACCTCTTTCATCGTAGAATTTTCCACCGTTGTCATCGGGGGGATTGTGCGAGGCAGAGATATTCAGCCCTCCTTGAGCTTTTAAAAGCCGGATGGAGAATGATAATTCTGGTGTGGCAATATAATGATTGCTACTCAAGGGAAGGGTGTAGGTGTAGATACCGTTGGCTGCATAAACTCTGGCGGCATAAGCAGCAAGTTCTTTCGAGGAAAGATTCAGGTTTGGGTTGGGCAGGTTTGGGTTGTATTGTTTTCGCTTATCCATGAAACAGCGCACATCATAAGCTAATGCCACATGTATTTTTTTAAGATCAGGGAATTGAAGTTTGAGGTATTCGCAATGGCCTTGAACAGATGCGCCCAAAGTCCAAAGATTCATGCGGTTGGGGCCGACCCCTACAGGGCCTCTTCTGCCACCTGTGCCAAAGGGGAGAATCTGGGAAAAGCGATCTAGAAGGCCAGCCCATTTTTTTTCTGAAATCAAATATTCGATTTGGGGGCGGTACTCTTTAAATTCTTCATGGGTAAGCCATAGCTCTAGGTTATGTAAGGCTTGTTTCTTGATATCTTCAGGAGCTTCTAGTGATAAAATTGATTCTTGTACTAAAGCGGACAATGGCATTGGTTGCATCCTACAATAAAATAATGAAGTAAATCCGGTTAACCCCACCTGTAAAAGTGATAATCTAGACAGTGTGGACAATTATTGCAATTGGAACTCCCAGAGAGCGTTTCACTTATCTTAGGAATGGCCTTAAACCATGAAATACCCGCTGGAATTTGAATTTGATGTCGTTGTTGTAGGAGGAGGGCACTCGGGCATTGAGGCCGCTTTAGCTTCTGCAAGGATGGGCCTTAAAACTGCACTTTTAACAATGAGTGCCGAAACCGTTGGGTTAATGAGCTGTAATCCTGCAATTGGTGGAATTGCCAAAGGTCAGATTGTTCGAGAAATTGATGCATTGGGCGGCGAAATGGGCAAACTTACCGATGCCACTGCCATTCAGTTCCGCATGCTTAATTTGACTAAGGGGCCTGCAATGCATTCCCCTAGGGCCCAAGCCGACAAAAAACAGTACCAGATCCAGGCTAAATGGACCGTCGAGAAACAAGAAAACCTCACACTCCGTCAAGAGATGGTGGAAAATATCCTTCTTGAAGATTCCGCCCAGGATGATGGCTCTGTTCGTACCGTAAAAGGTGTTATTTGCAGAGGGGATACTCTTTACCGTGCCCATTCAGTGGTTCTAACTACGGGTACATTCCTTAAAGCCATCATGCATACGGGAGAAGCTAAATCGCAAGGGGGTAGGGCAGGGGATGGGTCTTCCGAGAACCTTAGCGAAAGCCTAATTGCTTGTGGGTTTCAGTTGGAAAGATTTAAAACGGGAACACCTTGTAGGTTAAATGGCCGAACAATTGATTTCACAAAAACTGAAGCCCAGCCAGGTGATATTAACCCTAGGCCTTTCAGCTTTTCGACTAAGAAAATCGAACAAGAGCAGGTTCCCTGTCATATCACTTACACCAATTCTCTGGTGCATGATCTGATCCGCGAGAATTTGCATCGTGCGCCAATGTATTCAGGCCAAATTAAATCACAGGGCCCCCGTTATTGCCCTTCGATTGAAGATAAAGTTGTTCGCTTTGCAGATAAAGACAGGCACCAGATTTTTTTAGAGCCCGAGGGGCGTACCACCAGCGAATATTACTGCAATGGCATTAGTACAAGTCTTCCCAAGGATGTGCAGCAGAAAATGCTTGCACTTATTCCAGGCTTGGAAAAAGCAGAGATCCTTCGTTGGGGATATGCTGTTGAGTACGATTATTCTCCGCCCACGCAATTGCACCCCACTTTGGAAACAAAATTCATTGCAAACCTGTATTTTGCAGGCCAGATCAATGGCACTACCGGTTACGAAGAAGCTGCAGCTCAAGGCTTGATGGCAGGTATCAACGCAGCCTTGAAAATCAAAAAACTTGCTCCGCTTATTCTTGATCGAAGTCAGGCATATATTGGCGTTTTAATCGATGACTTGGTGACAAGAGGGGTGGACGAGCCATATCGAATGTTTACCAGCAGAGCTGAGTACAGGTTGCAATTGCGCCATGATAATGCGGATAGAAGGCTTAGCCCAATTGGCAGGGAAATCGGCTTGGTGGATGACGAAGCTTGGAATCGGTTGAAGGAAAAAGAGAAAGTAATTGAAGAATCTATTAAGGTGTTGCGCGAGAACCATATTGAGCACGCTTCTCTAGAGCAGTGGCTGCGCAGGCATGATGTAGATTGGCAATCCTTGGTAGTGATGGCGCAGGAGAAACTGGGTTTAAAATTCGATCTTCCTACGGAAGTTGAAGAACAACTTGAATTAGAAATCAAGTATGCGGGATATATCAACAGGCAGACCGTGCAGATTGAGCGATTTCAAAAGTTGGAGACAAAAACAATTCCTACCAACTTTGATTATTTGGCAATTGCTCACTTGCGTCAGGAAGCTAAAGAAAAGTTCAACAAGATAAAGCCTGCAAATATTGGTCAGGCAGGGCGAATCAGTGGGATCAGCCCATCGGACATCGCAGTTTTATTGCTTTATTTGAAATAAAGGCTTGGGCATTTTATTAGAAGAGAAAGTTTGATCCAGTTGGCCTTCGCATCATGATCAACCCCCTTTTTATTTGAACTGTGATGCGGTACTAAAGAATTTTAAGACATTTGATTCCTTGTGAATTAAAGCTACCTATCTTTCCTCCTTGACAATATAGGAAGAAAGGGTAAGATAGTTTTAGGTGAGCAATCGTTTTAATCGTCTTATCCTGTTTATTTTAACATGATTTTTGACGTAGTTAAATGGAGAGCTTGTGAGGTTGGCATGATCCTATTGAAATCGTGCCTTGCATAAATTTAGTTCTTCATGGTAAGCAAGTATATATAGGGCAGACTGGATGACTCGCAGTTTGCATTCGAGAACAGGGTTTACGGTAATCAAGGTGGTTCAAGGAAGAATCTTGAGTGGACTTGCATCTTGCGTGAAGATGATTTTGTTTACTCAAAAAACGCTGGCTAGCTGGTGCCAGGAAGGACATTAAAGATGAAAACTGTTTTTACGACCGGAGAGGCTGCTAAAATTTGTAAAGTAAGCCAACAGACTATCATCCGTTGTTTCGACAATGGCCAACTGAAGGGGTTCAGGGTTCCTGGTTCCCGCTTTCGCAGGATTCCACGTGAATCTTTGTACAAATTTATGAAAGATAATGGTATCCCTACGGATGCATTGGAAAGTGGCAAAAGAAAAGTTCTGCTCGTTGATGACGATACAGAATTGTTGGAATTGATGAACAAGGTTATCGAAGACGATGGCCGTTTCGAAGTTCGCATTGCAACCAATGGTTTTGATGCTGGCATGATGGTTAAAGAATATCGCCCAGATGTAATCGTTCTTGATGTGATGTTGCCTGATATCAATGGTAAAGAAGTTTGCCATCGAGTTCGTGCTGACAGCACTCTTGAAGAAGTGCGAATTCTTTGCATCAGCGGTATGATCGAAGAAGATAAAATTCAAGAACTTCGCCTTGCTGGCGCTGATGATTTTCTCAGCAAGCCTTTCGAAATCGAAGAACTTATTGACCGTATGTGCCAGTTGATGGATATCGAATCCACATCAACAACAGGTGCAAGATAGTTTCAATTAGATGATAATTTGTGGGGAAGAACCCTTACCATTAGGGTTCTGCCCCTCATTTTTTCCATTGCCCTTTGATGGAGTATGCCTGTGGCAGCCTTGGCCGAGCATGGAAGTTCGGCAACATTTCTAAACCTGATAATGAAAACCCCTTGGCTATTGCCTAGGCTTTCTTCTGTTTCTGATTTTATATTCAAGCCCTTGTCGGAATCTTGGCTTGATATTAAGACTGATCCAGGTGCGGTTTATTTACTACTGCGTTATTCAGATGCGCATGCTGATACTGATTTTCCAGCTTGTTTAGAAAATGCTAGGCCAGCAGTTTCTGAAAGCGTGCTTTCACTTTTACGCATGGGTTTTAGCCTTGATGCTACCCTTGTCAGCAATGATTCTCTTGTAAATGCGTTGTGTAGGGCAGCAATTGCTTCTGAAATCGCTTGCATTACAGGCAAGGTTTCGAGTGAACTTGCCTGGGTGGGTGCATTGTTTTTTGATTTCAAATCGTTGGCCAAAAATCATATTCAAGAGCAAACAGATAATGCAACCCTGATGCGTCAGTATGGTTTGCCTGTCTGGTTAAGGCTTGTTAATTTGTTGTCAGGAAAAGATGGCCTTGAGATAGCGACTGCCGCGGGTCTCCATCCATACTTGGGTGAAATATTATTAATTGCAGATCAATATTCTCGTGACGGGCAGGCTGGGAAATCTTTGTCAGTGAGACAGTGGGAAAAGAAATTAAAGTATCCCGGCCTTCTGGATAAAATCGATGTTGGTGCGATAGTTAACAAATGGTTTGGTGGTAACATTAGGACTTTTGTTAATTCCAAAAGAAAGACGCCTGAAAGTGTGATTGCAGAGAGTCTTCAATTTGCAATGGATAGCATTCATGAGAATCGCTTGATTCAATCCCGTGATAATGTCGAATCGGAAGCATATAAGGCTGCTTTGCAAAATCAGATTCAATCTGGATCGCAGCGCCTTCATGATATGAAATTACAATCCGTGGTTGAGCTTGCTGGGGGTGCTGGGCACGAATTTAACAACCCTCTTGCAGTTATTCAGGGGCAATCACAATTTATTCTTGCCCGAATGGATGATCTAGAAATCGAAGAAACCAGGGAAAAACTCAAAGATTCTTTGGAAAGTATTGTAAGGCAGGCAAAACGAATTAATCTAATTCTGCGCAATTTAATGCAGTTTGCCAGACCTAATGTCCCTGCACCTTCCAATTTGGAATGTAAGGGAATTGTTGAAACTGTAATTGAAAAGCTCGAAGATTGGGCCAGTGAAAAGAAAGTAATGTTGTCTCCTGTGGATGGGGAGCTTTTTAATTGTTCGATTTTTGCTGACCCTTATCAGGCTCGCACAATATTGGAAAATGTTACTCGAAATGGGATTGAAGCTGCTGGAATTGGGGGTTGGGTGAGGATTGGGTTGGAAAATTCTGGATCAGGCCAGATCCTTCTTTTTGTGGAAGATAGTGGCCCCGGGCCTGCAAGTGAAGATGTTGCAAACTTATTTGACCCTTTTTTCTCAGGTAGGCAGGCGGGCAGGGGGCAAGGTTTGGGACTTTCCGTTGCTTGGAGGCTGATTAAGCTTAATAAAGGCAACATCTCTTTCGTTTTGCCATCCGGCTTCAAGCCAACTCGATTTGTTATTAGTTTTCCAATGAATGAGCTTTCTGCGCTTAATTTTTCAGAGCAAAGTGCCTCTGATTTTCACGAAGCCATTATCAAGGCTGCATGATAAAAGCCATGGGTTTTAAGGCATATGCAACATAGCAACATTCTGAAAATAAATCGTGATTTTACAGATAGCAGTATGCCTTCTGATTCCTCTTCGCTGGAACTCAGGCTCGAAAAAGGGGATTTGATTTATCCTTCCTGGTCGCTTGATTCGGTTTTTAATTCTGATGAATTAAAGGTTCTTTGTTCTTATAAACCCAAAGGTTTATGGCATCAAGCCATTAGTTTCCATCCTAAGAATGGTAGGCTGGTGGGATCTAATTCACAGGAACTCGAAACTTTGCTCGGGCGGGTTTCAAAAGTTCTGATGGATAAAATTCAAGTTTTGCTTCCAAAGTATGGTGGGGCGATTCGTTTGGATCGGGTTGTTTTAAATAATGTTGAAGCCGCAACTTCGGGTGGAAAAAATATCGCAAAGGATGATTTGCTTCATTTGGACACTCTTAAGGGTGGACTGCCGGGCGAAACACGGGTGGTCAAGTTAAGTTGTAATATTAATTTGACAAATACGAGGATTTGGGAAAAAGGGCCTTCGCTTGCGTCTTTGTTGGCTGATAGTAGGGCTAGAGCTGAACTGACTTTACAGTGCAAATCTGGCTTTTATCATGCTCATTCTGGTAATAATATTGATGCAATGCTAGACAAAATCGGGGTCACATTAAGGCAAAGTGAAGTCATTCAGAAAAAAATCCCGCGCAAAGTTGTGGTTTTTCCTGCTCAATCCTTCTGGCTTGCAATGACTGATGTTTGTTTACACTCCACTTTGCGTGGTAGTAATGTGCTGGAATTAATGTTTTTTGTTCAGGATCAAGCCTTATGCTCGGGCGATCTCTCTGCCCCTTGTTTACTTCAATCCTTTTTTTCTTCCGCTATCAAACAAGCTGCTGCATAATTTAAAGCATGACAAATCTTTATTCGCAATGGCTATGCGCAGGGTTGCATGTTTGCGCACCAGCGTTATGCCACAGCTGTAATAATTTATTGGAATATGATGAAGTATGCCTTTGCAATCGTTGCAGGGAATGGTTTCGGCCCCCGGATGATCCAAAGTGCTTGCGTTGTAACGCTCGAGTTGGCCCGCATCTTGATACTGCAGATGGCTGTTTGTTATGCAAGCGGGATCATTTTTATTTTGAAAAGGTTGTGTCGTTGGGTTTCTATCAGTCTCAATTTAAAGATGCAATTCTAAGGATCAAACACTTGCAGGGTGAGCAGCTTGCGCGAACCCTTGGAGCATTATTGGGGGAGCATTTTTCCTGCACTCAGGGATTCCAGCCAGACTTTATCACCTGCATACCGGTGCATTGGTGGAAAAGATTGATCAAGGGGCATAATCAGACGGAAGCAATTGCAACAGGTGTTGCAGATGTTTTGAAAAAACCTTTTGTAAATTGGGCATTGCGAAAAGTTCGTCATACACCGGAACAATCAGGATTGCTACCAACAGAAAGGCGTAAAAATTTGCGCCAAGTTTTTACGAATGTTTCCAAGTCTTTAATCCAAGGTAAACAAATTCTTCTGGTGGATGATGTTCTAACGACGGGGACTACTGCAAATCAAGCTGCAAAAGTGTTAATTTCAGCAGGTGCAAAGCAAGTGGTTGTTGCAGTTCTTGCCAGATCTTTTGGACGATAATGTTAATATGGTCGGGTTGGTTGGTATAATTGAATTAGTGGGATAAAGCTTGATAAAATAAATGATACATCAGAAGTATTTGTTTTTTAATATAGTCTGATTTTTTGTCGACCAAAATTTTGACACCTGCCTGTTATGGGCAATAACTTTATTAAGTGGGATGGGGTTCAAAAATTTACAAGGGGTTCAGAGGGTAAATCAAATGCTAGGTCGTTGGATTTTGTCTATTGCGTTGGTTTTAGCTTGCGGAAGTGTACACGCTTCCTCTCGGGCTGAAAGTATGTTTGAAGAGTTAAACAAAGACTTCGGGTCTGTCCCCAGAGGGCCGACGCTAATTCATCATTTTCGACTTAAAAATAACACATCTGAAACGGTTCACATTTCAGGAGTGAGGGTTTCGTGTGGGTGTGTCAGTGCTTCTGTTCTTAAAAATCAGATCAATCCAAATGAAGAAACCTCGGTTATTGCGCACATGGATAGCACCAGATTTTCTGGTTCTAAAAGTGTTACGGTGTATGTGACTTTTGACAAACCAAAGTTTGAAGAAGTCAGGCTTCTGGTTCAGGCCTATGGGAGAAACGATTTCGCAGTAACTCCAGAGAATTTCAATTTTAATGAAATCCGCAGGGGTAAAAGTGCAGAGTCTAAAATCACTCTCAGATTTTATGGTTTTCCGAATTTAGAGCTACTTGAGGCGAAAACTGAGAGCCATTATTTGAAAGTCAATTATGCTCTGTTAAAACGGGAAGGGAATGATGTTATTTACGAGGCAACCGCAGTGGTTCGTGAAGATATTCCGGTTGGTAAATGGTTTTCAGATATATTCTTTAAAACTAATGTGGGTTCAATTCCCGTGGTTCGGGTGCCTTTAAATGTTCAGGTTGAATCAATTTTGACTGTTAGCCCGGCCAATCTTTCTCTTGGAACGGTGAAAATGGGGGATTCCTTTGACCGCAAAATTGTGGTTCGAGGGACCCAACCTTTTACCATCCTTTGCGTGGAAGGTTTGGACGATAATTGGGTCGTTAAGGAATTATCCAAGGAAAAGAAAGAAGTTCATGTGATAACTCTTAGTTTTAAAGCTAATAGGGAAGGGGACTTAAAGCATAAAGTGTTAATAAAAACCGATATTCCTGAATCAGGAACGGTCGAATTGACTGCCAATGCTTTGGTTAATCGTTAAAATTAATACGGAATTTTATGACGAAGCGGTTCCAGAACCTTGTAATCTTTTACAAGAGAATCTCGAACCGCTTCAGGTTTTTCAGTACACTTTCTAGGTATACCTGTTGCAGGAATCGACTTGCTAAAGGTTCTCCCCTACTTAAATGGATGCCTCTATGATTGGTGTTCGTAGATTTAAAAAACTACTGGTTGCTAATCGCAGCGAAATTGCAATTCGAGTATTTCGTACTGCAAGTGAACTCAACATTAAAACGGTTGCAATTTATTCCCACGAGGATCGCTTTGCCTTACATCGCTTTAAGGCAGACGAAGCTTATAAGATTGGGAAAGCAGGGGAACCCATCCGTTCCTATCTTGCAATTGATGCAATTGTTGCCTTGGCTGTTTTACATGATGTTGATGCCATCCATCCAGGCTATGGGTTTCTTTCTGAAAATGCTGATTTTGCGAAAGCTGTTATCAAGGCAGGAATTGCATTCATCGGGCCGCGGCCTGAAGTCTTGATGAACTTAGGGGATAAGGTGCAAGCTAGATTGCTTGCCCAGCGAGCAAAGGTACCAATTCTTTTAGGCAGCGATGCAGTTTCAGATGTTGGCGAAGCTAAGATTATTGCGAACAAACTTGGGTACCCAGTGATCATAAAGGCTTCGATGGGTGGGGGCGGGCGGGGTATGCGAGTGGTTGAGTCCGAGGCTAAATTGCAAGATGCCTTAGAGCAGGCGCAACGGGAAGCTGGCGCAGCTTTTGGCGTTTCTGATGTCTTTATCGAAAAATTTATTCGCAAAGCAAAGCATATTGAAGTTCAACTTCTCGGAGATAAGCATGGCAATCTATTTCATTTGTTTGAACGCGATTGTTCGGTTCAGCGCAGGCACCAAAAGGTGGTTGAAATAGCGCCTGCATTTAATTTGAATGCTGATACCCGAAAAGGCATTTTAGATGCTGCAATTGCTATTGGTCGCGAAGCAGGCGTGGATAACGCCTCCACGGTTGAGTTTTTGGTGGATGCGGAAACCAACAAGTTTTATTTTATCGAGGTCAATCCGCGAATTCAGGTCGAGCATACGGTTACCGAGCAAGTTTCTGGCGTTGATCTTATTAAAAGTCAGATCATGGTTGCGCAGGGGTTAACTCTGGGCAGTCCAGAAATTGGGTTTAAAAAGCAGGAAGATATCACTCTGCGAGGCTATGCGATTCAGTGTAGGGTTACTACGGAAGATCCATTAAACAATTTTCTTCCAGATTATGGCAAATTAAGCAACTATCGTTCTGCTAGTGGTATGGGCATTCGTCTGGATGCAGGTTCTGCATTTACTGGGGCAGTGATCAATCCCTTTTATGATTCTTTGTTGGTGAAGGTTACCGCCAATGCTCTCACCTATGAAGATGCGGCCCGAAGGATGCTTCGAAGCCTGAATGAATTTAGGATTCGCGGAGTAAAAACGAACATACCGTTTCTGATCAATCTGGTTAATCATCAGGATTTTCTTAATGGTTTGTGTACGACAAGATTCATCGATGAAACTCCGACTTTGCTGGATCTGCCTTTTCGTCAAGATCGAGCAACAAGGTTGCTGCGATATTTGGGCGAAATTATTGTCAATGGTCATCCCGATATCAAGCGCAACAATAGTGTGAAAGAATCGGTGCAGCAAGAGCCAGAATTAGGGCCAAAGGTGTTGGCTTCGATTGGTAAGAACATACCCAAAGGTACGCGGGACATCTTTAAAGAGCTTGGAGCTGAAAAGTTTTCGCAGTGGCTAAGAAAAGAGAAAAAGCTCTGGATAACTGACACAACCTTTAGGGATGCCCACCAATCGTTATTGGCTACTAGAATGCGAACCCGGGACATGTTACGGATCGCGCCTTTCTATGCAGCCCGGTTAAACGGGTTATTTTCGCTCGAAATGTGGGGCGGCGCTACATTCGATACTTCCATGCGATTTCTCAAGGAATCCCCCTGGGATCGCTTGGCTGAGATGCGTGAGAGGGTTCCCAATATTCTGTTTCAGATGCTGCTTCGTTCTGCCAACGCTGTCGGGTATACGAGTTACCCAGATAATGTCGTACAGCGTTTTGTTAAAGAAGCGGGCATGGCTGGGGTTGATGTTTTTCGCGTTTTTGATGCGCTTAATGGAATTCCCAACCTTCAGCTCGCTATCGATGCTGTTAGAGATTCCGGCATGATTTGTGAAGCTGCAATCTGCTACACCGGAGATATTCTAGACTCTAAGCGCTCTAAGTATAACCTTGCCTATTATGTGGATTTGGCAAAACAATTAGAGAAGCTTGGCGCAAATATCATTGCAATCAAAGATATGGCGGGGCTGCTAAAGCCTTGGGCGGCACAAAAACTGGTCCACGCATTAAGGCAGGAAGTTTCCCTGCCCATCCATTTTCATACACACGATTGTGCAGGTGGACAAGTTGCATCCTTGCTGTTCGCAGCTTCTGAATCTGTTGATGTGGTTGATGCAGCCATGGCTCCTTTTTCTGGCATGACGAGCCAACCCAGCCTTAATGTTTTGGTAGAGTCCCTTAAGTTTCAAGATCGTGACCCCGATTTGGATCGTGAAGCACTCCATGAGGTTTCCCTTTATTGGGAAGCAGTTCGTGCCATGTATTCACCCTTTGAAACCGGGCAATTAGCCCCAACCGCAGATGTTTATATCAACGAAATGCCAGGCGGGCAGTATACCAACCTTTTTCAGCAAGCCAAAGCGGTGGGTCTTGGAGATCGTTGGCGCGAAGTTTGTGAAATGTACACCCAAGTCAACCTTATGTTTGGTGATATTGTCAAAGTGACGCCAACTTCCAAAGTAGTAGGCGACATGGCTTTGTTCATGGTTGGTAATGGTATAACCAGGCATGACATTGAAAATGGAACGCGCGAGCTTTCATTTCCCGAGTCTGTGGTAGAATTTTTTGAAGGAAGGTTGGGCGAGCCTTTGGGGGGATTTCCTAAAGCTTTGCAAACAAAAGTTCTCAAGGGTAGGAAGCCGATTTCTGGCAGACCCGGTGCCTCCCTTCCTGCTGCAGATTTTGAGGCATCGAGATTGCAATTGGAAAAGAATACCGGCATCTCACATGGGATTTTGGAAGTGCTTAGTTATATCCTTTACCCAAAAGTTTTCCCAGAATTTGTTGAACATCAAAAACGCTATTCTGATACCAGTGTTTTGCCTACCCCTGTTTTCTTTCATGGTATGCATCCAGGCGATGAAACTAGTATCGAAATTGAACAAGGCAAAACCCTCATTCTAAAATACCTTACCGTCGGTGAACCCCATGCGGATGGTACGAGAACCGTGTTTTTTGAACTCAATGGGCAACCCCGTGAAGTTGTTACCCTTGATAAATCATTAACTGCCAAAACAGCGGCAAGGCCCAAAGCCACCCCGGGCAATCCTTTGGAAATTGCTGCACCTATGCCTGGTGTTATTTCGAAAATGCTTGTTGCAACAGGCGAAGAAGTTAGCCCAGGGCAGAAGCTTTTTGTGCTTGAAGCCATGAAAATGGAAACCACGGTTTGTGCCGAAAAACCAGGTATTGCTTCGCTTATTACCGTTTCTGCAGGGGGTCAGGTTGAAGGCGGGGATTTGGTCGTCAAGCTTGAACCTATTTAGCTTTTACTTTTATAGCCCAAGTCTTTTGGGTTTCTTTATCCAATTCTTGCAAATCGATTGGTTTCCAAGTATTGTAGACTGTTAATGTTATATATTTTTATGTTTGATTTTTATTCTTTGCAGGGATGACTCCATGAGTGTGCTGAAAATCTTGAAGGGCCATAACGAAGGTAATGAAATTTCTTTAAATGGCGATCGCTTTGCCCTTGGCCGTAATCCTGATTGCGCCATTATCATTCCTATTACTTCGGTAAGTAGGGAGCACGCCTTTATCCTTAGAGTCCAAGGCCAGTATTTCCTTGAGGATAATAAAAGCCGTAACGGTACTTTTTTGAACGAGCAACAGATCGCAGGCAGAGTTCCACTTAAAAATAATGATCAAATTCGCATTTGTGATTTTGTTGTTGCTTTTCAATCTAAACAAAGCATTGATCTAGCCGCCCTCGATATGGATGATGATAAGGGCGAAGATACCTCCAGTACAGTTCATGCAACCATTAATGCTAGTAGCCAACAGTTGCTTGAAACACAACCTGCAGAAAAACTTAGGTTGTTGCTGGAAATTACAAGTTCGCTTAGCAAGGTGCTGGAACTGGACAAGCTTTTGCCCACCACCGTAGATTGCATGTTTCAGTTATTCAAACAGGCCGATCGCTGTTTTATCATCATGGGTGATACAAACACGAATAAGTTTATACCTCGGGTAATAAAAACCCGAAGGCCACAAGACGAAAGCAGCGCGCGATTCAGTAAAAGTATTGTTAAACAGTGCTTGGAGCAGAAGCAAGCATTTTTGAGTGATGATGCCAGCCAGGATAGCAGGATGCAAACCAGCCAGAGTATTGTGGATTTTAAAATCCGTTCTGTGATGTGCGTGCCTTTGTGTGGTGTTGCAGGTCAGGCTTTTGGTGTTATTCAGGTTGATACGCAGGATCGCAGCAAGAAGTTTACTCAAGACGATCTTAAATTGCTTTGGGGCGTTGCAAATCAAGCCGGTGCTGCAATGGAAAATGCCAAATTCCATCAAAGCTCCCTTTTGCAGGAAAGAATCAGACGCGATCTTGAGCTTGCCAATCAAGTTCAAAAAAGCTTTCTACCAGTAGGGTTCCCAGAGATTCCGGGTTATGATTTTGCTGCTCATTACCAGCCTGCCCAAGAAATTGGCGGGGATTACTATGGGTTTATTCCTATGTCCGGCAATCGCATGGGCGTTGCGGTAGGCGATGTCGCAGGCAAAGGTATTCCCGCTGCTCTTCTAATGGCTAAGCTTTCTTCCGAAACACGCTTGGCTCTTTTAATGGAACCAACCCCCGCTGAAGCCGTTACAAAACTTAATGATATTCTTTATCCCCATACAAGCCAGCTAGATCGCTTTGTTACTTTAATTCTTGCTGTTTTAAATCCTGATCACAAGGTTACTGTGGTTAATGCAGGCCATATGGCACCGATTATTGTTAAGGGCGATGGGTCGCCTCCTTATGATTCCGTCAGCCTTGATACTGCGGGCGTTATGCTAGGTATCCTTGATGGTTTTCCTTACGAATTCGCTGAGTTTCAGTTAGAGCCCAATCAATGCATGATTCTTTATTCTGACGGGGTTCCCGATGCCATGACTGTTGGCGATGTTCCGTTTGTAAGTAAGGAAAGAAACAGGGATGGGTTGAGGGATTGCCTTCTTGGGGTAACCGATACTTCTGCTAAAAATGTGCTTAGCTGTATTGTGGAAGCAATCAAAAAGCATACTGTGGGCAGGCTTTATCCACATGATGATATTACGATTGTCACAGTTCATCGCAAAGCATAATTAACCTTTGATTTTTCAGGATCTTAATGCCCACTTTCACTGAACCAGAAGTTGTAAATGATACTAGGATTTTACCTCCTTATCATGTCATTTTGCTGAATGATGAAGATCATACTTATCAGTATGTGATTCACATGCTGCAAACTTTGTTTGGCCACCCTCAGGAACGAGGCTTTCAGCTTGCGGTTGAAGTCGATAAAAAGGGCAGGGCGATTGTTTTCACCACTTCCAAGGAACACGCCGAATTTAAGCGTGATCAAATTCATGCTTTTGGGCCTGATCCTCTTAGTAGTAAAAATTGCAAAGGCTCGATGAGTGCAGTCATCGAGCCTTCGTTTTAAATTATGTTAAACTATTATCTATTACGAACCAAAGCGGATTTTTAATAACGCTGAACTTACTGCGTTTCTTACATTAGAATCTTCATCCCTTAATGATTTTTGAAGTGTTGGTATTTGGGCTTCCGCTAATTTTCCAAACCTCCCCAATGTTTCTGCAGCCTTGATTCGTACCTTCGGTTCATTCGATTGGAGGTTTTTTGCTACAGCTCCAAGCGTAGGAGATCCATCGGTGCCTAAACTTACCACTGCATTCATCATCGCAATCCTAGAGTCCGAGTCGCCATGGGCAATCATCTTTTCTAGCGAGGGGATTGCTTTCGCTCCTTCCTTGCCATACTTATTCAATGCTTTTGCAGCTTCAATTCGAATGTCGAGATCTTCCTCAAGAAGGCATTTTGCTAATACTGGTACAGCGATTTCGGGCATTAATGGAGCAGACCGACCAATTGCCCTTACCGCTGCATATTTCACCATAAGGTTTGAATCAGTGGTTGCAACACTTGCAAGTTTTCTAAAGAGAAAGAGCTCTTTTTCATTTGTAATTCTTGCCGTAATATCAGGCATACTTAAAAAACCTTCAACAATATCCAGACCATTTAATCGAATTCTTAAATTTGTATCGGATAAAACCATGATTAAATCTTGAACGACTTCCTTGAATTCATTTCCGTCAGGAAAGATGTCATGTGTTATTAGTTTTGGCTTAGGATTTGGGACATTTCCTGCAAGGGTATCGAGTTTGTTTAAAACTGATTCAAACTCTATAAGTTTTTTTCGAATCACAACAAGATCTTCAACAACATCCAAGCTTGCAATTCGAACTAAAATGTCTGCTTCGAAGTTTGTCGCATGATCAGTTAGTTCGCGCATATTGTCGCGAAATGAATTGATCAAAGGTAATTCGAAGGCCAGCCCTTCTCTAAAGCTTTTTGTGCGTTGTGCAATTATGTCGGGCCTTTCCAGCATTGTCATTTCTGCTTCGCGAATTGGAATAATATAATCAACATCCGCCAAGGTTGATGTTGCTTGTTTGCAGGCCAATGTGCCTTGTTCTCTTACAATAAAATCCTTATCTTTAAGAGCACGAACACCAAGCGGGAAGCACAACTTGCTTGTTGTTAATAGATCATTCACCAAGTCTAGATTGTCTCTTTCGCGTACCACGCGAATTTGTTTAAGCAATTGGCTTACCGTAGCCAGTCGCGTTTTAAGGCTTACAGCAGCTGCCCGGCGGATTGCCAAGGTGTTAGCGGGGTTTATTTCCATCAGATCTGAAATACTCGCAGCAAATAAATCAGATTTTGACTCTATTTTTCCCAATGCCATAACTGAAGCAATTACGACCTTTGGGTTTTTGCTTTTAGTTAGCAATGCTAGTTGGGGCGATAAGGTGCTGAGTTCTGCTCTTAAGAAACGGCTTCGTTGCGCAATTTGGTCCAGTGATTCTGAAGTTTCGTCAACAAGATTGGCAGACGCTGTTTCGCCTATCAAGATTGCCAAATCGATTTTTGCATCGTCTTTGCCTTCTTTAAGTAGTTGCAACCCATTTGTTTTGAATTTTTGGATTACCGCTGTTCGAACTTCGCCATTGATGTCCGCAATTCTTTTGTTTCCCTCGATGTATTGCCAATCTTGCATTAAAATGATTTTGCTTAAATCCCCTAGCGCGTTTGTTTTGTTAAGAATGATTAGAAGTTTGTTTTTTCGATCTTCATCGCCACGATTAAGAAATGTTCTTTTAAACAGTTCCGTGGAATCGATAGGGAAAGGTTCTGCATGAATGAATGTATTCACGCAGAAGACCATTAGTAAGCCAAGCGCAATCCGGTTTTTTGAGCAAGATAGTAATTGCATGCCACACCTTGTTTAAATTTTCGCAATTCATTGATATTATAAAATACCTTCATATATAATATTGCTCAAAAACTACGATGAAGCTATTTCCCGTGCAAAATTAACTTTAATATAAGTGTCGAACAAATGCCCTAATCCCTACAAAACTACTCAGCATTTTGTGCGGATTCATTGTTTTTATTATAATCCTCACAATTGGAATTGTTTTAGCGCAAGGACTTTTATTCTTCGAGTTTTTAGACAGTATCTTTGGCCCTTAAGATGTTCAAAAGAGTACGGGGGAACTTGTTAACTCTTGTAGAGGTGATGAATTACAAAACCAGCTAGAAAACCAAATACGAACGTAATCACAATGATTAAAATGGTTTTGTTCGACTGCAATAATTTTTTCCAAGGTATTGGGCCTGTGAATTCTTGGCCTGATGAGGTTAATTGCACAACATCAAACATTGGGTTGTCATCATCGAACTCATCAAAATAGACAGGTGGCGGCGGTGGAGAAAGCATACCTTTTGAAGGGGTTGCGAGTATCATGTCTGGATTCATCGACTCTAAAGCGTTTTCTTTTGCTTTTGTTAAAGGTGCTTTTTTAGGCGCCATTACCTCGGGGGTTATATTAGCAGGTGTTGGGTACCCATCGGGCACGGCAGGAACTTTTACATACTTGTAGCACGATGGGCATTGAACTTGCAGGCCACCTTTTCTTCGGGTGATACTAAGTTTGGAATCACAGTACTTGCATCGAAAATGAATTGGCATTGTTTTCCCCTATTAAGAATAACTTTAACATTGAAATATGGTAAAATAATTCTTGTTCATCAATTGTTTATAATAGCCTTATGTTCATGATTGTAAAAAAGAATCTTGAAATTAGGCAGGCTTAAGCTCAATGGGTTTTCAAATGAATTTAGCTTTAAGAACTTTATCTCTTGTTTTGATTGGGTTGATTCTTTGTTGCTCTGTTTTTGCTGATATTGTAATTTTAAAAGATGGTTTTGTTCTTCAAGGTATGGTGAAGCGCGAAAGTGTTACTGAATTTGATCCCGTTAGTAAAGAGCCTGTGATCATTCCCAAAGGTTTTTACATGGTCGATGATGGTGCAAGGCGTATTTACTTTAACCCCAATTTGGTTCGTACCCTTGATAAGCGCGACCCCATTCAGGAAGAGAGATGGATTCATAATAAAGCGATTTATATTCCAAATGGTAAAGGTGCTCCCCCTTTCTGGGCAGAAGTTGATGTCACCGATTGGGATTCTAAATGGGAGCGAACCTTAAAATACCGCAGCCCTGTCGGCTTGGTTGGCGTTTTTCAGCACATATCGAATCTCTCTTCTTATTCTATCAGGGTGGATGCTGCAAGTAAGTTTGTTTGGAGTTCCATGTATCTAACCCAGGAATTAGGTTCGAAAAAAGTGATCAGTTTGATTAAATCCCATCCTGATTTTAAAAACACGGACAAAGTTAAACCCGAAGAAATGGCATCGCGCAGATTCAAGCTGGTTGATTTCCTCGCTCAGGCTGGTTGGTTTGAAGATAGTGAAAAAGAACTTAAATCCTTAGCTAAAGATCTTCCCGAGCATAAAGACCGAACCGATAAAGCTCAGGAGGTAATCGAATCCCTTCGTGGCAGGGAAAGGTTGGAAAAAATAAAACGGATTATTGGCGCAGGTCGACTCTCAGAAGCCAGAAAACTACTTGATTCATTTCCCATGGTAGAAGCTAAAGATAAAATACTTACTGAAATTCAGTCATTGCAATCAAAACTTGAAAAAGCTTTGGAACAATTTCTTCTAGCTCAAAAAAACCTTATATATCTGTCTTCCGCTCTTTCAGAAAAAAAATCAGACCCCGTTCTTATTAAAGCAGTTGATAATCTGCAAAAAATCATCACGGAAGAATCTATCGATAGGCTGGATGCTTTTTTAAGCATCTCAAAACAAAAGAATAATGAGGGTTCCACAGCGACTCTTGGTGAATTAGAAAAAGCAGCATCCTTGGCTATCAGCGGTTGGGTTATGGGCAATTCCTCTGCGGATCCCAATCCGATTTCCGCTAAAAGGCTTTGGCTAACAAGGACTTTTATCATTGATTTTATTAAAGCAGAAAATTCTTCGTCACGAAAAGCTGCGTTTGATGTGTTTTTAAATAAATACCCTTCTGCCAAAGCCGAAGAGGTGGGGCAGGTTTTATTGCAAACTATTCTGCCAATTGATTCAAAACCCTTAGGCAAAGTAATAGAAAAAGAACTTGCTTCGGGCAAAAGCAGAGGTGCTAAATATTCCATTCGCTATCCAGTTGATACAAACCCAAACAGGCTTTACCCGTTATTGGTTGTTTTTCCAGGTACTAATGAATCTGTTGATTCAATGTTAGAAAAATGGGCGCCTTTTGCTGATGAGTATGGGTTTATTCTTTTAGGTTATCATTGGCAAATCGGTGGCATTGGCTATGGTTTCTCTGATAAAGAACACTTTGCTGTTCTTGATATACTTCGAGACGCAAGATTAAATTCTCCTGTTGATCCAGATAAAGTTTTTCTTTTTGGTTATGAACAAGGTGCCGCGGTTGCCTTTGATCTTGGATTGTCTCATCCTGATCAGTTTGCTGGGGTTATTCCCATGAGCACTAGTTTTCTTGACATGTTCATTGAAAAGTATTGGCGTAACGGGCAGTACCTGCCTTTTTACGTTGTTAATGGAGACCGATCAGGTGATACAAACCTTAAAACTCGACAGATGTTTACGAACTGGATGCCACGCGGTTACCCTTCCATTTGGAGCCAGTATAAGGGGCGTGGTGTAGAGTTCTTTTCTGCAGAGATACCTTTTATTTGCGATTGGATGCGAGGTAAATCCAGGGTTTTCCCTATGAATCAATTAGGCTCAGATGGTGGCGGTTCTGTTTTGGGCAATGAATTTCAATCAACCCGTTTCTGCGATAATCAGTTTTATTGGATTGGTTCTGACACAATAAATGAAAATAGGCTTAATTACCCGCAAACTTGGAAGCAAAATCTTCAGCCTGCCAGTTTCTTTGCCAAATCGGATGTTGCTACCAACAACATTATAATCAAAACTTATGGTATGAAAAACTTCTATCTCTTGTTTGGTAAAAATTCCAAAGGTGAATCACAGATCGATTTTGATAAACCTGTTTCGGTAACTTCTAATTTGATTTCCAGATGGAACGGGAAGGTCACTCCATCTCTCGATACCCTGATGGAAACTTTTCTCGAAACTGGCGATAGAAAAAATCATGTTTATGCTAAAGTGCTGATCAAACCGTAAATAAAAAAGGGGACTGTCAAACAGTCCCCTTAAACCTAATTAGTTTTACTTAAGCTTTAATTACAGACAAAATAGTGATGTCTTCATTTGGAACATCGCCGTGACCCATTTTGTTTCCGGTTTGTACACCTTCAATGGTATCAAGGATTTCCATTCCAGAGGTTACTTTGCCAAAAACGCAGTAACCAGCGCCATCGCCTGAATTAGCTTTGTCTAAAAACCCATTATCTTTAACATTGATAAAGAATTGGCTCGAAGCGCTATCAGGGTCTGGGGTGCGAGCCATGGCAATAGTGCCCCGCAGATTGGTAAGCCCATTGGAGGATTCGTTTTTAATGTTCCCTTTGGTTGCTTTTTGTTTCATGCCGGGGTTAAAACCACCACCCTGGATCATGAATTTTTTAATCACCCGATGAAAAATGGTGTCATCAAAGAACTTGTCTTCCACATAAGACAAGAAGTTCTTGACGGTGATTGGAGCAGCTTTTTCATCTAGTTCGATAGTGAATTCGCCTTTTGATGTATTAACCTTGACACTTGGATTCGCCATGATATTTCTCTTTCTTAATGGGGGTTATTTAACACGAGTGATGGATTTTATGACTACATCTTTAGTTGGCACATCGCCAATTTGCCCTTGAATGGCCATTGTTTCAACTTTGCGGATTTTATCAACCACATCCATGCCGTCGATAACCTTGCCAAACACGCAGTATTTTGGTTGATCAAGTTTGGCATTGTTTACAGTGTTGATGAAAAATTGACTTGTTGCGCTGTCTAAAACACTGGTACGAGCCATGGCGATTGAACCACGAACATTGGAAAGTCCGTTGCCTGATTCATTCTTGATTGGGGCTTTGGTTTTCTTTTGTTTCTTTTCGAAGTCTGAAGTCTGCTTGGCATCTTGGAGGCCTGTTTCAAAGCCGCCACCTTGAATCATGAAGTCTGCTATTACACGGTGAAAAATGGTGCCATCGTAAAACTTATCGTCTACATAGGAAAGGAAGTTTTTAACACTGATGGGTGCAGCGCTTTCGTTAAGCTCAACCTTGATATCTCCAAGGGATGTTTCAATATTGACGACGGTTCTTTTTTCTTGGGCAAAGGCGCAGGAAGTGAAAGACCCTGTTAAAGTTGCCAAAAGCGACATAGCCAGAAAGAAACGCATAGCATAAACTCCTGAAGAATGGTTAATGATTGGGGAAATATTATCATTTTTCTTAGTGGAAGTCTTCCCTCAAATCGTAAAAGTTTAAAACGCTGTAATTTTTTTATAGATGGTTGTGTTTTTTACCATCCTTTCCCTAAACTTATTATAGGTACTTATAGTTTCAGGAGATAAGCAATTTCATGCTGCCACTTGATACAATCGAAAAACCAGCGCAAGGCAAAAGATTGCCCTCATGGATGAAAAAGCAATTGCCCGCTGGTAATGAAAATTCTTTCACGCAATCATTGCTGGACGAATTAAAACTTGAAACAGTCTGCGAAAATGCCCGTTGCCCAAATAGGGCGGAATGCTATTCGCGAAAAACCGCCACATTCATGGTTCTCGGAAATGTTTGCACCCGCCCATGTGGTTTTTGCTCTGTCCCCAAGGGTGAACCCCTTCATGTGGAAGAGGATGAACCCGATCGCGTTGCAGAAGCTGCCTTTAGATTAGGATTGCGGTTTGTTGTCATAACTTCCGTTACTCGGGATGATCTCCCCGATGGAGGCGCTGATCATTTCCGCAAATGTATACTTGCAGTTAGAAAAAAGACTG